>JACDGM010000038.1 GCA_013815325.1 Chthoniobacterales bacterium
GAGGCGACGGCATCACGCGCTTATTGCGTTTTCATTTTAACCTGGGATTGCGAGTCGGAAAGGCGACGCCGCTTTCAGGATGGCGCGTTAACTGCAAGAATCCGGTTTCCACCGCTTCGAGAACTCGTTCGGCTGCGGCCTGGTCGTCCCGCGCGATGAAAGCGTAAACTTCCGGCAGGTCCTGCTTAACGACCGCGGGATGGCGCTCGAGGCCCTCAATGACGGCCCGGGCTTTCCCTTTAGCAATGCGGCCTCGCTGGTGGTGAACTGCGAGTCGCAGGAGGAGATCGATCACCCCTGGGAGAAGCTGGTCGCTATTCGAATTCGCCGAGCGGTTCACGCTTCACTGAAGCTTGCCTTAGCCGGGAAGCGCGAGCAGCGCGCGGGCTGCCTCGGGTAGCGTGTGTGCGGTAACATCGGGCGGTGACATGGCGGAGGAGCCGCGCGGTTGTCTGCGCGCAATGTAAGCGGTCGTTAGGCCGGCCTTGACCGCGCCGTCGATGTCCCAGTCGTGCGCGGCGACGAGCGCAAGGTCGGCCGGGGCAAGGTCGAGCTGTTTCGCGGCGTGGAGATAGACGGCGGCGGCGGGTTTCCACTGCTTCACTTCTTCGATGGAGATAAATTTCTCGATCGCATCTTCGAGGCCGGCGCCGGCGAACATCTTCCGCGTGGTGGTAGCACTGCCATTGGTGAGAGCGGCGATGCGAATCCCGGCGGCGCGCAGGAGTTGGATGCCTTCTTTGACATCGGGATGAATGGGCAGGGCCGCGAAGCTCTCGATCACGCCTTCCATCTTCTCCGCGTTCGGCTCGATCTTGTTTTCGGCCAAGAGCGACGCGAGTGCGCCGGTCGCAATTTCGGCGAAACCTTTGTAGGTGCCGGTGACCTGCAGCGCAAAGGCGTCGCGCAGGACGCGCGGAAACCAAACCTTCAAGGAGCCGGCTGGGAGTCCGAGTTCGCTCAATTTTTCGTCGAGCGGATCGATGGCAAAACAGGTTTCAATGACGTCGAGGACGACGGCCTTTGGTTTATGTCGCATAGTTTGAAGCGGAGGTTTAGCGGCGTGCAGGCGGTGGCGAAGGAGGGGAATTCCGAGCGTGGCCGCGCCTGCTCCGAGAGCGAGCAAACGCAAAGAGCGTCTTCGGGTGATGGAATCCATCCGGAGAACTATCGCGCTTCGTGTCAGCCGCGCGCGTTCAGCGTGGGTTGGCGCGCGTTTGCGGCCAAGGAGCTCCTGTCGCGCGTATCGATAAGAGCCAGCCAACCTCTACCGGAGATCTCTATGTCAAAAGCAGCATTCATCATTCTCGCCGCCGGCGATACCCACGAAAGCCTCGGACGTGTCGTGAACGCGTTCATGGGCGCACTCGAATACGCGAAGGACGGCGGGGGCGAAGCCCGCATCATTTTTGATGGCGCCGGGACGCAAGCGGCCGCCGAGTTCTCGAAGAAAGATCACAAGTACAACGAGCTTTTCGAAAAGGTGCGCGGCCAGATCGAAGGTGCGTGCAGCTATTGCGCAGGCGCGTTTGAGGTAACCGACAAGATCAAGGAGGCGAACATCACCTTGATAGATGAGTTCAAGGGCCATCCGAGCTTCAAGAAGCTGATCGACGACGGGTATCAGGTGCTGGTGTTTTAAAGGACGGTCCGGCCGCGACCAATAGTCGGACTGACGTCGATACGACGACGCGTTACCCGGAGAATGGGCCGCGGCCGGCGAGCACGGTGATGACGATCGCGTTCGAGCTGCAGGGCCAGCAGTTTGTGGCCCTCAATGGCGGGCCGGGCTTTCCCTTTACCAACGCCTTCTCGCTGGTGGTGAACTGCGAGTCGCAGGAGGAGATCGATCACTACTGGGAGAAGCTGGCCGCCGATGGGGGCGAGCAGATCCAGTGCGGCTGGCTGAAGGATCCATTCGGGATGGCGTGGCAGATCGTGCCCCGCAAAGTGTGGGATTGGCTGCGGGACGATGATCCCGCGCGCGTGCAGCGGGTCACGGCCGCGCTCTGGCAGATGGAGAAGCTGGACCTGGCCGAGCTGGAACGCGCGGCTGGTGGGGCATAGGCGGGAATTACTTCGATTCAGAAAGTCAGGGACCCACGAAGGAAGACAGGTTCGCAGTTGGTGGCTATACGTGAGTCACGTATAGCAGCGCATAGGTGTGCGGTGAAGATCCAATTGCCACCTGACTCGTCGCTTGAACGAAGAAGCCCCGCGCGCTGAGTGAGACTCCTTAAAGCTCAAAAGCATCCGGCGGACGTTTGGCTCAGCTCCGGGGGAACGATCACGGTTCTGACGTGGTCGGTTGACTCTCGAGCGCAGCCAGTGCGGCGTTGATTTGCGTACTCCTTCTCAGGAACTCTGCCTCCGCACGGGAAATCGAATGCTTAAAGCATTCGACTTCTGAGCGCCAACTCTGGTTTAGCTGCCGCCAGCCCCGCTCGAGTTAATCAGCGCCCGTCGCTCGAGAAATTTACGATGCACTGCCCGGCTCGTTTACGATGCACGGCAAGTTTTTCGTCGATTTGGGACATAAGAAGCTGTTAAATCCATTCCATTGAAAATAACCCGGCAGATTGGCGCGATAAGATTGCACCTACCTCAACGGACAGATTAGCCAGGCCCAACTGGTCGATGCGATCTCCTGATGTGAACGAGGAAAATCTCAAGCACGAGTTGCAAAAGCTCCTCACGAAAAAATCGGTGTGCCAGGGGAGTTTTACTCTCGCTTCGGGGGCGCAGAGTGATTTCTACGTCGATGCCAAGTTGACGACCATGGACCCGCGGGGCGCTACTTTGGTCGGCCAGGTTGGTTGGCAGCTTGTCAAGGAGACTGCCGCTGCACTTGGTGTCCACATTAACGCGGTCGGCGGGCTGACCCTGGGAGCCGATCCGATAGCTTTGAGCATCGGAATCGCTGCCTTTGCCGCCGATCCCGAGACGACGCTGCAGACCTTTACGGTGAGAAAGAAGGCGAAAGGTCACGGCCGCCATAAATTGATCGAAGGGAACTTCTCGTTAGGCAACTCCGTGGTAGTGATCGACGACGTGATTACGACGGGGGGATCAACCCTTCAGGCCATCGACGCGATTGAGAGTGAAGGAGGGAAGGTCGCGTTCGTGCTGGCGCTGGTAGATCGCGAGGAAGGCGGTCGCAAGGCCATTGAAGAGCGGGGCCACAAAGTTTTCTCGCTTTTCAGCCGTGGCGATCTTATCGACGACGCGAAGAATTACTCCGTCTCCTCGCCGAAGCGTCCAACTTTGCCGTAGATCGTTTCGATGGCGGCGCCTGAGAAAGGCAGACCAGCCGCTGGAATCGCACCCAAAGGCGACCGGCGACGAGTTCAACCGGCATGTAAATCAATTCGCGCATTGGCTGGTGCAAAAGGAGCAGAAGCTGGTGTGGGAGCACGTGATCGAGCGGCGGCGGCTGTATCGCAAAATTGGCCGGAACGAGCACTGTCCCTGCGCCAGCGGCCGGAAATATAAGAACTGCTGCGCCGCGGCGGCCATGGCCGCGTAGCTGATTCGCGATCAGAGAACGCGATTTATCGGTTGAAATCGGTTTTCGAAACTGAAATGAATTCACTTTGGGCTTCTGTTACTGGAGACTCGCAAGATGAAACGAGGAGATCCGTCGATTGAGATTTGTCCCGGCATTTCCCGCCGGACCGTGGCGCAATGGTCGGACGATGTATCAGATGATCGCCACCTTGGCAGAGGGAAGCCGGATGCCGGTGCATCAGCACGCGCAGGAGCAGATCGTACACATTCTCGAAGGCCAAATGCGGCTGATCGTGGAGGGCGTGCCGCCTGAGTTATCGACAGGTGACTCCTTCTATCTCGCGAGCGATGTCCCGCATGGTGTGGAAACGATCTTGCCGACTCGCGTGCTCGATACCTTCAGTCCGCCGCGCAACGATTATCTGGCGATCGACGAAAAGTCGCACTAGGCCGTGGGAAATACGCGGCGAACCGCCTAACGGGCGTAGGCGAATCGTTGCTTGTCGGCAGACTACGTCGCGCCGGAGGGAAGACTTAGCTCGCCGCCGCGGCGGCCGCCTTGGCGAGGGCACGCTGATCCCATTCGGCGCGCAAGACTTTCATCTCCGCGCTCAGGGCGGTCATCCGCGCGGAGACGCCTTTGTATTTCTTGGTCGTGCCGATGACTTTGCGGCTGACCGCTCCCTGGCTGACCAGACCCTGCAGCTTTTCGTAGGAACGCAGGCGCAGCATTTCTTCGCCGCCGCTGGCCGCGTTGCGCTCCCGAAGGTTGAGCAGGAGGATGTTGAACAAGGGCTTGAACTCAAACGAGGCTTTCGAGGAAAGCACGGCCACCAGTTCTTCAGTGATAATGTCGGGCGCGCGACGGGTAAAAGAGGCGCCAGATGGCTTGGACATCGCGGATTATAGCATAGATCCGCGATATTGCGACCGCGGTCAGGGGGCCAAGGGCGCGATGCGATCGCCCGGGCGAGCTCATCCTAACCTTCTCCCCCAGGCAGAAGGAACCCACTTTTGTGACCTCCAGCTTTTGCAGCCATTTTTCGCCTTAGGTTGCAGTGGAGCCAGTGACTTCGCGAAGCGCCGAGAGGAAAGCTTCCATTTCGGCTTTCGTCCCGATGGTGACTCGCAGATGATTCGGCAGGGCCGGGAATAATCGGCCGACCTCCACCTTGCGCTGCTTCAGCCCGTTGATCAGCGGCACGACTGGACGCTTCACATCGACCATGATGAAGTTCGCCTGCGAAGGGATGGTCTTGTAACCCCTCCTATCGAGCTCACCGATCGTGAAGGCTCTTGCTTCGCTATTTAAACGGCGGCCGTCGACGACTTGATCGGGATCGTTGAGGTTCGCGATCGCGGCGGTCAGGGCCATGATGTTGACACTGTCCCACGCCTGATACTTTCGCAGTCGCTCGATCGCCCCCTTCTGAGCGACGCCGTAACCGCAGCGCAGGCCGGCCATTCCATAAATCTTGGAAAAGGTCCGCGCGACGATCAGGTTCGGGTGATCTTTGATCAGCGGGATCACGCTCTCGTAATCCGGGCTGTCGGCGTAGTGAAAGTAAGCTTCGTCGACCAGGATCATAGTCTGGGGCGAGGCCTTGCTAATGATCTCCCGAATTTCGTCCTTGGGCGTAATGCTGGCGGTCGGGTTGTTGGGATTGCAGATGTAAACCAGTCCTCCATTTGCCGCAGCCATCATTCGCGAAAGGTCATGACTGTAGCTGGAAGTGAGCGGGACCTTCACGACCTCCGCGCCGCCGGCGGCCGCGTACTTCACGATTGCCTCGAAAGTAGGATCGGCCGAAATGAGCTTACCGCGTGCGCCAGTGAAAGCTTCGGCGCACAACTTGAGAATCTCGCCCGAGCCGTCGCCGAGCAGGATCTGATCGGGCTGGACCGCGTTTAGTTTCGCGAGCGATTCCACCAACACGCCTGTGTGTTCGTCGGGATAACGGCAGGCCAGACCAAAGGCGTCGCTCATAGCCTTGAGAGCTTGTCGCGATGGTCCGTAGGGATTCTCGTTCGAGCTCAAGCGAACGATGCTCGAGCCCGCAAACTGCGCCGGCGACTCAGCTGCCGCCGGTTTGCAAAAAGAAAGCGCCGGTCGTGCCACCGTGGCAGCCGCGCCGGCGCCTAACAATTGCGCAAATTTACGTCGTGAGATGGTCATGCGCGTACCTCCGCAGGCAAACGCCTACTTCTGGCGCGTGTAGTCGATCTCCATCGTCTTGGTTTCCTGGCCGCCACGATCTTCGTAGAATTCGAAGGTGTGGTGATCCTTGTCCACGATCTTGACCACCTCGCGCACTTTGGTTTTCATCCCGGGCATCATCTCTTCCTCGGCCTGATAGGTGAAAGTTTTCGTGCCCGGGTCGTAGGTGCCTTCCGACATCATGATACCGGTACCCATGTTGTCGATCCAACTGGAAACGAATTTCTGTTTCACGTTGTCGTAGCCATCCACCGACATGCCTTTGAACAACATGCTCTTCATTTTGCCGTCCGCCCCGGGCATCTCCATTTTGCCCGTTACGTTCATGAGGGAATAACGTCCGTCGAAAACCGATTTCGTTACGGCCGTGCCCTTTGACTCGCTCGGCGGAGCGCCCGGCGCCATCCAGAATTTCAGTTTGTAATTCCAAGTGCCGGCCCGGTCGCCGAGGAGTTTCTGATTTTCGCCCGGTTTGGCCATTTCCATCATCTTGGCCATCATCTCGGCATCGGGAGCTTGTCCGGCTGGCGAGGTGGCGGTGTCGTTAGGCGTCGGCTCCGCGGCGAAGATCGGAGTCGCGATAAAGGCCGCCGCAAGCGCGGCGACAGTGGTGGCAAGTGCAGTCTTGAGCGTTTTCATAGGGGCGATTGTCCCGCCGGCTCGCGGCACGTCAAGCTGAAATCACCGTGTCGCAGCTGCTCTACGAGAGCGTGGCGAGGATTCGTTGGAGCAAGGCGTCGGGCACTACGCCTAACAATAAGACGGAGGCCGCGAGCAGCGTGAGCGCGCTGCGCTGCAGAAAATCGGGGCGCAAAGCGAAGCCGGTCATGTTCGACTCGTCGAGGAAGATCGCCTTCAGAATGATCAGGTAATAGTAGAGCGAGATGAGGCTGCCGAGGAGGGCGAGCGCGACGAGCCAAAGCAGGCCATGGTTTGGGCCGGCGTGCAGAGCAACGCTGAAAAGGTAAAACTTGCCGAAGAACCCGGCGAGCGGCGGCAAGCCCGCGAGCGAAAGCATGAAGATGGCCATGCAGCCGGCGAGGAGCGGGGAACGGTTACGCAGACCGGCGAAATCGGAGAGATCGTCTCCGCCCGTTTCGCGCCTAACGAAAGCGACGACGCCGAATGCGCCGACCAGCGTGATCGCATAAATTGTGGTGTAAAAAAGCGTCGCGGAAAATCCTTCTCTCCCCGCCGCCACCAAGCCGAGCAATGTGTAACCGGCGTGGGCGACGGCGGAATAGGCGAGCAATCGGCGGACGTTGCGCTGGGCGAGCGCCGTGAGATTTCCCACGACGATGGACAAGGCCGCGAGGGCGGCGAGCACAGGCGACCAGCCGCCCACCATCGCATGCCAACCAGCGCTGCCATGCGCCGGGCCGAGGCCGACGAGCACGATCTTCCCCAGCACGAAAAAAGACGCGACCTTCGAGCCGGAAGCGATGAACGCGGCCGCTGGTATGGGCGCGCCCTGATAAGCATCGGCCGCCCAAAGATGGAATGGCGCCGCGGCGATTTTGAAGGCGAAGCCTATGAGGGTCATCACAATGCCGGCCATGAGCAACGGCTGCACCGGCCCGGCGCTCATCTTCGAAGCGATCGCGCCGAGGGCAGTCGTCCCCGTTAGGCCATAAATGTAGCTAAGCCCAAAGAGCGTGAAGGCGCTTGCCATGCTGCCGAAGAGAAAATACTTCAAGCCCGCTTCGGCGGAGTGCGTGTCGGCTTTGTTGAACGCGGTCAGGACGTAAAGCGAGAGGCCGGTAAGCTCGAGCCCGATAAAAATCATGAGCAGCTCTTCGCTCCCGACGAGCAGCAGCAGGCCCACCGTCCCGAGCAGGATAAGCGCGAGAAACTCGCCGTCGTTAGGCAAGGAACGTTTGCTCTGCGCCAGGATGACGGTAAAAAAGGCGAGCGCGAGGCAGACGATCTTGAAGAACGAATTAAGAGGCGAGATGACGATCATCCCGTGGAAGAGCAGCGCGTGTGGCGGCAGCTGGAGGACTGCAGCCGAGGCAAAGAGAAGTCCGGCCGCTGCCATACCCGAACAGATTCCTAACATGCGCTTCCTGGCCAGCCCGATCGAAAGGACGGTCAGCGCGGTCACAACGAGAATGATTTCAGGGAGCGCGAGCCTAACGAGATCGAGGTAGATCACGGCTTGAGGAAACGCATTGCTTCGACCGCCGGCTCAATGCGGTCGAGGAGCAGCCGGGGATAAAGGCCGGCCGCGAGGGTGGCAAAGATAAGGAGACTCGCGCCCAATTTTTCCGCGAAAGTGATCGGGTCTGCGAACGGGACCGGCTCATTCGAGACAACGGCAACTGGCGAGCGAAAACGATCATCAGCGAAAAACGCTTTCTTCAACGCCCGCAACGTGAACGCCGCCACCAGCACCATGCCAATGCCGGTAAACGCTACCGCCAGCGGGAAAGCCTTCCACGCGCCGAGCAGAATGGTGATTTCCGCGGCGAATCCGCTGAACCCGGGGATGCCCATCGACGCGGCGGACGCGACGACAAACGCGAACGCGACAAAAGGCATCGTTCGACCGAGCCTCATCGTCGAGAGATCGTTCAGATCGCGCGTGTGTGTCCGATGATAGACGACGCCGGCGAGCGCGAAGAGGAGCGCGCCGATCACGCCATGCGAAAACATCTGCAAGACTGCGCCGGAAACGCCAAGAAGATTGGCCGCGGCCAGCCCGAGCAGGACAAAGCCCATATGGCTGACGCTGGAATAACCGATGACAAATTTGAGATCGTTCTGGCGCAGCGCGACCGCCGCCGCGTAAACGATCCCGATGACGGCCAGGACGGCCATCCATTTGCTCCACATCTGCAAGCCTAACGGGAAAAGGTTCATCGCCACCCGTAATGCGCCGTAAGCGCCGAGCTTCATCACGATTCCGGCAAGCAACATCGAGCCCGCTGTGGGCGCGGCGACGTGCCCCGTCGGCGCCCAGGTGTGCAACGGCCAGATGCCCGCGAGGATGGCGAACCCGAGAAACAAAACCGGGAAAGCCCACGCTTGCAGCTGCGAGGTGAATTGAAATTGCGCGAGCTGCGGGAGGTCGAGCGTGCCTGCGGTCGTGTAGGCCGCGAGAATGCCGATGAAGACGAGCGCGCCGCCGAAGAAGGAATAGAGCGTCAACTGCATGGCGCCATATTCCTTGTTCGTCGATCCCCAGATCGCGATGAGAAAATATTTCGGCACGATCACGAGCTCGTAGAAAACGAAGAAGAGAAAAAGATCGGCGCTCAGGAAAACGCCGTAAGAGCCGCCCACGACGAGGAGGAGCCAGAAGAAAAATTCGTTAGGCCGGCTCTCCACTTTCCAAGAAAAGAGAACGGCGCAAAGCGCGGTCAGCCCGGTGACAAGCGCCATCGTTAGGCTGATACCGTCGGCTGCGAGGTGGTAGTTCATCCCCAGCGCCGGCACCCACGGCACATGCACGATCGTAGTGAAGTGGGCGAAATCCGCTTGCCGTGCGAAAAACGCGACGACACTAATCGCAAATCCGCTCGCTGCGGTGGCGAGCGCAATCCAGCGCGCGAAGGCGCGCGGGAGAAAAAGCGACAGCGTCGCGCCCGCCAATGCGAGGTATATCGTCCAGGCGATCACGAGCGTTTTCGCGTGCCGTAGCGCGGCGGCGACTCGCGCACGTGAAAGCCAATCTCGCGCGCTGGCTTTTGCGCAGGCGCCATCAACTGCCGGATGGCGTCGATGATCGCGGCGATCTCGTCATCATGTTGGCCCACCCGTGTTTCGAGTTCCGAAAACTTCTTCGCCAACTCGCGATTGCTCTCCAGTGCCTCCCGCAGCCTAACGAACGCGCGCATGATCGCGATATTTACCTTCACCGCGCCTTCGCTTCGCAGAACACTCGAGAGCATCGCCACACCTTCTTCCGTGAAAGCGTACGGTCGGTAAATCGCGCCACGGTGCTTGCGGGAACTGGTCACAGATTGTGACCAGTTCGACCTAACAGCCTTGTTTTCCAAGGCTTCGGAACTTGAGATGACAGTTTGTGTTCTCAAATTCCGGACCTCTTCCGAGGTCAACCGAAACATAAAGTCTCCTGGGAAGCGGTCCTGATTGCGACGGACCGCCTGATTCAAAACTTTCGTGGCAACGCCGTAGAGAGCCGCGAGATCGAAATCGAGCATCACCTTCTGACCGCGAAGCAAGTGGATGGAATGCGCGATCTGAGCGACTTGGACGACATTTTTTTTCATGACGCAACAATCAGCCTAACAATCGCACCATCTGCGTGACGGTGGAGTTAAAGATGGTGAGGATGAACTGCGGAGAAATGCCGACGCCGAACATGAGGAGCGTGACCGGCAGAACGATCCATTTCTCGCCGAGGCGCAGATCGGGAAGCTCGCGGCAGCTCTCATCAAGCGGCCCGCTGAAGAGCGCCTGCATCGCGCGCAGGAAAACAATCGCAGTTATGAGCAGGCCGAGCACGGCCACCGCCGTGTAGCCTGCGGCGAGGGCGAAGGAGCCTTTAAAGATTAAGAACTCGCCGACGAAGCCATTGAGGCCGGGCAGGCCTAACGACGAGAACATTGCGACGCTCATCCAGCCGCAGAGAAGCGGCGTCCGCTGCATCAGGCCGCCAAAATCGTTCAGCCCGCGCAAACCGCGCCGCTGCTCGAGTAGGCCGACAAAGTAGAAGAGCGCGGCGGCGGTGATGCCGTGGTTGAAGATCTGCAGAAAGACGCCGCTTAAGGCCGCCTGGGCTTCGCGGGGGGGAACCGCGGTCGTCGCAGTGACGGCAAAAAGGCCGAGCATGCAATAGCCGAGATGGTTGATCGAAAGGTAGGCCACCATGCGTTTCAGGTCCGATTGCCCCCAGGCCGCGAGCGACGCGAAAACGATCGAGCAAACCGCGAGTGCGAGCAGGGCTGGCCCCATGATCTTGATCTCGTTAGGGAAGAGCGGGAGCAACAGGCGCATAAAACCGTAAACACCCATCTTCGAGAGCACGCCGGTGAGCACCATCGCGGCGCCGGTGGGCGCGGCTTCGTAGGCGTCGGGCAACCAGGTGTGAAAGGGAAAGAGCGGCACCTTTACCGCGAGCCCGAGGAAGATTCCGGCAAAGGCGAGCCAGCCGAGTTTTCCCGGGAGCAATCCGCTTTTCCCGAACGCGGCCAGGGCCGCGAAATCAAATGTTCCCCTAACGAGATAAATTGCTAGAAAGGAGAGCAGCATCGCGACGCTCCCGAGAAAGGTGTAGAGGAAAAACTTCGTCGCCGCGCGATCGCGATTCTCACCGCCCCAGACTTTGATGAGCAGGAAAGCCGGAATCAGGCTCATCTCGTAGAAGAGAAACCAGAGGATGAAATTTTGTGCGGTGAAGGTGCCGTAGAGCGCCGCCTGCATCACGAGCATGAGTGCGCAAAACCCGCGGCCGGCGCGTTGCGCGAGCAAAGCGAACGGGAAAACGACGGACGTTAGCAGAACAAGGAGCAGGCTCAGTCCGTCAATCCCGAGGAAATACTCCGCGCCAATATTCGGGATCCACGGTTGCCGCGTGATCATCTGCAATCCAGCCGTGGCCGGATCGAAGTAACGCCATAATGCCAGAGCCACGAGCACGGTCATGAGATTGCTTCCAAGCGCGACAGCGCGGCCATAGTCCCGCGGGGCCACGCTCACGAACAGTGCCCCCAAGATCGGAATAAAAATCAGTCCCGTGATCAGGTGAGCCATGCGTAGAGGAGGAGCAGCGCGAGCATGCCGACGGCGACGACTCCGAGATAGGTTTGGATCTGCCCGGAGTGCCGCCGCGAAATCAGTCCTCCCAAATCGCGAGCCGCGGCGGCCGCATCATTCGCTCCGGCATTGATGGCGCGTTCATCGAAGCCTTTTGTGAAAGAGCCTAACGAGCTGCCGAGTGCACCGAAGCCCCGGACGAGACCGTCCCAAAAATAACGGTCCAGCCAGTCGGAGGTTCGCGCCGCGCCGCGGGCAAACGCGAGCACGGTTCGATCGTAAAGTTCATCGAGCCACATGCCATGCTGGAGGAAGCGGAAGAGCGCGGGCAGGGACTGCTCCATCGGGTCCAGCTCACCGGGTCGCCGGTAAATGAGAACGCCGAGTGCGATCCCCAACACCACCAGCGCGAGAGCAATGAACAACCCCGGCTGAATCAATTGCGAGAAGGCGAAGGACGCGGTTGCCCCGGCAAGATACCGGAACAACCACGGCCACGCCGGCGTGAGCATCACGCTGAATGCAATCACGCAGACCGCGAGTACAATGAGCGGCGCCGTCATTACCGGCGGGCTCTCGTGCGCGTGTTCCGCAGACCCGCGAGGGTGGCCGAAGAAGACGTAGATCATCTGCCGCGTCATGTAGAGCGCCGTCAGCACGACGCCGGCGAGCATGAGGAAATGCGGCGCGCGCGAGACCGGCCATTGCAATGTCGCATGAAGAATTTCTTCCTTCGTCCAGGCGCCGGAGAAGAAGAGCGGCACCCCGCTGAGCGCCATCATGCCGATCGCGTAGGTGAGAAACGTCACCGGCATCCGCCCGCGCAGCCCGCCCATTTTGCGGATGTCCTGTTCCTCATGGCAGCCGTGAATGACGGAACCGGAGCCGAGAAAGAGAAGCGCTTTGAAAAAGCCGTGCGCGAGCAGGTGCATGATCCCGGCCACGACCCCGCCCACGCCTAACGACACCATCATCAAGCCAAGCTGCGAGACGGTTGAGTAAGCGAGGATGCGTTTGATATCCCATTGCGCGAGCGCGATGAGCGCGGAAATCAACGCTGTGACGACGCCAATCCAGACCACGACCGTGAGTGACGGCGTCACGCCAGCAATCGCGCCTAACGAAAAGAGGGGATAGACGCGCGCAACCAGGAAAATGCCCGCCGCGACCATCGTGGCGGCATGGATGAGCGCGCTCACCGGCGTCGGACCTTCCATCGCGTCTGGCAGCCAGACGTGGAGCGGGAATTGCCCCGACTTTCCGACCGCGCCACAGAAGAGGAGAAGCGCGATGAAAGTGGCGCTCGCGCCTAACGACAGCAGCCCATGGCTTTCGAGCGCGCCGTTTCCCCCGTCGTAAAAGAGCAGCGTGCCGCTTTGGCCATAGAGCCAGAGCATTCCCAGGAAAAACCCGAGGTCGCCAATGCGGGTGATGATAAACGCTTTCTTCGCGGCCGCTGCTGCGCTCGGCCTCTTAATCCAAAAGCCAATGAGCAAATACGAAGCGAGCCCGACCAACTCCCAGCAGACGAAAAGCAAGAGCAAGCTGTTCGCGAGGACCACACCGAGCATCGCGGCGGAGAAAAACGAGAGGTAGGCGAAGAAGCGGGTGAAATTCTTGTCGGACGCCATGTAGCCGACGCTGAAAACAAAAATGCACAGACTAACGAGCGTAATCATGACCAGCATCACGGCCGTGAGCGGATCGAGGAGAAAGCCGAGACGCAACGTTTGTTCGCCGAAGGTGAACCAGGTGAAATTGGTGAAGACGCGATAGCCGGGTGCCTGCAACGTCGGCAAAAAAGCGCCGAGCGAGAGAACGAACGCGAGCACCTGGCCGACGATGGCGAGAGCCGCTGCGGCCGTGCGTCGAGAATTCGTTAGGCTAAGAATGACAAGTGAACCCGCCAGTGGCACTGCCAGGATCAACCAGAGATGAGCGCCGATCCAGTTGCTCATCCTTTGAGCTGATCGATTTGATCGACGTTGGTCGTGCGATAATGGCGATAAACGGTGATGACGAGAGCGAGGCCAACCGCGGCCTCAGCCGCCGCGATCGCAATGGCGAAAACGGTCACCATCACTCCCGTGGGTGGCGCCGGTTGCGGAGCGAAACGCCAGAACGCGATGAAATTGAGACCGGCTGCGGCGAGCATCATCTCGATGCCGATGAGAATGAAGATGGCGTGCCGCCGGCTGAGGGCGGCGAGCAAGCCGATGCAGAAGAGCGCGGCCGAGATGATAAGGAAAAGTTGGAGCGTCGGGTTCATCGCGCGGTGAAGTCCCCTGCCGGGTAGCGCATGCGTCTCGCGGCGACGAACTTTGCTGAAACCGTGAACCGCTCGAGAAGGGCGCCCGTTGAGAAAAGTTCGTCGCGGTGGAACACCGCAACCAGCACGCGGGACGCATGCGCTACCCAGCCGGATGGTCTCACCCTTTTTCCTCCATCACTAGGACGAGCGCTCCGATTAACGCGGCGGTAAGAACAAGGCCGAGGCATTGCAACGGCCAGACGTAATCGGTCATGAGCGCTTCGCCGATTTGCCTAACGGTAAGTGGCGCGATCCACGGTGCGGCGACCGAGAGGCCGGACGTTCTCACGATCGCCCAGAGCAGGCCCGCAAAAATCGCCAGCGCGATGAGCGCGCCGCTCCAGTGGAAACCGCGCTCCCGCTCCGCATCGCGGCGCGTGAGCAGAATAGTGAAGACGATCAATACGGCGACCGCGCCGACGTAGACAAAAACCTGCACCAAGCCGACGAATTCCGCGCCTAACAAAAAGTAAAACGCCGCCACCCCGACAAACGCCGCCGCAAAACAAAGCGCAGCGTGAATCAACTTCTGCAGCGAGGCCGCGGCCAGCGCCGCGGCCAGGGTCAGGATCGCGATCACGACAAAGGCGACGCTGTTCATTCGGCAAAGCGGTAGGTGCGCGGCGCAAATTTCCGGCCGGTCTCGAGAATCCGGGAAAGAGCGAAGTAAACGAGAGCGATCACGCCTAACGACCAAAGCCAGCCGGCGAAAGCGCGCCCTTCGTAATGCCAGACGGCGGCGGCGAGGAGACAGGCGAAGGCCATCGGCAACATAAATTTCCAGGCGAAGCTCATGACCTGATCGACGCGCGTACGAGGAAGCGTTCCGCGGATCCAGATGAAGACGAAGAGAAGGACGCTCAATTTCGCGAAGAACCAGGCGTAGGAGGGAACGAACTCGAGGATGGGCAGCGGCGCGTGCCAGCCGCCGAGGAAAAGCGTCACCGCCAGCCCGCTGATCGCGAACATGCCGAAATACTCGGCGAGGAAAAACGTTGCATACTTAAAGCCGGAATATTCCGTCATGTGCCCGGCGACGATTTCCGATTCGCCCTCCGGCACATCGAAAGGTGTGCGGTTCGATTCCACCAGGCCCGAAATGAAAAACAAAATGAACGCGGCCGCGCCCCAGGGAGTGAAAACAAACCAGCGCGGCACGATGCCTAACGAGTAGCCTCCTTGCGCCGCCACGATCGCATCGGGCCTAAGCGAGCCGGCCACCATCACGACCGGCAAAACGGTAATGATAAGTGGCAGCTCGTAGCTGATCATCTGCGCGATCGCACGCATCGCGCCGAGCATGGAAAACTTGTTGTTGCTCCCCCAGCCCGCCATGAAAACGCTCAGCTCCGTAGTCGAACCGATCGCGAAGAAAAACAAAATCCCGCCGTCGATCGCGAAGGGCGTCATGTTGCGTCCGTAGGGGATGACTCCGAGGGCAAGAATGGCCGTCGCCGCCATCAAAATAGGCGCCAGAAAATGCATCACTTTGTCCGCGCGCAACGGCACGATGTCTTCCTTAATCAACATCTTGATGCCATCGGCCGCGGGTTGGAGGAGGCCAAAAGGACCGACGCGATTCGGCCCAATCCGGTTTTGAATCCGCGCGAGAATCTTTCTCTCCAGCACCGAGATGAGCGCGAAGAGCGAGAGGAAAACCACCAGCAGCGCGCTGATGTTGAGCAGGCTCGAAACGGTCTGGCCAACCCAATCGGGCGCGTCCGTGAGCTGGGAAAGCAGGCGCTGTTTGGCGAGCACGAAAATCTGGTCGAGGAAACGGCTCACGTTCGCTGAAGGAAAGCGGCTCCTAATTTATTAGCAAGACTGGAATAGACTTCCGCCCGCCCGTCTCAGAATTTTGTTTCGTTTCGCAGAGTGGAACGCTATTGCTGCTCAACTTACGACCTATGAAAGACGACCTTGCAGAATTACTGGCGCAGGTGAAAGCGAAGAACCCGGGAGAGCCGGAATTTCACCAAGCGGTTTACGAAGTCTTCGAGTCTCTGGCGCCCGTCCTCGATCGGCATCCCGAATACCGCAAGGGGAAGATCCTGCAACGGATGATCGAGCCGGAACGGGTCATCATGTTTCGCGTCCCGTGGCAGGACGACAGCGGCGAGGTGCAGGTGAACCGCGGGTTTCGCATCGGGATGAACAGCGCGATCGGACCCTTCAAGGGTGGCCTGCGTTTTCATCCTTCGGTTAATCTGGGCATCCTCAAATTCCTCGCCTTCGAGCAGGTTTTTAAAAACAGCCTAACGACTCTGCCAATGGGCGGCGGCAAGGGCGGCTCCGATTTCGATCCAAAAGGAAAAAGCGACAACGAGGTCATGCGCTTTTGCCAGGCCTTCATGGCCGAGCTCTCGCGCCACATCGGGCCCGATCGCGACGTGCCCGCGGGCGATATCGGTGTCGGCTCGCGCGAGATCGGTTTTCTCTTCGGCATGTACAAAAAACTGCGCAACGAATTCACCGGAGTTCTGACCGGGAAAGGCATCGGCTGGGGCGGCTCGCTCATTCGTCCCGAAGCGACCGGCTACGGCGCGGTTTATTTCGCGGCGGAAATGTTAAAGACCCGCAACGAAGAGCTGGCGGGCAAAGTTTGCCTCGTCTCCGGGAGCGGCAACGTCGCCCAATACACGGTGGAGAAATTGATCGAGATGGGCGCCCGTCCGGTCACGTTGTCGGACTCGGCCGGCTACATTTATGACGAGGCGGGGATCACGCGGGAGAAGCTCGCTTTCATCATGCAGCTGAAAAACGTGCAGCGCGGCCGGATCTCCGAATACGCCAGCAAATTCGGCGACGCGGTTTATACGCCAATCGATCGGAAGCTCGATCACAATCCGCTCTGGAATTACCAGGCGCAGTGCGCGTTTCCGAGTGCGACCCAGAACGAGATCAATGAAAAGGATGCGGCGAATTTGTTGCGCAACGGCGTCTACGTGGTCTCGGAAGGGGCGAACATGCCGACCACGATCGGCGGCGTAAATCAGTTCTTGGAAGCGAAGATCCTTTTCGGTCCCGGGAAGGCGGCCAATGCCGGCGGTGTCGCCACTTCCGGGCTGGAGATGGCGCAAAACAGCATGCGCATTTCATGGACGCGCGAAGAGGTGGACGCGCGCCTGCAAGGGATCATGAAAGCGATTCACAAAACCTGCCGCGCGACTGCGGAGCGATTCGGGACGCCGGGGAATTATGTGAACGGCGCCAACATTGCCGGCTTCCTCAAAGTCGCGAACGCGATGCTCGATCAGGGGATCGTCTGAGTTTCTGGCAAAGGATTTTGAGCCACAGATTGACACGGATTAAACACAGATGGGAAAGAATCATGGCTTTCTTTTATCTGTGTAAATCCGTGTTCATCTGTGGCTGGCTGTTTTTCGGACCGCTCGCCAGGCGTTGCGCATGACACCTGAGCCTTATTTTTTCCTTCTTATCTTCATCGGCGTCGCGTTCGTCTTCCCGATCGCGCCGCTGGTTTTGGCCTGGCTTTGGCGCCATTTCTTCCAGCCGGCTAAACCGGGCGCGGCCAAGAACGCGACCTACGAATGCGGCGTCGAGTCGTTAGGCGAGGCGCAGGTCCAGTTCCAATCGCAATTCTATCTTTACGCCATCATTTTTCTCATCTTCGACGTCGAATCGATCTTTCTCATTCCGTTCGCGGTCGCGTTCACCGGATTGCCGATCGGCGCCTTTGTCGCGATTTTGGTTTTCCTGCTCCTCTTATTCGAAGGACTCGTTTGGGCCTGGAGCAAAGGTTGCCTAAATTGGGCAAAGTAAATGGAGCAGAAAATCGACGAAGGGCTCCGCAGCGAGCTGCAAAAGCAAGGCATCTGGGTCACCTCGATGCAGGAGCTTTACAATTGGGGCCGGCGCAGCTCGATCTGGCCGCTCCAGTTCGGACTCGCTTGCTGCGCGATTGAGATGATCGCGACCGCCGCGTCGCGCTACGACCTCGCGCGCTTCGGAGGCGAGGTCTTCCGGCCCTCGCCGCGCCAGGCCGATCTCATGATCGTCGCCGGCACGGTGACAAAGAAGATGGCGCCGCAAATCGTTAGGCTCTACAACCAGATGCCCGATCCGAAATACGTCATCTCGATGGGAGCGTGCGCCATTTCCGGCGGGCCGTTCAAGCAGGGCTACAACGTTTTGAAAGGGATCGATCGCTACATCCCGGTTGACGTTTACATTCCTGGCTGTCCGCCGCGACCAGAGGCGTTGCTCCATGCTTTCATGGACTTGCAGCGCAAAATCGACGGGCAAAAATTGACTGGTGCAGGCAAAGCCGATCATCTCAAGAAGACGCAAGCTAGTGAGTTCCCGGTGCCGGAGTTCGGCGAGCACGACCTTGAACCCCCGGCGAATCCGCAAATCTTTCATCCGCCGGAGATCGAAGGCGCCTAACAAACAAAAGAAGCCCGATATTTACCGGCAGAGATCAAGCCAGTCCGTTGCGTTCAAGGATTGTCGTGAAACGTCGATCCTTGCGCAGGCGGTCGTAAGCCGGATCACTCTTCAGGAGCAAAGCAAAAACGTTGCGCTCTGCACAAGCCTTGGCGAGGGCCGCAAAGGTCTTCTCGGGGTCGTCCAACCTGAGGTAGGCGCGCACGAACTCCATCGCGGGAACATACTCTCCCTGCGCTTGTCGCTGGCGCAGGCGTTCCAGCTTCTTCTGCGCGACCGCGCGCAGCGCGGCGGCAAAACCGCTCTTGGCGCGGTGGGTGCAAAGCAGCCCAGCCAACTCTTCATCTCCACCTAGGACCATTGCTTTTTGCCATTCACCCAGGGCTTCCTCGCAGCGGCCTTTTTGTTCGAGAGCATCGCCCAGAAGTTCATGAAGAGAGGGGATATCCGCGTCTAACCGCAGCGTCTGTTGATAACGCTCGATCGCCTCATCGTAGCGCCGCGCGTGATAAAAGTGAAACCGAGATGCTGATGCAGGCGCAGCAGGAGCGGATCGAGTTCGAGCGCAAGGTTGGCTTCCGCGATCGCTTGCTCGAAGCGGCCTCTCGTGATGAGAAAGAACGAGTAGAGGTAGTGCACCTCTTCGCCCCGCGGGTTGAGCTCGATCGCGTTTTCGATTTCCTTTTCCGCGCCCGGCCAGTCGCGGCCGAAAACCATCCGGTGCGCGCCGAGATCGCTGTGGACTTGGGCAAGGGAACCATCCAGCTCGAGCGCCTTTTCGGCGGCCTTGAGTGCGCGCGGCCAACCCACTTCCGGCGGCAACATTCCCCAGGCCGAGCCGTAACCGAAGAAGGCGTTCAGGCCGCAGTAACCAAGCGCGTAGCAAGGGTCGGCATCGACCGCGCGCTGGAAGTAATCGCGGCACTTGCGAAATTCTTCCGGAGTCGTCTTCCACCAATAGTAACGCCCTTTGAGATAAAACCGGTAGGCTTCGGCATTCTCGGTTTCGAGTTTCGTTAGGCGTTGTTTCTCTTCGCCGCTGAGTTGGAGCGCCAGCGCGCTCACCACGCGCTCCGCAATCGCATTTTGCACGGAGAAAATATTCGTGAACCTCTCATCAAACGTGCCCGCCCAAAGCGATTCGCCGTCGGCCACTTTTATCAGCCGAACGTTGACCTGCAGCTGAGCTCCACTTTTTTGAATGCTCCCTTCCAGCACGGATTCCACGCCCAATTCCCGCCCCGCGACGAGCGGCTCCTGCTCGAGCCTCGCGTAGCGACGCACCGCCCCAAGCGGTCGCACCACGATCTCCCGGATGCGGCTCAATCGCGCGATGAGCGTATCGGCCATTCCCATTTCCAGCGAAGGATCGCTGCTCTCCGCCACCAGCGGTTTGAAGGGAAGCACCGCGATTGCCCGATGGGACAAGGCCGGCGCCGATGGGTTTATTTGGCCGGCTGACCTTTCGACGGCGGCGCTAAATCGGTAGCCGCGGCCTGGCACGGTCACGATGAAACGGTGTGACTGAGGGGTATCGCCCAGCAGCCGTCGCAACGTCGAGATGTTCTGGGTGAGATTATTTTCTTCGACGATTGAATCGGGCCAGACCACGGCCATGAGCCGCTCCTTCTCGACCACCTTGTCGTGGTGTTCTACCAAACAAAGCAGGGTATCGAAAACCCGCGGGGTCAATGGCACCCACGTCCCGTCGCGCCGTGATAATTGACGGCCAGCCGCATCGAGCCGGAAGTCGCCGAATTCATAAAGAAGATCTGACTGCGCTCGGCCGCTCTGCAGAAATTTCATGAAAATTTCAGGGTGGTCTAACGACTTTCATGGTGCCGTTAGGAGAAGGTCGATCTACGAAAAGCCGGGACGTTTCCCGGCCACAGTAACGGACCAAAACCACAAAAAAAGAAAGACAAAACCAAAATGAAAAAGACCATTCTGAGATCGATCGTTTCGCTCAGCGCTCTTATCGCGCTGAACTTCGCCTCGGCTGCGCTCGCCGCGCCCGGAGAAGTGCCCTTGCGCGGCGTCTGGGATTCGCAGGTGACGCTGACGGATTGCAACGGAAATACGCTCGTGAGCTTTGAGGCCTTCGAGATGTTCCATGCGGGTGGGACTCTCACGAGCACCGACAACACGCCCCCGACCGGGCACGGCCCTGGCGTTGGCACGTGGACGCGACTGAACCGGCGGTCTTATTCGGCACCCTTTCAGTTCTTCAACTTCAACGCGGATGGAAGTTTTGCAGGAACCCAGAAGATCATGCGCAGGATCACCATCGGGCCGGATGGGAACACCTATACCTCGGTCGTGAACTTCGAAATCTACGACCCGAACGGCAATCTGGTCTTCAGCGGCTGCGGCACGGAAGCCGCGACGCGTCTGCCGTAGGAAGGTCCGCCTCTTCGGAGCCGGCGATCGATCGCCGGCTCCGATCTTTAGGGGCTAGAAATCCGCGCTTCGCTTCGCGCGGATATTTAACTCTACGTGCTGTGTTTTTCCCTCCTGCCGGACAGAACGCACATCGCCGAATTTTCCCGCCTTCCGCGCAGCTTCCAAGTCGCTCGCCGGGACGAGCGGGTCATCGGCGAACCGCAGTTCTTCCGTCCATTGTCGCGGCACGCCGCCGCCCTCCACGGTGAGATGGATATGAGCCGGCACGTTGCGGAAAGGATAGTGTCCTGGACGGATCGTAGTAAATTCGAACGCGTCCTCCCGATCGCTGATCGCCAATCCCGATCTTTTCCGCCCGCCGTCGATCGAACGTCAGAGCTACCTCTGGCGGTGAGTTGCCGCCGCGTCAGGGTTGAATCCCGCGACCAGCGCGTCAACAAAAGCAGCGGCGCAAGTCCCTTTGGGATCGAGCCGGGTCGAGAATTGTCACATGCATCCCCGCCGCATGCGGGGAAGCGAGCAGGATGCCGAGCAACCCCGTCAGCTCTGCGATGGTGATTCCGGCCTCGTTAGGCGAATCGACCGCCGGCATGATCGACGCATTGAGCACATCGGCATCGAGATGAATCCAAAACCCGGCCAGCTCCGGCAGGGTCACGCGCTCGAGCGCCAGGCGCGCGCAGCTTTCTGCACCTTCAGCGGCCATCTGTTCTCTCTCGATGATCTTGATCCGCGAATGATAGAAGGAATACATGTTGCCTCAGGGTCGCATCGAACGCCCGCGAAAATTTCCCGCCTGGCGACGACGCGAAAATGCTATCGCTGATTCCGCCGGACCACTTTAGTTTGCCCGCAACCATGGAATCGCTCGAGGAAATCAAGGCTCGCATCGAGCAGGCGATCCCCGGCGCCCGTCTCGCGATCATTCCAAATCCCGGTCTGGCGAGTCAGCCATCGCTTCTGCTCGACCACGAACACGCTCTCGCCGTCGCGTGCTTCCTCCGGGATGATCCGGCACTACGCCTCGATTATTGCTCGAACGTCACCGGCGTGGATTGGCTCGATCGCACGGTGAAGAACAAGGTGAAGGTGAAGCAATTGGTTGAGGGGGAGGGAAAGGAAGTCGAGGAAACGCGGGAAGAGTTTTTTCCCGGTTATCTCGAGGCGGTTTATCACCTTTACTCAATCGCGCACAAGCACGGACCTATCGTCGTTAGGCTACGAACGCGCGATCGTTCGTTAGGCGTACATCTGCCATCGCTCACCCCGATCTGGCGCAGCGCGGAATTCCAGGAACGGGAAATTTTCGATCTCTACGGCATCCATTTCGACGGCCATCCCGATCTGCGCCGCATTTTGATGTGGGATGAGTTTACCGATTATCCAATGCGCAAAGATTATCGCGAGCCGGACGACTACGAATACGAACCCACGCCGCACGACGATGTTCTGGAAAAGGCGAAGCAGCATCATGCGCGGCGTCCTATGCAAGACGGCGCGGAAAACATCGCTGCGACCTCAGAGAAGTAAAAGGCCACCGACCAACACATATGAAAACTTCTGCGAATCTGTGTCCATCTGTGTTCATCTGTGGCTTCCTCAGAATCGTTAGGCCATGAGCGCGGCCGGCTTTCACGAACTCGAAGAAGCGCCGCCGCCCATGACGTCGCGCTTCGACGGCGAGCTGCTCGAGGTCTCGATGGGCCCGCAACATCCATCGACCCACGGCGTCTTCCGCATGAACGTGGCGCTCGAGGGCGAGATCGTGAGAAAACTCAAGCCGGTCTTTGGTTACCTCCATCGCAACCACGAGAAGATCGGCGAGAACACCAGCTACCTCGGCTCGATGCCTTATACCGACCGACTCGATTACTTTTGTTCGATGACCAACAACTGGGCCTACGCGCTCAGCGTCGAAAAACTCGCCGGCATCGAAGTGCCCGAGCGCGCGGAGTATTTGCGCGTCATTCTCGCTGAGCTCACGCGCCTCGTGAATCACACTTCGCTCCTCGGTTTCCTCCTCAGCGACATGGGCGCTTGGGGCACGCCGCTCATGTATGCCTTCCGCGAGCGCGAGCACGTGCTCGACCTCTTCGAGTCGCTCTCCGGCTCGCGGATGATGTGCGACTACATGCGCTTCGGCGGCTGCCGCGTTGACCTGCCGCCGGGCTGGATGGAGCACGCGCGCAAAATCGTCGATAACTTTCCGCGCTTCCTCGACGAGTTTGAGAAGCTTATCACGTCGAATGAAATCCTCATCGCCCGGACGCAGGAGGTCGGAAAACTTTCCGCCCAGCTGGCGATCAACGCCGGCATCACCGGCCCGGGTCTGCGCGCCTCGGGTGTGAACTACGACGTGCGCAAAGTCGACGGCTACGGCTTTTATCCACGCTTCAAATTCCGGATTCCGTTAGGCGAGCATGGCGATTGTTACGACCGCTTGATGATGCGCGTGCTCGAATTGCGCGAGAGCCTGACGATTCTGCACCAGGCAATGGAGCAGCTGCCGGAAGGTCCCATTATGAATCCAAAAGTAAAAATCCGCGCTTTCAAGCCACCGGTTGGCGAGGCTTATGGGCGGATCGAAGGACCCAAAGGCGAGCTTGGCTTTTATTTGATCAGCGACGGCACCGCCAATCCCTATCGCTACCGCGTGCGCCCGCCGAGCCTGATCAACCTAACAATCCTGGAAGACATGTGCCTCGGTCACACCGTCGCCGACGTCATGGTAATACTCGGCAGCATCGATATCGTGATGGGAGAGGTGGATCGATGAAAAATCTGCTTTCTATCCTCTCATCCCGTTACCTTGGATAGCGTCACTCACTCTTGCTGGCTGCGGCGAGCAATCGCCATGAGGAGAGTTCTTTTGTTCCCGCTCGTGTGAAAGGGAACACGTCCACCGGACCCGGGTAGAGAGGTGGCGGGCTACTGGGCGAGACGGCCGCCGCTACACCGGCTCAATCGAGTCTTAGCCTAACGATGGTTCGATTAGTCCAAAGTCGCCGCTCTTGCGTCGGTAGAGGACACTTACGCGCGAGTTCCGCGCGTTCATGAAGACCATGAACTGTCGCGCGGACATCTCAAGCTGCAGGACCGCTTCATCGACGAACATCGGCTTCAACGGATGACGCTCCGTTCGCACGACGGCGTGTTCGTGGTGGTCGTCTTCTTCTACGGGTTCCGGATTGAGGATCTGCTCCTCGAGATGCCGGATGTCCTCCTTGCGCGGCCGATGCCGGCGGAGCAGGCGGGTTTTGTACTTCCGCATCTGGCGCGCGATTTTATCCATGACGGCGTCGATCGCGGCGTAAAGATCATTGGTTTCTTCGCAGGCTTCGATCGTGATGTGATTGGAGCAAATCAAGACGACCTCAGCCCAGTGCCGGTATTTCTCGACCCCGAGGATGACGTGCGCTTCGATGATCTTGGGATAATCGAGGTGGAGCCCTTCGATCTTGCGGGTGGAGTAGTCGTTGATCGCGTCGGTGATCGCGAGGTGGCGGCCCGTCACTTTGACAGCGGGATGGACGTTGCTGGTTTGCATACGGTTCCTTTCTTACATCTGAAAGCGTTCGCCGAGGTAAAGCTGGCGGCTGATCGGGTCGTTAATGAGGAAGTCTTTCGTGCCTTCGCTCACGACCTGGCCTTCATCGATGAGATAGGCGCGATCGACGATCGAGAGCGTCTCGCGCACGTTGTGATCGGTGATAAGAATGGCGAGGCCGGATTGGCGAAGATTGACCACGAGCTGCTGGACGTCATAGACCGCGATCGGATCGACGCCGCTGAAGGGCTCGTCGAGCATGAGCAGTTTTGGCCGGGTGACGAGTGAGCGCGCGATCGTTAGGCGACGTTTTTCTCCGCCACTCAGGGTGAGGGCGGTGTTCTTCGCGATGCGCTCGATGCCGAACTGATGGAGCAGCTCTTCGCAGCGATGGCGGCGCTCCTCTTTGCTCAAGGGCATGGTCTGCAAAATCGCGAGGATGTTTTGTTCCACCGTCATCTTGCGGAAAATCGATTCCTCCTGCGGCAGATAGCCCATGCCGAGCCGGGCGCGCCTGTACATCGGGAAATCAGTCACGTCAGTGCCGGAGAAGACGACCCGGCCGGAGTTCGGCCTAACGAGTCCGACGATCATGTAAAAGCTGGTCGTTTTACCGGCCCCGTTTTTGCCTAACAAACCAACGATCTCGCCCGGCCCGACGGCGAGATCGATCCCGTTCACGACTGCGCGGCCATCGTAGATTTTCACGAGGCCTTTGGTGACGAGGACGATGCTCGTTTTCTCCGGCGCGCTCGCGGCGAAGGCAGGACTCGGCGCAGCGGCGATTTCCATGCTCATGGAGTTGGAGTAGCGGCCGGTTTTTTCTGGTCCGCCGCCTCCTGCCGGATTTCGGTGCGGCTCGGGCCGTGGGTGGTGAGATGGCCATCTTGACTCAGCACCATGATGGTCTGCGGGCTGGTAGAGATGTGCGTGTCGAGGCCCTGCTGCACGCGTGGGCTGCCGCTCATTTCCACGTTCCCATCGGAGGAGGTGTAGATCGCTTTCTCGGAAAGACCGACCGCCTTCGATGGCGGACCTCCTTTCGGATCAGGTTTCTCGCGGACTACCCCGACGTGGCCTACCGCGACGGCTCTTTCGAGGCCTTGGTTTTCTTCTTTGTGAATGTAAGCCGTCAACTTGTCCGATTGGACATTAAAACGCGGATCGAAAACGCGCACGTGGCCGGTGAAAATGCCGATGCGTTTCTCAGTGTCGAAGGAGGCTTCGTCCGCGTAGATCTCCGTGATGAGGGTTTGCTTGCCCGCGGCCGGTGTCGCGAGAGCCGTGGGCTGCGCGCCGGGTGTCGGGGAGGGGGTTTGCGCCCAAAGTTGCACCGCCGCCGCGAGCGAAATTGCGCCTGCGAAAAGTCGCTTCGTCACTTTGCTTTTCCCGTCAATTGCGACTGTTTAAAAACCGTCATATGGACGTTGCCAGTGAGCGTCCCTTGGTGAGTCAGGGTGCTGAACTGCATCGCGTCCCCGGCGATTTCGAAGTCGGTTCGTTTAATCTTGGTCCGGGCTTTGGAAGTGATCACGCGGGTCTCGAGATTGAGCACGCCCTCGGTCATATCGATGTTAAAATCCGGTTTTTCGTGGTCGTCGAACGTGGTCATTTTCAGGTTCGTAAAGTGGACATGATCTTCGTCGAGGCGACTGGCTGTAGCGGCCTCAAAACGGCCGAGGAGGTGCCCCTTTAAGTCATAATTCGGCAGGACCAGGCCTTTCGCTTCGTGTCCCACCGTCAGCGGAATGTTTTTCAATCCAAGCTCTTCTTTTGGCGACGGCGGGGGAGCATTTTTTTGCCGCTTCGCGTGAGCGGAAGAACTGACGAGACTGCCGCAGGCCAGGATGAAGAGAAGACTGAAACGCGCGCCCCGGGAAACCGGATGCGCGCTACGAGACCGCAGCATGAATAGCTTTAAACATGCGCAGATGCTTCGGCAAATCCTTTAGCGGAACCTGATTCGGAGCGTCGGAAAGCGCGCGCCCAGGGTTCTCGTGCACCTCCATGAAAACGCCGTCGCAACCAGCCGCGAGCGCGGCCCGGGCAAGCACGGGAGCGAGCGCGGCATCGCCCGAGGTCGCGTCGCCCGCGCCGCCTGGTCGCTGCACGGAATGGGTCGCGTCGAAGACGATGTGGTAGCCGGCTTCGCGGACCCAGGCGAGAGAACGCATATCGGCGACGAGATTATTGTAGCCGAAGGTTGTACCGCGCTCGGTGAAGAAAAACTTCGTCGCTCCAAAAGCGGTCAGCTTTTCGGCGATGTTGCGCAGGTCCCACGGAGCGAGAAACTGGCCTTTTTTTACATTCACCACCCGGCCCGTCTCGGCCGCGGCGTGGATGAGATCGGTCTGGCGGCAAAGAAATGCGGGGATTTGCAGGACGTCGATGAATTCCGCGGCGATCGCGGTCTCGTTAGGCGAATGGATGTCCGTCGTCACGGGCATGTGTAGCTCGCGTCCGATTTCCGCGAGCAAGGCGCAACCTTCCTGCGCGCCAATGCCACGATAGGACCGCACGGAGGTGCGATTCGCTTTGTCGTAGGAGGCTTTGAAAATGAAGGCAAACTCTTCGGCCGCGCAAATTTCACCAATTTTCTTCGCCATTCGCCTAACGAATTTCTCCGATTCGATCACGCAGGGCCCGAGGATCAGGGCCGGCACTTTTCCGCCGAGGGTGACGGGCCCGATTTTGAGCGGTTTAGGACGTGTGGACATGAGAATTTCTGGGCTGACAAACGAACACGAACACCGGAAAACTGCCTAACGAGGCCCCTCACGCTGATCATCCGCCGGCGGCAACTGCGAGCGGCCCGGCTGTATTTCTTCCAAACGCCGCAGCACCTCAGTGAGGAGAAGCTCATTTTTCAAGTTCACCCGATAATCGAGATCGGCGCGGAGCCGATCCTTCAGCCCCTGGCGATTTTGCGACATCATGATGATGGGCGCCTGCAAACCCGCGACCATCCCCAGGACAAGATTGAGGAGGACGTAGGGAAAAGGATCGAAGGCGCCGCCGCTGTAGAGGAGCCAGCTGTTGAACGCAATCCAGAAGAGCGAAAAACAAATCGAGGCGCCAATGAATTTCCAACTGCCGCCGAACTCCGCGATCAAGTCCGCCGCGCGATCAGCGAGCGTGAGTTGGGCGGCCTCCACTTCGTTGGCGTTACGCGAAATACGGTGGCGCAAAAGATTATCCGTGCGGCGCAGGCGCTGGGTCATCGCGGTGAGGAGACCAAGCGCGATATCGGGTTTTCGTCGGACGAAGGAGCGAAAATCCTCCCGCGCCAGAACCGCCAGTTTCGTCTCTTCGATCGCGGTCGCGTCGGCCGAGCGCAGTTGGCCATCGAGCATCGCCATCTCGCCGAAGAAATCACCGCTCCTCATTTCCGCGAGGATGGTGTCCTGTCCGTCAGCGTCTTTCACGCTGATGCGGATACGCCCGCTCTCGATGAAAAACATGGCGTCACCGGGATCGTCGCGCTGGAAGAGCGCCGTCCCTTTCGGAATACTTCGGGTGGTAAGGAGATGAAAAAGTTCCGAGACGGCCTCGCCTCCGAGTGTCTGGAAAAGCGGGACGGAGCGCAGGGCCTGAAGGTTCATTTGCAAAGACGAATCACCGGCCACGCCAGCGCTTCTTCAGGATGATTTCAATCGCTTCTAGAAACGAAGTAAAGCCTAACGAGAAATCCTGCGGCCGCTACAGATCGCGCAAGGCGCGTTCCGCTTTTTCCACGTTGGAAGGCCGGAGGATTAAAAGTCCTTGCTGCGATTTGGGGCTCGTGGCCAGATAAGCGTACTCGATGTTAATCCCGGCTTTCGCGAGGCGCTCGGCGATCGCCGCCAGCGTGCCCGGTTGGTTGTTGCTCTCTATCATCAAAACGTCGTTCTCGAGCGCGAGCACACCGCGCTCGCCCAGGATCATGAGCGCCTTGGTCGGATCGCTCACCACCATGCGCACGACCGCGTGGTCGATCGTGTCGGAAGTGGTCAGGGCGTGGATGTTGATTTCCGCGGCGGCCAGTTCACTGCAGACGCGCGAGAGCGCTCCGGGACGATTGCCGAGGAAAACCGCCAGCTGCGTCGCCGTCTCGACGAGGACTTGTTGATTCATCCTGGAAAGAATGCGCGTGCGCGCGCTGCCTGACAACGAAACATTGCGCGGAAAACGGTGCGGGAGCGGGATGTTCGGCTGCCCGCTGCAAGAGAAAGAGCGAGAGAAGTCGCAGGAGGAGTGGCCCGCAGCGGGCATTCGTCTGCTTGAAGAAGCTGCAGCTCGAAAAGGATCGCATCACCTCAAGGCTCTGCGGCACCACCCAAAAAAGGATGAAACCTATAATTCAACTCAAACGTACCTTAGCACTTTCGAGCGCGAAAGTCGGTTTGTGCGTCGCGGCCTTGACCTGCGCCTTCACCTCCCGCGCCTTCGCGGCGGCCGGGGACCTCTATGTCTCGGATCTGGCGACGAATTCCATCCTCGTCTACAAGCCCAACGGAACATCGCGCGTGCTCGCGAGTGGCTTCGATCAACCGCAAGGGCTCGCCTATGATCAAGAGAAGAACCTCTATGTCGCTGACAAAGGAAGCGGCAAAATCTTTAAGGTAACTCTCGGCGGGACGAAAACGGTTTTTGCTTCCGATTTGCAGAGCCCCGTTGGGCTTGCCTTATTGGTGGCGCCCTCCTCGTCGCGGAAAAGAGTGCTGACCGTGTTACCAGCATCACTCAGTCGATGGAGAAGCGCGTTTTCCAAGTGGTGACGGCTCCGATTGGGGTGGCGGCACAGACCGGCAATGAGGGGATACGCTACATCACAAACACAATCTCGGTCCTACAGATAAGCTCCGATGGAAGTTCGACTGACCTTGCTCCGGGAAGGGATAGCATCAACGTGGCAGGCGGCCCGGATAACGATGTCTTTGTGAGCACGGGACGCGCGAAGCGCATCCCTCCGGAGGGACCTGCTTCCGCGGGTCCAGGATGCTATGGCTCTAGCCTAACGAAACTGTTGGTGTTGGCGAATTTGGTCAGCGAAGGCCGGCTGCTGCTCGGTGGAGAGTTCCGCGGGGAATTTGGCTTGGGAACGATTCCAGCGACCGATCCATTCCGAGGCGAGAAGTTCATAACAACGTGTCGTGGGAGAGCCCAGCGCCGCTGGCGTAAATGCGATCGTGGTTTCCTCCTTGGCGCCGGCCGAACGTCCTTTGGCGACAAAGAATCCGGCGGCCAGCAACGCGGCGCGCGCCGCGGTCGAGTGAGTGTAAGTGAACAGCTCGGCCGCGCGGCCCGCGCAGGCGGCGAACAACCGGCGGAAGGTCTCAATCGTCCATTGTTCGCCGTGGGTCCTGCCCGAGAACATGTCGTAGAAGATGAGGTCGGGTGGCGAGGGCGCCCTCGCGACTGTTTCGAGGAAATCGCCGGGCACGAGCGACCAGCTCAAGCCCGCGCAGAGCTTTGATTGCCACTCTCCGTTCGCGACAATTCCCACCGGGCCGCCGTGGCGGAGGTAATGAAACTTGTCGAGGTGACGCAGTGCGAGTCGCAGGGAATCGAGATCGTTTTCGAAACTGATAAGCCGCATAGGTCTTATAGGTCCTAGGGGACCCATAGGACCTATCTTTGCCCGCGCCTCGTAGCATTCGATTGCCGCCATCGCGTTGGCCGCCGCGCCCAAGCCTACGTCCCAGATGGTGAGTGGGTCCGCGGACGAAGAGAGACGTTCGGCGAGACGGGATTGCTCGACGTAAAGGCTGCGCGCTTCTTCCATCGGCGGGGTGCGCATGTGCATGATCTCCCCCGAAGTGACCTGCCGGATGCTGGCGAAACCTTCGTGCGCGATGTGCACTTCGTAACTGCCTAACGAGCGCGATTTTTGCCGCGCGGGCGGCGGTTTGCGGACCGGATTGTCCCGATCGGATTCCTGAAGAACGGCGCGTTTCTCTCGATAAAAATCGACGAAGCGACCGGCGAGAATGCTCGCTCGAATCTCGCGCATGAGCTGGTGATAGAAGTGAATGTTATGCTTGCCGAGAAGCTGCCAGCCTAACGTCTCGCTTGTTTTGGTGAGGTGATGCAGATAGGCTCGGGAGTAGCGCGCGCAGGTCGGGCAAGCGCAGGCCGCATCGAGCTTTTCCCTGGAAAATTTGTAAACGCTGCGACGCATCTGGAGGAAACCGGACGAGGTAAAGGCAGCGCCGCGTTGCGCGAGCTGCGTCGGCATGATGCAATCGAACATATCGACGCCGCGGTGGACTGCTTCGAGGAGGTCAAGCGGCGTGCCCACACCCATGAGATAGCGGGGTTTGTCTGCCGGTAGGAGTTGCGCGGTAAACTCACAAAGGTCTTCCCGCTCACTCTTACTCTCGCCCACCGCGAGCCCGCCGATGGCGAACCCATCGAACGGCATCTCGCCTAAGGAAAGCGCGCTTTCGCGCCGCAGCTCCGGAAAAAGTGCGCCCTGCACGATCGCAAAGATGGATTGCGGCGAATCACCGCGCGCCGCGAGACTCCGCGCCGCCCAGCGCTGCGTGATCTCGACCGCGGCACGCGCGGCCGCTTCCTCCGCGGTTGAGGCGATGCATTGATCGAGCGCCATCATGATGTCGCTGCCGATCGCTATCTGCGTCTCGATGCTCAGCTCCGGACTGAGCAGAATGGTTTGCCCATCGAGATAGCTTTGAAAGACCGCGCCTGCTTCGCTCATCGAGCGCGAGTGCGGCAGCGAGAAGATTTGAAAGCCGCCGGAGTCGGTTAGGACCGAACGATCCCAGCTCATGAAGCCGTGAATGCCGCCAGTGCGGCGAAACACATCCGCGCCCGGACGAAGTAAGAGGTGGTATGTGTTCGCGAGCAGAATCTGCGTTCCCGCTTCCTCAAGCGTGCGCGTAAGCTGCGCCTTCACCGTCGCCTGCGTCCCGACAGGCATGAAGAGCGGCGTCTGGACTTCGTTATGCAACGTGCGAAAAGTCGCCGCCCGCGCGCCCGAATCCGGCGCCTGAGCATCCAAGCGAAAGTGAAGCCGGGAAGAAGTCATGGATAGCTCTTCGAGTTGTTAAACGAGTGAAAGCCGCGCGAGGTCCACTACGATTTCTCCTCCTTCAGCAGTTTCGCGATGGATTCGAGCTCTTTCTGATAGGCTCCGTCCGGTCGCGGATAATTCATCTTCAGACTCTTGAGCCTGTCGACAATGGCCTGCGAGATAATGAGGCGCGCGTTCTTTTTGTCGTCGGCCGGTATCACATACCAGGGCGCGTCCTTTGTAGAAGTCGCGCGCAGACATTCCTCATAAGCCGCCATGTAATCATTCCAGAGGTCTCGCTCTTCGAGGTCGCCCGCCTCGAACTTCCAGTTCTTAGTTGGATCCTCGAGCCGTGCGAGGAGACGCTTGCGTTGTTCCTCTTTCGAGATGTGAAGAAAGAACTTCAGAACGTGGGTGCCGTTGCGCTGCAAATGACTCTCCAGGTCGTTGATTGATTGGAAGCGCCCTTTCCAAAGTAACCCTTCCTCGAGTAACTCCGCCGGCAGATTCTGGCCGCGCAGAACCTGCGGATGCACGCGCACGACGAGCACTTCTTCGTAATAAGAGCGGTTGAAAATGCCAATCCGGCCGCGCTCCGGAAGGCAGCGGGTCGTGCGCCAGAGAAAGTCGTGTTCTAGCTCATCCGCGCCAGGTTTTTTGAAACTGTAAACTTCGCAACCTTCAGGGTTCACGCCCGACATGACGTGCTTGATCGAGCTGTCTTTCCCCGCCGCGTCCATCGCCTGAAAAATGATGAGAAGGGCATAGCGATTGTGGGCGTAGAGGAGAGACTGCAAGCTGGCGAGTTCCTGCGTTCGTTCCTCGATCTGCTTGCGATAATCCGCCTTCGAGTTGTAGTACGGTCTCGTCGCCGTGGGCGAGTTGGTTAATCGCCACCCGTGCCCGGGCCGAACGCGGAACTTTGCAGAGTCTAGCTTCACTAGAAGGAAGCTATCGCAGAAATGCACGGGGAGCACATTCGCCAACCAGCCACCGTTGCGTTTCGAAGAAAAGGGTTTCGTCCGGAAACTTTGTTCCGGCGCAGGCATTCCCGATTGCCTCCGACGCAGCGGAAGATAAACTGCGCCGGTCGCTTCGCGCCAGGGTGGCGAAATTGGCAGACGCGCCAGACTTAGGATCTGGTGGAGCAATCCTTAGGGGTTCGAGTCCCCTCCCTGGTACTCTTGAAGAATCAGGAACGCAGAAAAACAGGAAAAGAAGGCGGAAGGAATTTAGAAACCAGGAAGCTAGGAAACATTCCATTCTTCCGATTCCTGGTTCCTAGCTTCCTGATTTATCCTCCTCTTTTCCCGTGTTGGTTTTGCCCCTGACAGGGACTCCGAACGAATCAGGAAGCCACGAGGCCAGGGAAAAAATTCGCTCCTTTCCATTCCTGGTTTGCTGGCTTTCTGATTATCTCCTCTTTCGCCCGCATATAATGAAAGACCCGCACCTCGAAATCGAACGGAAGTTTCTTATCCGGAAATTACCGCGCGGGCTGGAGCGCTTCCCACACCGCGAGATCGCGCAAGGCTACCTCACGATTGGGCGTGATCGCTCGCACGTGCGGCTGCGGCGCAAGGGGCGCGTCTGCACTCTGACATTCAAGCGCGGCTCGGCGGCGGCGCGGGAAGAGCGCGAAATCCGACTGAACCTCGCGCAATTCGACATCCTCTGGCCCGCCACGACGGGCGTGCGCCTAACGAAAACTCGTTACGATGTGCCATGGAAAAAATCTGTCGTCGAGATCGACATCTATCACGGTTCGAACGAAGGCTTAATCGTGGCTGAGGTCGAGTTTCCCGACGAATTGAGTTGCCGCAAATTCGCGCCGCCGGCCTGGCTCGGCGCGGAGATCACCGGCGTCGGGCGCTACAGTAATCCGCGGCTCGCGAGTGATTAACGGCGCGCGAAAAATTGCCACGCATCCACCCTTCCGGCATACTGGCGCAGACCTCCGGGAAGCTGCGACCCATGAACCCTTCGCCTAACAAGAAGATCCTGCTCGTCGAGGACGAAGTGGATGTGGTCGACATGCTCACGCTGCAATTGCGCAAAGCCGGCGGCTTCCTCGTAACGGTGGCGCACGACGGCGCGGAGGCGTTGAAGAAAGCGCGCGCCGAATTGCCCGCCCTCGTCGTCCTCGACCTCATGTTGCCGCGCATGTCGGGCTTGGAGGTTTGCAAAATTCTCAAGACGGAATCGGCTACGCGGCACATTCCGATCATCATGCTCACGGCCAAGGCGGAGGAGGTCGATCGCATCGTTGGACTGGAATTTGGCGCTGATGATTACGTGACGAAGCCATTCAGTCCGCGCGAAATGCTCCTGCGCATCAAGGCCATCCTGCGGCGCGGTCAGCCTAACGACGGCGTGGACGAAAATCTGACGCGGGGCTCGATTCGGATCGATTCGGCGCGGCATCAAGTCTTCGTCTCGGGCAAGCGCATCACCCTCACGGCGGTCGAGTTCAAACTCCTGAGCATGCTCATGCAGCGGCCCGGCCGGGTGCAGGCGCGCGACCGTTTGCTCAACGAAGTCTGGGGTTACGAGAGCGCGATAGACACGCGCACGGTCGATACCCACGTGCGGCGGTTGCGGGAGAAACTGGGCAAGGCGGCGAGCGCGGTCGAGACCGTGCGCGGCTTCGGCTACCGCCTGCGTGAGTAAGCGAGGGCGATGGGCTGGGTTGCTTTTGCGCTGGCGGTTGGGCTGCTCCTCTACGGATTCTGGCGCGCCTGGCGCGAATGGATTTCGCCGACCCGTCAACTCGACAGACTCGTGCAGGCGCTGAAGGCGAACGAAAGACCTGAGACCTTCCTGATCGGCGACCGCGGCCGAATGCGCCGGATCGGCCTGGCGCTCGAAGAAGTCTTTCTCCGTCAACGTGAGCTGCGGGCGCGGGCGCAGGAACGGGAGTTTGGCGTGCAGGCAATCACCGGCGCGATGGCCGACGGGCTTGTCGTGACCGATGGAGAACGCCGCATCCGGCTGATGAATCGCGCCTTTCGCGAGATGTTTGCGGTCGCTCCCCTAACGAGTGAAGGCGGCTTGCTCGAGATCGTGCGCGACGCAGCGGTCGAGCGATTGTTAGGCGAGACTCTGGCCGGGGGCGAAGCGCGCCGCGGAGCCATGACTCTGCCCGGCGCGGCTGGGCAACAGCTGGAAGTAGTGGCGGAGCCGATCAAGGACGATGCGGGCGCGGTTAGCGGTGCGGTGGTCTTATTCCGCGACGTCACTGGGCTGCGCCAGACGGAAACGATGCGGCGGGATTTTGTCGCCAATGTTTCGCATGAGTTGCGCACCCCGCTCTCGATCCTGCGTGGGTATCTCGAGACGCTCCTGGAAAATCCCAAACAACCGCCCGCCGAATTGCTCCGGATTTTCGAGGTGATGGAGCGGCACTCGAACCGCCTTAACCTCCTGGTCGACGACGTCCTCAGTCTGGCCCGGCTCGAGGGCGCGGGCGCGTCGCTCGACCTCTCGCCCATCCGGCCGGCGAATTTCTTGCGCGGCATGATACGTGATTGGGAGAAGCAATTTGCCTCGAAAAATCTGCAGGTCGAGCTGGAGGCGCCTAACGATTTGCCGCCGCTGCAGGCGGATGAAGGCCGCTTGCAGGAGGTCGTTTACAATCTGCTCGACAACGCCGTGAAGTACTCCGAAACGGGCGGCCGCATCGTCGTTAGGGCGACACACTCCGATGATCACCTTTGCTTCAGTGTATCGGACAACGGGATCGGGATTCCAGCGCGCGATCTGCCGCGAATATTCGAGCGCTTTTATCGCGCGGATAAATCGCGGCAGCGGGAGCGAGGCGGCACCGGTTTGGGGCTCTCCATCGTCAAGCACATCGCGCAACTGCACGGCGGTAAAGTCGAGGCGGAGAGCGAACAAGACCGCGGCACGACTGTGCGCGTCTATCTTCCCGTCGCGGCTGTCACGAAATCGTAACCTCGCAACTCGCCCGAGCAGGATATATTTTCCGGCAATGATCGCGCCGAAACATATTCTGGGAACCTTCGACGAAGCGCTCGGCTCCTTGCGCAACAACGTCCTCATGATGGCCAGCCTAACGACCCGCAGCCTGGAGAACGCGCTCAACGGATTGCACGAGCGCGATGACGATCTTTGCGCAACCACGATTGCCGACGACGAGGAAGTCGATCAACTCGAGAAGCAGGTGGACAAGGACGGAATCGATTTGCTCCTGCGTTTTCAGCCGGTCGCGTCCGATCTGCGGCGAGTGGTTTCGGCGATGAAGCTCTCCGGTAATCTCGAGCGCATGGCCGATCAGGCCGTGAACATCGCGCGCAAGGCGCGGAAGTTGAACCGTCATCCGGCGCTGCCGGAAGAGTCATTAATCGATCCGCTGCGCGAACATGCCATGGCCATGTTCAAGGACAGCGTGGATGCGTTCGTGCGCGAAGACATCGAACTGGGCCGCGGGCTGAAGGCGCGCGACAAAACACTCGATGAGATGAACGCCAACGCCAGCCGTCGCTTGATCGAGAGGATGGCGCAGAACCCCGAGCAGCTGCGCGGTTATTTGAATTTGATGTTTATCGCGCGGCATCTCGAACGCGTGGGTGATCACGCCACGAACATCGCGGAAGATGCGATCTACGCGGCGGCGGCGGAGGATATTCGCCATCAGCCATACGGCGCGGCTGAGGTATAAGGTTCGCGCTGCGCCGTGACGAGGGAGTAAATCAAATGCAATTGTTTTTTCTTCGACACGGGAAAGCCGATTGGCCGGACTGGCAGAAACCGGACGACGAACGGCCCCTAACCAAACCCGGCCGCAAGGAAGTACGCGCGGTTGCACAGTTTCTCGTTAGGCTGAAAGCGAGGCCCGACCTCATTCTGACGAGTCCGTTGCCGCGGGCAGTGCAGACGGCGGAGATCGCGGCCGAACATCTCGAGACGCTATGCGTGGAAGAGAGATTGCTCGGGCCCGGGTTCGGGCTGCCGGAGCTCGTCCGTCTGCAGAAAAAATATGCGGAGCGAAGCTTGATGCTGGTGGGGCACGAACCAGATTTCTCCGGAACGATCGCTGCCTTAATGAATGGTCGAATCAAGCTCGCGAAAGCGGGCGTGGCCATGGTGGAACTCGATGCGCCCGACCGGGGAAGATTGCGCTGGCTCTTCCCGCCACGCGTCGTCAGGGCCTAGCGACCTCAGGCAACTTCGAACAAGTTGTTGGGGTGGCGGACGTCCCGCGCCTCAGCGGTATAGACGGCGTCTTCGCCGATATTGTTGGCGTGATCGCCGACCCGCTCGAGATGGCGTGCAATGAAAAGCAAATGCAGGTAGTCGGGGATGCGATCCGGCTGCTCCGCCATCCTGGCGGTGAGATTGTCGGCAATGTCACGGTTCATCTGGTCGAGCTCGCGATCGCGCCCGGGCAGGGATCGGGCCAGTGTAACGTCCCCGTCGGCATAAGCGCGCACGCCGTCGCGGAAAAGCGCGACCGCATCGATGAAGAGCGGGCCGAGCGCGGTCGCTTCGTCCAGCTCTGGCTCAAGAGTGAGGTTGCGCGAGCGACGCGCTATCTTGACCGCCTGATCGGCGACGCGTTCGAGATTGCTCCCGAGTTTCATTGTTGAAACGACCTGCCGCAGATCGGACGCCACCGGCTGGTAGCGGAGGAGGATCTCGACGCCATCGCCATCGACTTTCTTCTCCAAGGCGTTGATCTCTTTTTCGTCGGAGATCGTGATGGCGCAGATCTCGGCATTGCGGTCGAGCAGGCAGGTCATGGCGTTCTGCAAATTGCGATCCGTCAAGCTGGCCATCATCAAGGCATCGGCCCGCAACGATTCCAATGCCTGGTCGAAGGCGCGCAGGATGTGCCGGGAAAAAGTCATCTCCCTCAACCGAAACGGCCGGTGATGTAATCCTCGGTCTTGCGTTCCCGGGGCGAACTAAAAATTTGCGCGGTTTCGCCAAACTCGATCAGCTCGCCCACATAGAAAAACGCGGTCCTATCCGAGACGCGGCTGGCCTGCTGCATGTTGTGCGTAACGATAACGATGGTGTAGCGAGTGCGCAGTTCACGGATCAATTCCTCCACCCGCGCGGTCGCGATCGGGTCGAGCGCGGAACAAGGCTCGTCCATAAGAAGCACTTCCGGTTCGACGGCGACGGCGCGCGCGATGCAGAGCCGCTGCTGTTGGCCACCAGAAATGCTCATGCCCGGCTTCTTCAAATCGTCCTTCACTTCGTCCCAGAGCGCGGCCATGCGAAGAGACTTCTCGAGGCGTTCATTAAGGACGTGGCGATCGCGGACGCCGTTGAGGCGCAGCCCGACAAGGACGTTTTCCTCGATCGACATGGTGGGAAATGGATTCGATTTCTGGAACACCATCCCAATCCGCCGACGCGCCATCGCGGGGTCGGAGCCCGGCCGATACAGGTTTTCGCCGTTAAACAAAATCTGCCCTTCAATGCGGGTGCGCGGAACTAATTCGTGCATCCGGTTGAGACAACGCAGGAAGGTCGATTTTCCGCAACCGCTGGGGCCGATGATTGCACTCACGGTCCTGGCTGGGATCTGGATTGAGATGTCCTTGATCGCCCGTTTCTCGCCATACCAGATTGAGAGATTCTTAACGTCGAAAGCGGGCGCCGCGACCTGCGAGTTGGAATCCTCGGGCGGCGTTGGCGTGATCCCGCTGCTCTTTGAGATGGGAGTCGGAGAAGACATTGTGAGATTGGACATTTTGCTATAGGACCGTGGCAGTGCGGCCGCGAGTGAGAAATCGGACGAGCACGTTGATAACGAAAATTCCCACCACGAGCACGAGGGCGCCGGCCCATGCCTGGCGGTGCCAGTCCTCGTAGGGTGAGATCGCGTAGGAGAATATTTGCAAGGGCAGCGCAGCGATGGGCTCGGCGAGGTTGCGATTCCAAAAACGGTTCCCGAACGCGGTGAAAAGGAGCGGCGCGGTCTCCCCGGCGATGCGGGCGAGCGCGAGGAGAATGCCGGTGATGATGCCTTTCGACGCGGTCTTGATTACGATGTGCACGATCGTTTTCCAGCGGCTGATGCCGAGGGCGAGGGAAGCTTCGCGGTAGCCGTTAGGCACGAGCAGGAGCACTTCCTCGGTCGTGCGCATGATGAGGGGGATCATCATAAAACCGAGCGCCAGACCACCGGCGTAAGCAGAGAAACTTTTAAAGGTCAGCACGACCATCCCATAAACCACCACGCCCCAAGTGATGGAGGGGACGCCGTTCAAAATGTCGGCCACGAAACGCAGCCACCAGTTGCGTGTGGACGTGCCGTATTCCGCGAGATAGACGCCGCCGAGCACGCCGATGGGGATGCCGATGAGCGAGGCGATTCCCAAGAGCTCGCCGGTACCCGCAATCGCGTTCGCCATTCCGCCACCAGCCTCGCCGACCGGCTTCGGCAATTGCGTAAAGAAGTTCCAATTGACCGAGCCCGCGCCTTTTTGCAGGAGGTAAAAAAAGACGAGCCCGAGCGGGGCGATTACGAGGACGGCGGCGCACATCGAGAGCACGGAAGCGAGGGCGCTCTTGATTTTGCGCCAGCCGTTATTGTCGTGCCGTGCCGCTATCATCGTTAGGCTGCGCGCCTCGCCCCCGAAGTTTTCAGGGTGCGCAAAAGCAGTTGCCCAATGAGGTTGGCGAGGATGGTGATGGCGAAAAGAACCAACCCGATTTCAAACAACGCCTCGAGATAAAGATCAGTCGTCGCTTCGGTGAACTCATTCGCAATAACGCTCGCCAGGGTGTAGCCGGGAGCAAAGAGCGAGGCCGCGATCTGCGGCGTATTGCCGATCACCATCGTGACTGCCATGGTCTCGCCGAGCGCGCGCCCAAGCCCCAAAATCATCGCTCCGAACAGCCCGCGCTTCGCATAACTCAGAACCGCGATCCGCGTCACTTCCCAGCGAGTCGCGCCGAGCGCGTAGGCCGCTTCGCGTTGCAAATCGGGCACGCTGCGCAAAATCTCACGCGAGACCGAGGTGATGATTGGCAGGATCATGATCGCGATGATAATGCCGCCCGCAAACATACAAACGCCGTAGATCGGGCCAGTAAATAGTCCCGTCCAACCGAGATAGCGCTTGAGCAGGGGAAACGGGTAATCACGCAGCCACGGGATCATGACGAAAATTCCCCACAGCCCGAGAATCACGCTCGGGATGGCGGCGAGCATTTCGATCAACGAAGTGAGGGGCTGCCGAATCCAGAGCGGCGCCAGCTCCGTCAAATAAACGGCCGTCGCGATGCTCAACGGCACGGCGATAATCAGCGCAATAAGGGACGAAACAATCGTCCCGTAAATAAACGGCAGCGCGCCGAACTGCTCCGCCACAGGATCCCAAGTGGAGGTGGCAAGAAAATGAAACCCGAATTTTTGGATCGCGGCCGAAGAGCCGCGCGCGAGCTGCCAGCCGACCAGAATAACCAGCAGCACCACGACCAGCGCCATCGCCAGAGTGACCCATTCAAACGCCTTGTCGGCAAAGCGCGAGGGCGGCGGCATCTCCAGCCTCGCCTGAGCGCGATCCTCTACCGCAGGCGTTGGTGCGACGACAGGCATATTCAACTCATCGGGACAGAAACGCCGCGCCAGCACTCGCTGGCGCGGCGTAATTGCTTAACTACTTTAAAATTTAATCTCGTTGACCCGCTGCAAGACGCGTTGTTGCAGATTCTCGGCCAGAGGCGCGTAGTCGAGATCCTTGGCCATTTGTTCGCCGTCCTTCTCCGCCCATTTCAGGAACTCGACGAGCTTCTTGCCCTTGACCGCGTCCTTCTGTTGCGCATAGACAAGCAACCAGGTCACGCCTGCGATCGGATAGGAGTCCTTGCCCGGC
>JACDGM010000039.1 GCA_013815325.1 Chthoniobacterales bacterium
TGGTCGAGGCCTTCGCTGCATTCGTTAGGGCGCCGCGCGCCGGCGAAGTTTATAACATCGGCGGAAGCCGCCATTGCAATTGCTCGATGCTCGAAGCAATCCAGCTCTGCGAGGAAATCAGCGGGCGCAAACTTTCCTGGAGATACGTCGAGGACAACCGCGTCGGCGATCACATCTGGTGGATCAGCGATGTGCGGAAATTCCGGGAGCATTATCCGGGATGGAATTTCCGCTATGGCCTGCGGGAGATTCTCCAGGAAATCCACGCAGCCGTTCGTCCGTAACACAGCCTCATGGCTGTCATGTCGGGCAGGCATCCCGCCTGCAGACTGGAAGCCCGCTCGACCTGACAGGCTGGAAGCCCGTGTTACTAATACTGCTCGCCTTCGTCGGAGATCGTCGGCGCGATCCGGTCTGGGATCGCCCAGACGTGCACCATCACCGCGATCCAATAGATCGGGAGGAGAAAGAATCCAAAGCCGGCGGTGCCGGTCGCGATCAAGAGCGCGAGCCCAACGGCCATCGGGGTGCCGACGAAAATGAGGAGCATGCCGATCAAGCGATAGCCTTTATAAATATGGCCGAGGCCGGGCAGGATGCTCAGCATCACCGCCACCATGTCGCTCGCCCTGCCTTCGGCCGTATCGAGGAGGCCGCTGGCCTCGTTAGGAGGAACGGTAAATGGTTCAGCCCGGGATTCCGCGGCGGCCGGTGCATCTGTGTATTCCACGCAAAACTCCTTTTCGTTGAGACTCACTGTGACTGAGCCCACGATGTCTGGCGGCGGAGAACTCGTCAAGACGTGCTGCCGAAGGCGCGTGCAACTTTGCTGGTTTCTCGCCAGAATGCGGGATGCCTGAACTCGCCGAGATCGTTCGTTACGCCGATGAATTTCTTCGCCTAACGGAAATCGAAGACTACTCGAATGCCCTGAATGGGCTGCAGATCGAGAACAACGGCAGCGTCACGAGAATCGGTGCGGCGGTGGATGCCTCAAGGGCGACCTTTCAGATGGCGGTCGATCGCGAGATCGATCTGCTCGTCGTGCATCACGGTTTTTTCTGGCCGGGACTGCGGCCGCTCACGGGCGCGCATTTTCGCGCGTTGCAGGTCGGCACGAGTCGCAATCTCGCGCTCTACAGCGCGCATCTGCCGCTCGATCTTCACCCGACAATTGGCAATAACGCGCTCCTCGCCGCAACGCTCGGCCTGGAGAAGACAGAACCGTTTCTCGAGATGAAAGGGCAGCCAATCGGGCTGAAAGCCGAAGCGGCTCTGCGCCGCGACGAACTGCTCGCGAAACTTGAGGGTTCGTTAGGCGGACCGGTCCGTTGCATTGGCGCTGGGCCGATGGAGACGAAGTACATCGGCATCGTCACGGGCGGCGGGGGCGGGGAGATCTACGCAGCCGCGCGCGCAGGGGTGGATACCTACATCACCGGCGAAGCGCCGCACTGGGTGGCGGTCGCGGCCGAAGAACTGGGCACTAATCTTTTCCTCGGCGGCCATTACGCAACCGAGACGTTCGGCGTCAAAGCACTCGCGGCTGAGCTCTCCGAGAAGTTCGCGGTGCCATGGGAATTTCTCGATCACCCGACGGGTTTGTAAAGAACTGTCGGCAGGCCAGGCAACTGCTGTGACCTCTCTTCTTGTTCTGTTTCTTCTTTGCTGGTGCATTTCAGCGCGCGTCTCGCCGCGCTCGAGCGAGAGCCCGAAAAGGCGGCGCAGCCTATCGATTTCCGGAGGGAGCGGCTTCCGCAGGTCCTGGTAATCTGAACACCGCGCTACACTTTCCGCCCGAATTTCTTTTCCAGCTCGCCTAACGAAATCTGGATCATGGTCGGCCGGCCGTGTGGGCAGCAGTAGGGCAGCTCGCACTCGAGCAGGTCGCGGATCAGCTTCTCCACCTCTTGCTGGCGCAGCGGATCGTTCGCTTTGATCGCGTGGCGGCAGACGGTTTTCGCGATCATGTCTTCGCCGAGGCGGAGCGGCGACGTGCTCCGGCTGGCGGACTTTAAGCTGTCGATCACGTCCTGGAGCAGGCGCGCGGGATCTGCCCCGCTCAGAAATGGCGGCAAACTCTCCAGCTTGAAGGTGTGCCGCCCGAATTCCTCCACGCCCAGGCCCATTTTTTGCAGGATGGGGAGATTGCGCTCGAGCCATTCCGCGTCGCGCGGCGGCAAGGAGACGACCTGCGGCAGAAGGAGGCGTTGCGAGGGAACGCCTTGCTCCTCCATACGCCGGCGCAGTTCCTCGAAAAGGATGCGCTCATGGGCGGCGTGCTGATCGACGAGGACAAGGCCCTCGGCATTTTCCATTAGAACGTAGAGCTTGTTGAGCACGCCCAGGATCTGAAAACGATGCGCCGGCACGGCCGGGCGGGCCTCGTTAGGGGGAAAGCGATGGTCGCGCAGCGCCGGCTCCGCCGGTTCGATCGCAAAGGCCGGCTGCGGATCGAGGGCCGCCGGCAACGGCTCTTCCGGCCTAACGAATGGCGGATCGGTCGGCGGCGGACCGCGAAATTGCTCCTGCCAGGTGCTGCGATCGCTCTCCAGCGTGCGCCGAATCGCCGCCACCACGGCTTCGCGCACAGCCGCGGGATCGCGGAAGCGCACTTCCCGCTTCGCCGGGTGCACATTCACATCCACCTCCGCGGGGTCGATCTCGAGGAACAGGAACGTGACCGGGAACTGCCCTTTCATGAGCGCGGTGTGATAGCCCTCTTTTAAAGCCGCGTCGATCACCGGGCTCCCTATTGCGCGGCCATTGACGAAGATGAATTGCTGCGCCCGCGTCCCCCGGCTCACCCCAGCCTGGCCAATGAAACCGCGCAGCTGGATTTTTGCGCGCGCCGCGGGCTCGATCTCGAGCAGGCGCGCGAGCAGCTCGCTGCCTAACAAGTCGCGGATGCGTTCGCGCAAGCTTTTCGTGGCGGGCAATTGGAAGACGACCCGCTCGTCGCGCAAAAAGGAAAAGGCGATCGCGGGATGCCCGATCGCCTGAAGATTGAGCTGGTGCTCGATGTTGCGTGTCTCCGTATTTTCCGAGCGCAAAAATTTCCGGCGGGCCGGCAGATTGTAGAAAAGCGAACGCACCTCGATCTGCGTGCCGGGGGCTTCACCGCCGTTGCGCGCGGTCTCGAGCTTTCCTCCGGCGACAATCACTTCGGTGCCCGCGACCGCCTCTTTTTCCCGGGTCGTTAGGCGAAAACGCGCGACGCTCGCGATGCTGGGGAGCGCCTCGCCGCGGAAGCCGAGGGTCGCGACGGTCGCGAGATCGGCCGCCGTGCGAATCTTGCTCGTGGCGTGTCGCTCCAGGCAGAGGAGCGCGTCGTCGCGATCCATCCCGATGCCGTCATCGGTCACGCGGATGAGCGAAATGCCGCCGCGCCGGATCATGATTTCGATTGATTGGGACTGCGCGTCGATGCTGTTCTCGATCAGTTCCTTTACGACCGAGGCGGGCCGTTCGATCACTTCGCCCGCGGCCACCTGACTGGCGAGAGTATCGGAAAGGAGGCGAACGCGGCTCATCTGAGGAGAAGATTTTAGGCGCTAAGTCGGAAAGAATCGACTCGCGAAATGGCGCCGCGTTCCGCTCTATTCAACGAATTGTTCACGAATGAATTGCGCAGGGCGTTCCCGCGTCCGATGAAAGCTACTATGAAAAAATCACTTATTCTTCTGATCGGCGTCGCTCTAAGCGGTGGCGCTTGCACCTCCTACGTTGCCGGCCCTCCCGGTCCCGGTTACTCCGGACCCTCTGTTGGCGTTGTGGTGGAGGATCGCCCTTACTACACGCATGGCGGGGGCTACTATTTGCGCGGATCGCGCTACGTATGGGTCGGCGGCCACTACGTGAACCGTCGCGGAGGCCGCGTTTGGATTCATGGCCGCTACGTGGCCCGCTATTAGGCGACGACGAAAGTGCGGGCGAGATACTCCCGCAACGGGATCGGATCGAAGCCGTCGCTCCGATAGCCGATGTAGCCATCCGGCCTAACGAGGACGCTTCCGCCACTCGTTAGGCCGTAGGCTGCATGGGCGAGTCCGCTAAGATCGCGCAGTTCCGCCGGCAGGTTGCTGCGACCGCGGGTGATACGATAACTATCGACCGTGTTTTCGGGTAAACCCTGGAGCGCACTTCCGATCTGTTCGGAGGTCGCGGCGGCAGCGGCGGTTCCGAGGAAGATGAGCAGGACGTGCCTGGGCGCGCGGAAGAGTTCGAAGAGCCGGCGCGCCTGACTGCTCTCATCGCGGAGGTCGGCATCCGGGGCGCGATCGCCCGCTTTGAGTTTCCCGACGCCGTGGTTTTCAACGATCGGACTCTTGCGATAATTCACGGCCAGCTCGGCCAGCCGGTCCGCTATTTTGTTGCCGACAAAATCAATCCCGCTCACCCGCGGGAGAAGAAAATCGCGCACGTTTTGGGCGAGCGAATTGCGCATCGTCGCCATGCGCGTGATGCGATCGGTCAGGTTGAGCACTTCGCTCGCGACCGGTTCGCGCTCCGCGTGATAACTGGCGAGCAACTGCGTGGGAGCGGCGCCCCCAACGACCAGCGCAAGCTTCCAGGCGAGATTGAACGCGTCCTGCATCCCGGTGTTCATGCCCTGTCCGCCAGCCGGGCTGTGGATGTGCGCGGAGTCGCCGGCGAGAAAGACGCGCAGCTGGCGGAATTCCCGGACCTTGCGATGGGAAATGTGAAAGCGAGACAGCCAGACCGGATCGCTCGCCCGGTAGCCCGAGGGTGCGCGTCGCTCAAGCAATCTTTGCACCTCCTCGAATGTGACCTCGGGTAACGTCTGCTCGCGCGATTGCGGCGGAATGTTGGCGACGATGCGCCAGCGATTTTCCTTGAAGGGAAAGAGACCGAGAAGGCCATCCGCTCCGAGGAAAAGATGAATACGATCGCGCACAAGCGACGATGCCAGCTGCACATCGGCGAGGATGAAACTCTCATCATACTGCGCGCCTGTGAAATCCATCCCGAGCGCGTGGCGAGTGGTGCTATGAGCGCCGTCGCAAGCGATCAGCCACGGCGTCTCGACAATTTCTTCGCGCCCGTCGCTGTGGCGCAGGACCGCTCGCACCGCGTCGCTGTTTTGCATGAGAGCGGTCAGTTCCACGCCGCGCTCTATCGCGATTCCGTGGCGGGTGAGGTGTTCGCTCAGGAGTCGTTCCGTTTCCGATTGCGGCAAGGCGAGCGCGAAAGGAAAGGGACTGGCGACAGAGTTGAAATCGACCTGCCCAATCTGTTCCGCACCGTGGTGCAGGGACAGCCCATGCAGCGGAAGCCCGCCATCGAGGAAGGGTTCGACCACTCCCATCGTTTCTAGGATTTCGAGGGTGCGCGGAAAAATGGCCAGAGCCCTCGAAGTCTGCGACGGCTCCGGCGCCCGATCGATGATCCGGCAGCGCGCCCCGTGACGCGCGAGCTCGCAGGCCATCGTTAGGCCAACTGGCCCGGCGCCGATCACGAGCACGGGCGCGGCGTCGTTAGGCGAATTTAAAGCTTCCACGTTTTTGGCGCCTTTTGTTTCAGCGTTTCCACCTGCGCGAAAAGATCGCCCATTTTTTTCACGCGCGCGAGAGTTTGCTCGCAACGGAAGGTGAGCATCCCGGCGTCCTGCTTTTTCGCCGCTTCCGCCACCTCTTCCCAAGTCACGGGCGTGGAGGCGGTCGGCTGCTCCTTCGCGCGCAATGAATAAACGTTCACGGTCGTCTTATGCTCATCATTCTGGCTCCAATCGACGAAGATTTTCCCCTGGCGCAGCGCTTTCGCCATTTTCGAAACGACCAGCTTCGGATGTTCGCGCTCGAGATGCTGGGCGATCGCGTTGGAGAGCGCCTTGGTCTGATCGTAAGTCACCGGAGTGTTCAGCGGGACGTAAACCTGCAGGCCTTTCGAGCCCGAAGTCTTGGCCCAGCTTTGCAGCTTGAGGCTCTCGAGAATGTCGCGCAGCCACAACCCGACTTCGCAGCACTGCACGATATCCGCAGGCGCCCCGGGATCGAGGTCGAACACCATCATGCTCGGGCGCGCCACGTCCGTTTTGCGTGAGAGCGAAGTGTGCAGCTCGATGTCGGCGAGGTTGGCGGCCCAGACGAGCGTGGGCAAATCCTGCGCCAGACAATATTGCATGTCGCGCTGATTGCCTTCGCTCCAGACCTTCGCCGTTTTTACCCAATCCGGGCGATGGCTCGGGCAATTTTTTTCGTAGAAGAACGGAGCCTCGACGCCATTCGGATAACGCTTCAGGGTGAGCGGCCGGTTCCGCAAATGGGGGAGGAGGACGGGCGCGATTTGGATGTAATAATTGATCAGCTCGCCCTTCGTAAAGCCGGCCTTTGGATAAAGGACCTTGTCGAGATTCGAGACCGCGAGTTTGCGCCCTTCGACAACCAGCTCGGTTTTTTTGCTCATGGTGTACAGGTCATATAAATCATATAGGCGCCGTAGGACCTATGAGAAAAACCGCTCAGGCGAGAGCATCGGCTGCGGCTGGCAGATGCGCGCGACGCAGTGCTCCCAGGTTTCGTGGCCGCTGAGGATGAGAATCTCGACCCGGAGAAAATAGATGGGCACTTCCGGTTTCGTTAGGCGCGGGAAACGGACGGCGTCCTTTTCCGTCGTCACGATCATGTCGAGATCGCGCCGGATGCAGCGGTTGATGAAGCTCTGCAGCTCCGCTTCGCTGTAGCGATGGTGATCGGTAAAATGCTTTGCCAGCTCGATCTTCGCGCCCAGCTCGCGCAAGCCATGCTCGAAGCTTTCCGGCGCGGCGATCCCGCAAAGGGAGCCGATGTAGGTATTCGTTAGGCGAGCGAGCGGCAGTTGCTCGCCGGTGTAAACGTCCTGCAGATAAAGTGGTTGATGCGCGCACTCAATGATTTCGGCGGTACGGTTGTAGCGCCGGATGCGCGCGATCAGCTCGTCGTTAGGCTGGCCCGTGCCTTTAGTGATGAAGATGTAGCTGGCGCGCCGCAGATTGGGAGGTGGCTCGCGCAAGGTGCCGCGGGGAAGCAGGAACTCATTCCCAAACGGCGCCTGCCGATCGATCAGGACGATATCGAGCCGATGTTTCAGGTGCAGATATTGCAGGCCGTCGTCGAGCAGGAGGGTGTCGGCTTTCATCTCGCGGATGGCGTAGAGCCCGCTCTTCACCCGATCCTTGTCGACGAGGACGATGACGTCCTTGAGATTGTTCGCGAGCATGTAGGGCTCATCACCGGCGGTGAGCGAATCGAGCAGGAGCGACTGCCCGTCGGAAACGATGCGCGGCGGGTCAGGTTCTTTCCCGCGGAGCCGGTCGAGCCAGCTGCGCTTGGTCGGTTTGGCGACACTCTTGTAGCCGCGGCTCAGAATGGCGACGCGGCGCCCGCCCGCTTGCAAGGCGCGCGCAAATTTTTCCACGACCGGCGTCTTCCCGGTGCCGCCGACGGTGAGATTGCCGATGCTGATGACGAGGCAGCCGAGCGCACGCTCGCGGAAGATGCGTTTGCGATAAAGATAGAGCCGTAACTGAACGAGGCGGGCGTAGACTAACGACAGCAAATAGAGGAAGCCGCGGAGGAGGGCCGCGCGCGCGCCGTGCCGCCGCCCCAGGATGACGTCGATGGCGAATTGCTCGAGGTTTTCAAGCCAGCGGCGCATCGGGAACCAGAATGGAAACGGCGAGGCGCACGCCTTCATTATCGGCGGTGGTGATCCGCGTCTCGGCCTCGGGCAAACCGGAAGCACTCTGCATCGCTTCGGCGACTTTTTGCGCGGAGCGTAGCGTGAGGCAGATGATCGTGGAACCGGAGCCGCTGAGATATCCACCCAAGGCGCCGGCATTTTCTGCCGCCGCGACCACGCCGTCGAGAAACGGAACGAACTTTCCCCGGAAAGGCTGGTGCAAATGGTCGACCAGAGTACCGCGAAGATTTTCGTAGTCGCCGCTCGCCATCGCGGCCGTGATCGCGCAGGCGTTGGCGCACGATTCGACCGCGCGCAAGCGGTTAATCTCGTTAGGCAAGACCTGGCGCGCCGCCCTCGTCTGCACCTCGAAGTCTGGAATCAGAAGGACAAAACGGAGCCGCGGATCGACCGCGAATTTCTGCTGCCGATTGCCGCGCGCGACGACGAAGCCGCCGAACTCCGCCGGCGCCGCATTATCTGGATGACCTTCGAGGTCGGCGCAGAGGCCGAAGATTTGGGCCCGTTTCAGCGGGCGGCCGAGGAGCGCGTTGAGCGCGTGCAGCACTCCAAGCCGCACCGTCACGCTACTGCCGAGCCCGCGCGCGCGCGGCACTTCCCCCTCGACCGTGCAGCGAAATGGAAACGGCTCGCGCTTCACGGTCGCGAAAAATTTTCGCGCTGCCTGTTGTGCCATCGGGACGGTGTCGGTCTCGTCCGTCTGCGCGACGGTGACGTAGTTGTAGATTTTCAAAGCCACACCGAGGCAATCGAAGCCGGGGCCGAGATTCGAAGTGGTGGCGGGCACACGCACTGTGATCCGTTGCTTATTCAAAGATATTCACCCCAACCCCAGCTCGGACGCCCGATGACCGAAGTGAAAGTAACGCGCGCATCCCGTGCGGCAAGGTGACTGCGCGAGGGCAAATGACCGATTGGATCCCCTTCGGATTGGTGCGGGATTTCGCTGCGGAAAAAACGGATGCTTACCGCCTTTGCATGAGGAGCGACGGCTGGGTGGAACGCTACGGGGCCGATGCCCTGATCTCGTATAAAACCGAGACGGCCGGCGATCAGCTCGCATGTGAGTTGGGGGAATGGTCGCGCCTGGCGCACGAGCCATTCGCGCGGGTTTTTGGACGCTTTTTGCCGAGGCAGAATTCGGAGCGGCATGCGCCCCGGATCATTTCCGGCGACGCCCGGCTGCCGCTCGATCGCACGGTGCTTGAGCGGGGTGTCTCTTACGCGGTCGATTTCGGAGCCGGTTATTCCGTGGGTCTCTTTCTCGATCAGCGCGAAAATCGGCAGTTCGTTAGGCGAAGCGCGCCCCGGCGTCTGCTCAATTGTTTCGCCTACACCTGCTCGTTTTCGGTCGTCGCGGCGCTGGCCGGCGGCGCCACCTTGAGCATCGATCTTTCGCGCAAATCACTCGAGCGCGGGCGCGACAATCTTTTGCTCAATGACGTCGCTTCGGATCAGCATCGCTTCATCGCCGATGATGTCCTGCGCGTCCTCCCGCGCCTCGCGCGCAAGGGCGAGACGTTCGATTGCATCATTCTCGACCCGCCGACATTCTCGCGCTCCCGCACGGGCAAAGCATGGCAGGTCGAGCACGACTTCGAGGATCTGCTCCTCGCGGCGCTGGAGGTGGCGACGCGCGACGCCAGGATTCTGCTCTCGACCAACTGCACCCGGCTCGATGAGCGCGCCTTGGAAGTGATGGCTCGTTATTGCCTCAAGGCGACGCGGCGGGCCGGAAAATTCCAGCCGGCGATGCGGCTGCCGGATTTTCCCCATGGGGAGGGGGCGCGCTCGCTCTGGGTCTTGTTGCGATAGGCGCATTTCGGGACGCGCAAAAGAGCTGCACCATCCGAACATTAGGACATATGGACAGCGAACAAATGACCGGTGCAGCAGGAGACATGGCCGAGCGAGGGCTTCGTTACACGAAAGACCAGTGGGGAGAGATCGTCGGGCAGACGGAAGAATACGTCCGGGCCAACCCGACGCAGGCGCTTATGTATGGGGTGGCGGCGGGCTTTATTTTGGATCGTTTGCCGATCTTCAAAATCTTCGGCATGCTCGTGCGGTTGCTCCTTCTCGCGTTGAAGCCGGCCCTGCTTATCTTCGGCGCGATGAAGATTTATCAGACGACGCAGGACGAATCGACCGATCGTTAGGCTGGCCAGAGCGCGGCCGCAATTCCGGCGGCACCGCAAATTCCGCTGGCACGAAGCGCGATTCGACTGTGAATTCCGTCATGACTAAACGCGCGCTTCCGCTTTTTCTCGGTTTTCTCTGCGCCTACTCGCCTCTGCTCGCGCGGCAGGCCACTGCGGGCGACGTTGACGCCATCCCGCTCGACCAGCTGCGCCTAACGGGTGAAGTCGACACTGCTCCTGCGCTCACTCTTTACCGCCCGGACATTTTCAGCACTGTGGACGGCGCGCTTCTCATTCACAGCCTCCCGGTGCTGACTTTGTTGGACGGCCGGCGCTTTCCTATCTCGGGCGATCTGGGTAGGACGGGAATGACTCCGCTGGATATGATTCCGGTGGCGTTCTTGCGCGCGGTGCAAGTGGAGAAGTCGTCCTCCCCGGTCTATGGCACGGATGCCCCCGGCGGGATCGTGAATTTGCAGCTGAATCGGAGTTACTCCGGCGGAGAAGCAGGTCTCTTCTACGGAAGTTCCGGAGGCAAGTACGGGCGCGAAGATTTTCAAGCTTACATCCGCGGCGGCGTCGGCACCGACAACGTCCAGATCAGCGCCGGGGCTGCTTACGATCGCTCGAGCGGGCAATACCGCTCCTTTAGTCACTAGCGCAGCCGGTCGCGACGCGTCCCTCCGGGTCGTTAGGCGCGGTCGCTCTCCTGATCGAGGGTGAAGCCGATCTTCACCGTCACCTGCCAGTGATCGATCTGGTTATCGACAATGTGGCCGCGCGTTTCGCTGACCTCGAACCAGCGCATGTTGCGAATGGTTTTGCTCGCCCGCGCGACCGCGTTCTGCACCGCGTCTTCGATGCTTTGCTTCGACGAACCGACCAATTCCAGTTTTTTGTAAACGTGATCGTCCATGCCGGCAAAATCGGCGCGCCGCCGCAGAACTCAAACGCAAAACCGCGAACCGCAGCGATCCAAGGCGAGCCGCCTAGTCAGCCACTCGATTATATTTTTTCAACAATTCGCGCACCCGCGCATGGGGCAGCGCTTCCACCTTGTGCTCATCGCGCCCGGTCATGCTTCGATTATCGACGAGCGCATTCACGATCGCTTCCTCGACTGCTTGCACCGTCGCCTCGAAGAGTGGATCCATGCGATCGTTAGGCACGGTCTCGACCGAGTGTGTCGGCTGGGCCGGATCGGCCGCTCCGGGATTTGCGGTCGAGAAAGCAATGAACAAGTCGCCCGATCCGTTTCCGGAGATGGAGCCGGTTCGGGCGAGACCGAGACTGGCGCGGCGCGCGAGACGTTTCAATTGACCCGGCAAGAGCGGCGCGTCCGTCGCCACTGCGATGATAATCGAGCCGGTCTCTTTAGGGTAAACCGTTCCCGGAAGCTCTTTGCCCATCGGCACACCGGCAATCGTCAGTTGAGCGCGGCGGCCGCAATTGGCCTGCACAAGCGCGCCGACCGTGTAGCCGCCGGCTTTTACTCCCAGAACACGCGACGCCGTTCCAGTGCCGCCTTTGAACTCGTAACAAATCATCCCGGTGCCTCCGCCGACGCTGCCTTCGACAACCGGCCCGCCCTTCGCCGTGTCGAGCGCGTGCGTCACATCCTCCGCTTTCACGTGGAAGCCGTTGATGTCATTGAGCCAGCCGTCCCATGTCTCGGCCACGACCGGCAGGCTCCACCAGTAGCCTGTTTTATCCGCCGCTCCGTGCGCGAGGCGCCAGGCGATGACCGCGTCGCGCGCCACGCCGACGCTGTGCGTGTTTGTGATTATGACCGGGCCTTCCAGAAATCCGCTCTCCTCCACCCACGCCGTGCCGGTCATCTCGCCGTTGCCGTTTAAGCAGAAGGTCCCGGCGTAGACCGGATCGTTCAACGAGCCATGCCCGCGGGGGACGATCGCCGTCACGCCGGTCCGCACCGGCCCGTTGCCTACTTCGAGTTTCCCCTCACCCTCGACGAGCGTTGTGAAGCCAACCTCGACACCGGCCACATCAGTGATCGCGTTCAGCTTCCCCGGAATTCCGTCGAAGGGAATGCCGAGCGCGCGTGCACGCACGGCGGTTTTTTCCGGGGGAGCGGTTTGGGGTTCGCGCGCCGCAAGCGGCGACAAGGAAGCCAACAAGACCAAACCCGACCCGAATATTTTGCTGATCATGGAGAGAGGATTAACAGGATTTAAGAAGATGAAAAGAAGCGCTCCGCGTGCGCTCCCGCAGGTTGTAGCGTCGATGTGCAGCGGATGGCTCGCGTGCCGGGTCAAGCCTGGGGCGTTGTGCTGACGAGAGCAATATCGCTAGCGTGAAATCGCAGCGAGCGCCTGATCCATTCGCGCGAGCACTTTTGCTTTCCCCAGAATCTCGAGCAGATGATAAAGGCTCGGGCCCGCATTGCTGCCGGTCACGGCGAGCCGCGTCGGGTGGACCAGGGCGCCGACTTTAACCCCGTGCTGGGCTGCGGTCGCCTTGAGCGCCGCTTCCACGGAAGGAGCGTCGAACATCTCGAGCGCCTCGAACGCTTCGCGCAACGCTTGCAGGCGCGGCTTGTTTTCAGCCACGAAATATTTCGCCGCGCCCTCCGGCTGGTAGGTCAGCGCGTCGGTAAAATAGAAGCCGCAATAAGCCGGCAGCTCGCGGAAGAGCTTGAACTTTCCTTTGCAGGTCTCGAGCGCCGCCCGGACGTAGTCGTCGGGGAATTTCGTCGTGTCGATGCCGGCGTTGGCGAGCGCGATGAGCGCGAGCGCGTGGAAGCGGGCGTCGGATAATTCGCGCACGTACTCGCCGTTGAGCCAGATGCATTTCTCGAGATCGAACGAAGCATTCTTGCGATTAATCTTCTCCAGCTCGAACAGCCTAACGACTTCGTCGACCGCGATCTTTTCGCGATTATCCTTTGGCGACCAGCCCAGGAGGCAGAGGTAGTTGCGCACCGCTTCGGGCAGGAATCCTTCTTCGATGTAGGTGCGGACGCTCGCGCCCGCATCACGCTTGCTCATTTTCGAGCCGTCCTTGTTGAGGATGAGCGGAATGTGCGCGAAGCGCGGCGGCTCGGCCCCGAGCGCGCGGTAAAGCTCGATGTGTTTCGGCGTGTTCGAGAGATGATCTTCGCCGCGGATGACGTGGCTGATTTTCATCTCGACGTCATCGACCACGTTGACGAAATGGAAAATCCACGAGCCATCGGGCCGGCGGATCGTCATGTCGGGATGGGTTTGCGGATTCGTTAGGTCAAAATCGATTCGTCCGCAGACGACGTCGTCGACGATGACGTGCTCACGCGGCGAGCGGAAACGAATCGCGCCGTTCTCCTCAAAAAGATGACCAGCCAATTCGAGGCGGGCGAGGTGGCGCTCGTAAATTTCGTTGCGCTCGCTCTGGACGTACGGCCCGTAATCGCCGCCGGCCTGCGGGCCTTCGTCGCAGTCGATGCCCATCCAGCGCAGCCCGTCATAGATCGCGGCAGTCGCTTCGGCGGTGTTGCGGGCCTGGTCCGTATCTTCGATGCGCAGGACGAAAGTGCCGCCGTAATGCCGCGCGAAGAGCCAGTTAAAGAGCGCCGTGCGCGCGCCGCCAATGTGCAGAAAGCCCGTAGGCGAGGGGGCGAAGCGAACGCGGATCTTTGAGTGGTCCACAGATGGCACAGATTAACACAGTATTGGAGGGGAGTTCGTGTGGCTTCCATCACTCGATAAAAACCTTCCCCGCGCGTCGGCGCGCGTGCCGATCCCCGGGCAGATTCACTTTCGCAATGCCTCCATCGGGGGCGAGCAGGCTGCGGACTTTCTCGACCGCTTCGAAGCCGATGCCGCCGAGGGCGCGCGCGCGCAGCCAGCGCAGAATGGCCCTTCGTTGCAAGGGGAGGGGAAGGCTCAGCAACGCTGGCACGGCTAGAGTCTCATTCGTGCCGGCCTCGTTAGGCAGAAGCGCGTCGAGCAGCGCGTCCTCTTCCGCGAGCAAGCTGGCCGCGCGCCAAAGAATTTCTCGCAGATTGCGCCCGAACTGCTTTTCCAGATCGGGAACGATGGTGTGCCGCACGCGGTTGCGGCGCGCGCCGAGCTCGGCATTGCTTGCATCTTCGCGAAACTTGAGCCGATGTTCCGCGACGTAAGCATCGATCTCCGCGCGCCAAATCCCGAGCAGCGGACGAACGATCTGGAGCGAGCCGAGGCTGCTGACCTCCCGCATCGCGCCGAGCCCGCGCCCGCCCGCGCCGCGGAACAAGTTCATGAGAAACGTCTCGACTTGATCGTCCGCGTGATGAGCGAGAAAGAGGATCCGGCAGCGGCGCCGGCGCGCGATTTTCGTGAAAAACGCGAGCCGCTCGCGTCGCGCGGTGGTCTCAATCGATTGCTTCCTTGCGAGCGCCAGCGTGCGCACATCGGCCGCGCCGCGCTCAAAGCGCAGGCCGTACTTTTGCGCGAGCCGCTCCACGAAATCCGCATCCGCTCTGCCGGCGCGGTCACGCAGGCCGTGTTCGAGATGGCAGACGATCAGCTTGTGATAGCCGCGCGCGAGCAGCCAGTGCAGCAGCACGACGGAGTCGCGCCCGCCCGAGACGCCGATGAGATAGCGACCGTCGTTAGGCAGGGCGGCCAGCGACTCGCTTTTCCATCCTTGGTTTATGGCGTCGCCGCACTGTTTGGAGGGAGCACTCACTACTAATGGAATAGCAAGGCGCGCGCCGTTGCACAATTTGCGAATCAGGAGTACGCATGGGCACGTTGCCCTGCAGTGCACCCGGACTCTCCGCGTTACGGCTTGATTACCCCGGTGCGAATGGCCTGGCGCACGAGTTCTGCCACGGTTTGCTTGCCGAGCTTGTGCATGATGGAGCCCCGATGCACTTCTACGGTACGTGCGCTGATCCCGAGCGCGGCGGCGATCTGCTTGTTGTGCTGGCCGGTGAGAAGGAGTTTGAACACTTCCTCTTCGCGCTTCGTTAGGCCGCTCTCGTCTGGGGGGAGACCATTCGCCTCCGGCCAATCTATCTTCCGCGACATCGCGATCTCGGAGAGCTTGGACTTCAGGAGCGACGATTCCTGGCAAATCGCGCGGACGGTTTTCAGAAGATGCGTGCCGGCCTCAGATTGGAACACGTCGTTCCCTGAGCCGGAGTGGAAAGCAGCCTGCACGAGTTCCGTGGTTAAGCGCTCCTGTTCCTCCCGGAGGGCCGTCACGTCCTGCAGTTGGCCAGCCATGCAGACCGGCTCCCCGGATCCATCCCGCACGAGTGAGACCGAGATTGCGACCCAAACCACCGATCCGTTCTTGTGCAGATAACGCTTTTCCATCTGATAATTCGAAGTCTCGCCTTGATAGAGCCGGTGCACATGATCGAACGAGCTCTCGAGATCGGCGGGATGAGTCAAGTCGCGCATGTTGAGCTGGCATAACTCCGACTCGCTGTATCCGGTCATCTCGCAGAACGACCGATTCACCCGGACAAAGTCGCCAGCTCGACTCACCATGGCCATACCGACGGGCGCAGAGGCAAAAGCTTCACGAAAAAGAGAATCGGACTGGTCCAAGGAGCGTTGCGGAGACATGGAAAATGGGTCAAGCAGCCGGTGCCAGGGCTTTGTTATATGCGGTAGCACTCTCGATAACCGAAGTCTGTCATCATAAGATTACGTATCATTACGTACGTTGGCATAGAAGCAGCTTCTGTGCGCAGCAGTGATAGCGCTTCTACCGGGTAACAGCACCTCTTCCATCAAGCTCGCCGTCTGCTTGCTCGCTCTGCTCGGCGCCGCGATCGGCCCGCGCGCTGCCGCGCAGACGGCGACAGTCACGGTCAACAGCACGGTCCCACAGGTACTCTCGCTCACCATCGATACAGTCACGGTCTCCATTCCTTTTCTTACGACCGATTACAACCTTTCCACCGGCGCCGCGACCAAAACGGTCACCGGCGCGAACACGCTTTCGGTCGAGAGTAACAAAACGTGGACTGTGAGTCTCAAGGCCAACACAGCGGCCTTTTCCTTTGTTCCCTCCGCCGGCGATCTCGACCCCTCCAAGGCGTGCGGGAATCTCTCCTACAAGGTCTCCGGCGGGCCCAGCTTCGTGCCCATCACCACGAGTAACGTGTCCGTGAAAACGGGGCCTAAAGGCGGCACGGCAACGGTCGGCAACAGCTTTGCGATGGATTACCAACTCACAAGCAACCTGTCACAAGACCCTCCCGGCGCCTATACGCTGGCGATCGTCTATACCTTGACTGCGCCCTAAACATTTTCGCCTTCTCCAAGTCGACCCGGGACCCGGCGGAGGAAGGCGGATACGCAAATAAACAAACAAACCATTGGAGAATAAATGAAACGAAAACTTACGCTGCTTTGCGCAGCTCTTATCACAGGCGCTGGCTTTGCCTACGCCGCCACGACTCAAACGGTCACCTTCACGGTCACGGTCCCAAGCGTGCTCGATCTCACGACGACGAGTAACGCCGTCGCCATCAACCTGACCGCCAGCAGCTATGCCGGATCGGATGCTATCACCACCGAAGCGCTGGCTGCCCACCAGCTCGCTGTCCGCTCGAATCGCGCCTGGGTCGTCAGTGCCAAAAGTAATACGACCAGCTTCGCCTTTACGCCTGCGATCACGGGCGACACCCGGACGAAGCCTTCCACGGATCTCTCCGTGCGGAAAGCAGCCGGCGCCTATCAAAGTCTGACGACGACCAATTTTACCCTCGCTACCGGCACGGCGGGAGGCGTCACCAACGTCGGAAACACCTTTGCCGTGGACTACAAGGTCGCGACCGACATCAAGCTTGATCCGCCGGGATCTTATGCGCTCGATGTGGTCTATACCCTGACTGCTCCGTAAACCGTAGTCTGAGTCAGCCCTAACTCAGATGAAGAGCTTCTCCCGCTTTGGCCTAACGAGGCTCGTAACGCTGGGCGTTCTATCCGTCGCGTCGCTCACTCAGGGCGGCCTTATCGTTAATCTCAGCGCGCTCGACCTCGATCTCGGCCCGGGTGCGCACACCACCCGCGAACTCGAACTCGCCAACACGGGAGCCAAGCCTGCCGAAGTGAGCGTTTTCGCGGCCGATTGGACCCAGGATGAAAACGGCGCTGTGGACGCGGTCGATCCAAGCACAAGCAAGGCGCCGGATTCCGCCACTGGCTGGGTCGCCGTGAACCCGCAGCGGTTTGTCTTAAAGGCGGGCGAAAAGAAGGTCGTAACGGTTTCTCTCGCCACGCCGAAGAATGCTGCCGCCATGCCGCTCAAGGAATACCACTCGATGGTCTTTTCCGAGACATCAGACACTCAGTCCGCGCCCTCGTCCGCGCCGGGACGCGAACTGCGCGTCCGGATGATTTCGCGCATCGGCACAAAGATTTTTGAGCGTAATCCGCGAGGCCCTGTGAAGCTCGATTGCGCGGTGACGAAAATCGAGGAAGCGACGCGCAACGGAAAACACGGGCTGGAGATTCGCACCGCCAATCGCGGCAACGTTCACCTTCAGAGCGATGCCTCCAAAGTCGCTTTTCGCAACTCTGACGGTGCCACGGTCGAGACTCTAACAGTCCCGCCGTTTTCCATTCTCCCGGGGCGCGAGCGGGTCGTTTTTGTCGAATTGCCCGAACCGGGGAAATCGAAACTCGAGCCAGGGAAACAATACAACGCGCTCGCCGTAATCGACTACGGCGGAAGCGACCTTGTGGCGGGCGAACTCGAACTGACTTACTGAGCGGAGGCGGTCCATGTGGCTACCGTTTCCTTTGCGCGCGACGCGCAGCGCGCTGATTTTGAGTTTGCTCTGCCTAACGAGTCTAAGTGAAATTTCTGCCGGGGTGAAATTCGACGGGATCGAATGGTCGCTCAGCGCACCGCCGGCGGAGGCGGGCCCGAGAAGTTTTCCCGCCCTGGCGATTCATCTCGAGAATCGCGGGTCCGCGCCGCAAACGCTGCGCGTTCACTTCGACACTGGCCCATTGCGTAGCTTGAGCGGGAAAGATCTGGAGGTCGCGCTGCTAGCGAAGACTTCGAAAACGGTTCTCTACACCCTCTATGTCCCGCCGGAGGCGACGGGTGGAACCGACGTCCCGATAAGTGCGCGGGCGGACGACGGCACGGTGCGCACGACGCGCCTTCGCATCAAAACCGTCGCGACTAGCAAAGCCACGGCTGACTCGGTCGACACGCGGTTTCTTCGCCCCGGTGAGAAAGCATCTTACAAGATCAAGATCGCCAACACTGGAAACGTTGCGCTGCACTGCGCAATTCATTCGACGACCTCGCCCGCGAACGCGCAGACAACCTGCACACCTGAGAGCATTGTCGTCGCGGTCGGAGCGAGCGCAGCCGCATCGGTGGAAGTCGCGCTCGGTGGCGATACGACGGCTTTCACTTCGTTTGTGACTTCCGCTGAAATCCAGACCGCGGAATTAAGCGGAGACGAAGCCCGCCAATCCCTCTACTTCCATACCGAAGCCTTCCCGCGACCCGGGCCGCCAGATAGGACTCATCTTTTTGAAACGCTTAAAGGCAGCGTGCTCGTGGGGGCCGGGGCCGGGAGTGGCAACGATGGGCCAAGCCGAGGCGCCGATGGAGTGGTGCGCGAAGCGCTAACTCTCGAGGGTTTGATCTCCGAGAACACGCGGCTCCAATTGATTCAGGGATTCACCCATCCTTCGGAAGGAAACGGGAACCAATCAAGCGCGCTCAGCTCATTGCCCAGCGGGAGCAGCCGCAATTTTTTTCACCTCGGTCTTTATAACCCTTACTTCGACCTGGAGGGCGGCGAGATCACGACCGCGCCACCTCGCTTGCTTTCGTCGCGCGAAATGGGCGATGGAGCAAGAGTCGCGGTGAGGCCGAGCGGGAAGGAGAATCTCCAGCTCGAGGCCTTCGCTGAACGAAATACACTCACGCTTAACCAGAAGGATGTGTTCGGTGCGACAGTCAGCGGCACGGTGCCGAAAAGCCCGCTCGAGTTTTGGCGCCTCGGGACTTTGAGCAAACGCGGAGATATCGGGCCGCAAGGGCGCGATTGGGACACGGTAGGCCTGGATACCGGCTGGAAGGTTCCGCTCGCGCTTCCGTTGCGAGCCGAGTTATCCGCGGCGGCGGGAGAGAACGGCGAAGGCCGGAGCGGGGTCGCCTGGCTGGCCGGGTTGCATTACAACCGTGATCTCCCGGGGGAAGCCGACACCTCGCCGCTCAAGGCGGGGGTTGAGTTCGCCTCCGGCGACAAAGATTTTCCGGGTCAGCAAAACGGGCGTGAAGACCGGCGCGCCTATGCCAGTTTTCGCTTCAGCGCGAACCCCACCTACGTCGAGGGCTACGCCAACTACAACGACTCGAAATATAAAGTCGTGCCTAACGTAGAAAAGACCCTTGCAGAAGAGCAAAGTCTCCTCCCGGATTTCCTGCTTACGAGCCAGTCGCGTCTGGTCACTGCTGGATTGCGCTGGAAAACATTGGCCGCCAAACCCGGTGGATGGCATCTCCCTTCCGGCAACGCCGAGTATGAGGAGACGAGTTACTTTAATAAGAGCGATTTCCTTGACAAGACGGAAGAGCACGCCGTTTCGCTCAACCTCCAGCCCTTCGATCAACCAAACCCAATCCCCGGAGGAACTGACTGGCAATTAAATCTCGTCGGCCGCGGCGGGACCGAAACTCACGAGATAGACGGCGCTCCCCAAAGGGATTCGCGCTTCATCACCGTCGGCGCCGATCTCAATTACAACCGGCCGGCGCCCGAGTTTCTCGACCGGATCGGCGGAGCAGGCCGCCTTGGCGCCGAGTTCTCGGGTCGCTATACTCGAAATCTCGATAACGACTCCGAAGCGCTCAATCGCAGCGGCCTTTCCGTGACTACGTCGGCAAGCTGGCTGACGGAGACATTGTCAGCAAGAGCCGGCGCCACGATTTATAGCTATGCCGGTGACGGTGTCTCCGACCGCCTTTGGGCCAGCGTCACTCATAAAGTAGGGAAAGGATGGTGGGCGGGAATCGAAGGCGCTTTCACCTATCGTGGGAGCGGTGGCAGCAGCAGTGGGGGCGCGGGCAGTGAGAGCGCAGTCTTACTCACTTTCCGGCATGACTTTGAGTTACCCGTTTCGTGGCTGCCGCGGCAAGGGCAAGCAGAAGGGCTGGTCTTCAATGACTTGAACAACAACGGCCACCGCGATTCTGGCGAACCGGGGATCGAGGGAGTGAAGGTCGCCGTCGGCCGCGAGCAGGCCCTCAGTGGGAGCGATGGTGCATTTAGCTTTTCTCCCATGAAAGAGGGCGCTTACCCGGTCACAGTGACGCCGTCCCAAGACGTTCACTTTAACCAAAGCAGTGAACATCCCACCGAGAAGACGGTCTTGAACAAGGGCGCGGTCACCGAGCTGGCCATCGGGATGACCCAACCGACGACGTGCGAAGGCCAGGTGCGATTCGTTCGCGAACTCTCCGAGGCGGACACGTCGCCCGAAAACAAGTCTGAAGATCTTTCTGGAATTGAAGTTATCTGCAGCGATGGAGCTGGCCATGCCCAGCGCACAGCCACTCGTGCCGACGGTTTTTTCACGGTCTATCTCGATCCCGGCACCTACGAGATCACGGTTAACCCCGCGACCTTGAAGGCGCAGCAAAGCGTCACGCCGGAGAAGCTGACCATAAAAGTAGAACGAACCCGGATCGAGAACCTCACCTTCACCGTGACCGAGCGTCCGAAACGCATCCGCAAAACCTTTAGCGCAAAAAAATTATGAAATACCTAACGAGACTAGCTTTGTCTGGTGCGTGTTTCAGCCTGCTCACAGTTCCCTGCGTATTCGCGACGCTTACCCTGACGACCAGCACCGGCAGTATAGCCATCCCCTTTCTCGCGACGGATTACAATGCGTCCACCGGCGCCGCGCAAGTCATCAAGATTTCGGCGCAGACACTGACGATTCTTTCCACCTCGAACACATGGACGCTCAACGTGCGAGCACTGAGCTCCACTTTTAGCTTCGCCCCCAGCCTCGGCGACTCCAATCCGAACAAGCCAGCGGCCGATCTCGTGGTCCGAGCGCCAGTGACCTCCAGCACCTGGCTCGTCCTTTCTACCACCAACCAGGTGCTATCGACCGGACCAAAATCAGCCAGCAATCAAACCCGCGTGCTCGACTACCGACTCAACTCAAACCTCAGCACCAACCCGCCCGGGTCGTACACGCTTTCAGTCGTCTACACGCTGACTAGTCCGTAATTTTATCTGGCCTCCTTCGGATTTTCCTGACATTGTCAGCCTCGGAGAACTGCGTTATGGAAATGCCGAAAGCGAGTGCGGGCCACCGGAAATTTGAGAGGCTGACCGGTCAATGGGAGGGAGAGGAAACAATGTATCCTTCACCGTGGGACCCGCAGGGAGGAACCGCGGTTGGCCGAATAAGAAGCCGTCTCGCGCTGAATGGCTTTGCGCTTATCAATGATTACGAACAAGAGCGTAACGGGGCCGTTACCTTCACAGGTCACGGCGTCTTCACCTTCAATCCGAACGACGAAGTTTACACTCTTACCTGGTTCGATTGCATGGGTTCACCGCCTGAGGTTTTCAAAGGTGACTTCGAGGGTGATCTTCTCAGGCTCGCTCATGGCGGCCCGGGGATGCACGCGCGGCTGACTTACGACCTGAGCGCGGCCGGATATCTCGCGACCAGCATAGAGATGTCGGAGGATGGGGCCGCCTGGAAGAGGTTTTTTGACGCGCGCCTCCGACGCCTCTGAACCGGCCCAGCAGGCAATCACTCCTTTTGTCGTTAGGCGCAGCAGTTCTGACCTCGAATCGGTTGTAGCGCTCGCTGTCCTCAATGCATTGGAGGTAGAGGTGCAGCCTGAGGAGACGATGCGCTGAGGACAGCGCACCCTACAACCGCCTGATGCCTGTTTCATTCAGGCGTAAGGCAGAAGCGGATGAGGTATTTTACATTCAGGAAGATAGAGCGCCTCTCGAGCATTTGCGCTGTCCCCGGCGGGAATCGAACCCACATCTAAGGTTTAGGAAACCCTCGTTCTATCCGTTGAACTACGGGGACAAATAGTATCAATCAAAGCGTAAACGGAATCGCTCAAAAGCAGAGACTTTCTTATTGCCGGCGTGGCAACTGTTGATGCGTGATGCTGCCATTGAGAGTCAGACGAGGCACGAGGCTGCATGAATTGTAATCGTTCCGGAGGTCGTCGGCGGCAAGCGCAGATTCAAGATTTCCGGTTATCACGTCGGCGGCAAACGTGTTCGAAACTTCTTCAGCTCACGCGCGGCGGCAGACACGTTTGTGAAGGTTGAATCGATCCGCCGTCAGAATCTGGGCGCGCGCGGGGTTCGTATTGGCGGTGCGCGTGTCGAAGATGCGCTCAGAGCAGCGGAGCTGTTGAACGAATCTCACTATTCCGCCAGGTAGCGGAGGCAGTGCGCAGGGCGACGCGTCCAAAGGCGACATCCACGGTCCAGTGCTGCTAGTCCCAATCCGCTTCTCGGACGTTATGATAGCGCCAACGCGCACCCGCAGGTTGAGCGAGGGCGCGATCCTCTCGATAGATGCTGATTTCAAACCGGCTGTTATCCCCGAACTGGGGCACGCGTTTTTCTGCGGATCAGATAATTTGACTTCACAAAACGGGTTTGGGATGACATGTTGAATTTGCGTCCGAAACGACGCGGCTATGGATTTAAAAAGATTGACGATCAAGCGCGCGGTGTTTGGCGCGTGTTTAGTTTTGACCACTTCGCGCGCCTACGCTGCAGATCCGCTCGTCTGGGCGACGAAAAGCTCTTGTCCTCTCGTCCGCTATGAGGCTGTAGGCGGAGCTGCCGCGGGCAAGCTTTTCGAGTTCAGCGGTTTTTACACTAATGGTGCATCGATTCTGACCACGGCGGAATGTAATGCCTATGACCCTGCGAGCGACTCGTGGGCGGTCATCACCAGCATTCCACAGCCCACCACTCATTCCGGGCAAGTCGCGGACACAGATCAATCGAACAATCAAACCTACTGGCTCGCGGGTGGCTTTGTTGGGGACGATCCGGGTCCGACAACTGACCAGGTCTGGAAGTATAGCGTCAATGGCAACTACTGGTCGGCGGGGCCCACGTTGCCGGCGCCAAGGGCGGGCGGCGTTTTAGCCAAGATAGGCCGCGTGCTGCACTTCTTCGGAGGTACCGTTCGTTCATCCGGCATCTGGACCGATTACGGCACACATTGGACCTTCGATCTGGATAGCGGGACCACCTGGCAAACGACTACCTCCAGCGGGCAGCTTCTGGCGCCGATGCCTAATCCACGTAACCACATGGGCGGAATCGCGCTTAACGGAAAGCTCTACGCTATCGGCGGCCAACACAAAGGCAACGAAGGCACCGCCCCTCAGGACGAACTGGACATATACGACCCCGCCACTAATACATGGACTCAGGCCGCACCCATGCCCCGGCCGATTGGGCACATCACCTCCAATGTTTTTGTGCGCGATGAGCGGATCGTCGTTGTCGCTGGTGTAACTACTGGCAAAGTGATACTCCCCAACGTTATCGAATACGATCCGCTCACGAATTCGTGGAGCGAGCTTACTCCTCTTCCGGCGGGGCGGAAGTCGCCTGTGTCTGGTCTGATCGGAACCCAAATGGTGGTGACGTGTGGGCTCATCAACGGACAGCCTCAGAATCAAACGTGGGTGACGGAAGCGACGACAACGGGAGGAACGTGGCGAACCGGCCCCACTCTTCCTATCGCCGTGGGTGAAGTTTCCTCAGGGATCGTCAACAGCGTGCTCTACGTTTTAGGGGGTGATACAAGTGCCACCATGGCTTACGACCTTGTAGCGGGAACCTGGCGTAGCGATTTAGCCCAGCGTCCCATCCTCGGAGATCATCACGCCGCTGAAGTCAGCAACGGCAAATTCTATCTCTTCGGCGGATTGGGTGCAGCCGGGCCGGCCGGGAGGGTGCAAATATATGATCCGACGACAGACTCGTGGACACTTGGAACTTCAGCGCCTTACGCTGCAGGCTCCGTCGCAACCGCGCTCATCGGCGGAAGAGTTTACATGGCAGGGGGCATCGTCGGGACTACAACGGTGAATACAGCCGCTGTCTACGATCCTGCCGCGGACACCTGGAGCTCTATCGCGCCAATGCCAGCCGGACGGAATCACGCGGCGGCGGGCACCGACGGGCAGAAGTTCTACATCTTCGGGGGCAGAACCGGAGGTAATGTAGTCTCGATCGGCTACAGTGACGTTCAGATTTACGATCCGGCATCCAACACCTGGCAATGGAGTGGCCAAGCTGGATCAACCCTACCGCCTCTCCCTCAACCGCGCGGTGGCATGGGGAAGGCGCCATTTTACGGAAATGAATTCTATGTCATGGGTGGGGAGACCACCAGTTCTGGAACGGGGCAGGTCACCGGGAACGTCTACAATCGCGTGGACGTCTACAATCCTGTTTCGCAAAGCTGGCGGCTCGAGACGCCGATGCCTACGGCGCGACACGGAATTTTTCCGGTAGTTGGAGGCGGGGAAATCTTAGTTGCCGGCGGCGGTGTCAAGGCTGCTCACTCGAACTCGAACGTTTTCGAGGTTTTTTCTACTGCATCCTCCACCCCAACTCCGACCCCTACACCCACTCCAAGTCCCTCACCAACTCCAACCCCGTCGCCCACGGCTACTCCTACCCCTAGCCCGACGCCTACTCCTACTCCTGGTCAGGCCGTAGTTAGCTTCACCCTGATCAACTCAGATACGGACCAGCCCGTGCCAGGTTATGAGCAGCTGAGTGATGGAGCAATCATTGACTCCGCTTCGCTTCCCACTGCTCATCTGAACATCTGCGCGAATACCAGCCCAGCTACTGTCGGTAGTGTCCGTTTCGCGTTCGACGGGAATGCCAATGCGCGGACCGAGAGTGGCGCGCCTTACGCCCTCTTCGGCGATACCGCGGGGGATTATGCCCCCGGTATACTATCCAACGGCACCCATACTCTAACTGGAACCCCTTACACTCGCGGCTCGGCAAGTGGCACTGCCGGCACCAGTCGTACGATTTCGTTTACTGTTCGCTGAACTGCCATCGAGCAGCAGAGCGCTCATTCGTGTTCCACGAGCGGTTCCAATAGCACGAGAGACCTATCTCATAAAGCCTTGATCTCTACCTTCGGGTGCAAGCAACAGCACCCAAACCGGGGCCGTTCTCAGCTGCGCCTATTTGCCAGCTGGATTAGCAGCACTCCTGTCAGTTATAGCCAATTCCTGAGTTCGCGTCGTGCGGGCTTGATATGACGGTGCCACTTATCGCCAGCAATATGTCAGCGTGTGAGCCAAGATGCAATCAAAGGCAGCCAAGCCTTGGGCGCCCGCTATCATAGCTTCGCAGCGCGCCGAGTTTAGGAGACCCTCGTTCTATCCGTTGAACTACGGGGATGTTTGCGGATGGTCGCTTGTCCAGTGAACGAATTCGGCCGTCGCCGCGGAGCGGATGTTTCGGAGGAATGACCGCGCCCTTCGCTTGAGCTCCGGGTCTGATACGTCTCAGGAATCTAGAACCCTCCCTTTGCCATATCGAAGCCGCCCTTTGATAGATTGGAAGGACGCAACCAGGAAAATGAGGGAGCAGCTCGGCAGGAGTCTGCAAATAGTTGATAGGATGGATGGTGCTGGCCGTTATCCGGCCGGTCTACGGCCCAGAACTTTCCAAGAACTCCCTTGGGGGGCCGCCTACGGTACCAGTGTCCAGGTGTCGCCTAACGGATGTTCGTGGTCCTGTCCACCGAACATAACGAGGTGACCCAGCGCCTTATCGTCGGTCATGCCTGCGCCTTCGCGTGCTTCGGGCGATTGCCGCGGAAAAAGCTCTCTCCAATTTGAGCCGGTCCATGACCAGGTCCTATTTTGGTCCACTCCACCATCGGTTTCGCCGAAGAGAATGACGCTGTCCAAGTTAGGCTCGAACGCGGCAGATGCTCCGTAGACCGTGAGCGGTTGCGTGGCGGAAGATTGAAGCATCCAAGTGATTCCGTCGTAAGTCCAAGTGTTAAGAGGATTCACGTCCCCCAAGCCGCCGTAGAGGACGATTTGCTTCGAACGGTTGTCCACTCCCACCGCTGACGAGGACCTGGCAAAAGGCAGCTGAGAGGGATGCAACTGTCGCCAATCGGAACCACTCCACTGCCACATCGTCCCCTCGTAAAGATTGCCCGAGAAGCCGCCGAACTCATCGACGCGCCCATTAAGATCCGTGAAGACCATGGGCCCGGCAACCGCCTTGGGCGAATGAGTGGGCATCGCCTGCGTCCAGGTGGAGGTAGCGCCATCCCATAGCCAGGTATCTCACAAGTCGGTTTGCCGTTATAGCCACCGAAAAGAACCACCTTTCGCGTATGGTGGTCGTACGCCATCTGAGCGTTGGCCCGGGCGGAAGGCGCCGTGGCGGTATCAACTTTGACCCAAGTCATCCCATCCATCGAAGGTCCATGTATCCCGGAGATAACCGCGACCGTCGAATCCGCCGAAAACGACTACCTTCTCACTAGCGATATCATAAGCCATCGCCAGGTAAGACCGCGCCGGCGGGGAGGCGATCGGGAAAAGCTGCTTCCAATCGATCGCTGCTTGCGCAGCGGGAGCGGCGACCGCAAGGAGAATCGGAAGAAAAGAGAAAACAAAAAGAAAATAGCGGAGTCGACTTGGTTTCATAAAGCTTCGCGGTGTGTTAGGGGCGGATTTTAGACCTCCGGATGGAAATCTCCAAGATGAAAATGAAGCCCTAACGGGACTCGCGCCCGTAGCTGCTGGCATTGCCCGGCTCCCGACTGGGTTTCAAGAGATCGAACGCCAGTCGCAGGCACCTGGAGATTCGGATCGAACCGTGTTTAATCCCGCCCAACCAAACTCGGATTGGTCTGGACCGAATGGGGTCGGGAACTTCCACCTGTTTCAAGCATGTGAACACCGGCCGCTTGGGCCGATATGGGAAGATCTACCGCCTGGCTTACTCGCAAGCTTCTTCCAATTCCAGAAAAGCGGTCATTCTTTATCTGGGCCTAACGGCTCCTAGCCTTCCTGGTAAGGACGCTGCCTGCTGCGTCGAAAGTGTAGCCAGCCTTGGTGGTATCAGTTACCGTCAGGGTGCAACTCCCCGCGATATCAGTGATGGCAAAGGATGCCATGCCTCTGGAACTGGTCACGGCGGTTTGCCTTTGGGTTGCACCACTCGGCACCTTCCAGGTAATGGCAACAGTTGCACCCGGGATAGCGAGCCCATTCGCGTCCTGCACCGCCACCTTCCCGGTTGCGTTTACCGCCGTGCCGGATGTTCTCGCCGTCACGGTGATCTTGGTGCTCCGCAAAACAGGCGCCGAAGTTGTTGCGCTCATGTCGAGGGCATGGACAAAGGACTCGCTGGTGTCGTTATTGCCGGCCGCGGTGAAGGTGATAAAATAGGTCGAAAGACCATCCGGCGCGAAGCGAGTAGGGCCCGTCCTGCCGGAAGCGCCATTTCACTTTGCCGTTGGCCTGGCGGGCAGTCACCGTCAAGGCGACGGTCGAGCTGGGTTGGCCGGAAGAGTTCACCACCTGCACACTGGAGGCTCCGAGCGCCGCTGCCTCAGGCACATAAGCGACGATCTTCGTGTCCTGCCAGTCTGCGATCGGAGCTGCTAGCCCGCCGATCAAAGTCTCGCCCTCGGACCCGAAGTTTGCTCCGGTTATTTCCAGACAGCCGCTTCGATAGGCCGTGGGAGCGGAGAGACCTGTGATTTGCGCAGGTCCGGTTACGCCCACCGCGTCCGGGCTCGAGATGACGCACGCAAATGCAACCGCGGTGATAAATCTGTAAGCAACTTTTGAAAGTTCATAAAAGTGGTTAAAGTGGCTGGGACATTAAAAGTTAGTTTTTCCCCTACGACCTGTAAAAAATTACAGATCCGTTACCTTTGGGGATGTTGAAGGCGGTCGCCATGCCTACCGCTTCACTCCGTATCCGCGCCCGGCAATGCCGGCCGAGTATTGCCGAACGCAAAATTCCGGCGTCCACTGCTCTTTTCCGGATGATTCGGAGCACCTAGACAGCAGGCGCGCCGCGATTCCTGTTCGTGGACGCGCGCGACATGGAGAATGAAACGGTGGCGAAGCCCGCCTATAGAAAAGTGATCGCGGACCTCCACACCTGCGAAGAACGATACCAATCGTTGCTCGATTCAATACCTGCCACAGAGGATGCCCGCCTGCAATCGGCCCTTTCGGTTCTTAAAAGTGAAGTGCGACACCGCAGACGACTGGAGGCTGAGTTGTTGATAGCCGTGGAGAGCGAACGCGAGCGAATCGGGCAAGATTTACACGACGATCTCTGCCAGCGCTTAAGCGCGACGGCCATGATGACCTCTGTCCTTGCAACGCGAATTGCCCGGAAAGACAGCCGATCGGGCGCGGAACTGCAAAAGATCTCGAGATTGATAAACGATACAATCGAAAGTTGCCGATTACTTTCACGGGGACTGCATCCCGTAACGCTCACAGCGAACGGTCTGCCTGCGGCGTTAGACGAACTCGCTGAAAGGATGCCGGACGGGATAAACTTCCTATGGCCGCACGGCAAGAGGATTGAGCTCGAGCCGGAGACTGCTCTTCACCTATACCGGATAACCGAAGAGGCGGTTGGGAATGCGGTAAAACACGCCGGGGCAAAGAGAATTGCCATTGAATTGGACGTCCTCGGGGGACGAACAGTGCTGGTCATCCAAGACGACGGTAAAGGTTTCGAGCGCGATCCAACCGCGAACGGCATGGGACTGCGGAACATAAACTACAGGGCTGGTGCGATTGGAGCGGAGCTTACGATCGGGCAGCGAAAGGGAGGGGGAACCCGTATTCGCTGCCGTCTGCCTGGCCCGAAAGCACCTCAATCCTCCCCGAAGGAGATGGACCTTGAGCAGAGTCTCTGAACACGCGGCGGAAGCTGAACTGGGTTTTTTTCCCGCGATTCCAGATAAGAAGTGGTGGATGCCTGTGGCGTTCCCGGAGTTAAGCCGCAGCATGGCCTCGCAAGCTCGATGCATGCAAAAACAAAATTGCCGGGCGGAATCTCTCCCGCCCGGCAACTTATGCTGCTAAGTCGTTAGCCTGAGCCTACGCGGCTGCCTTCCAGCGGAGAAATGCGACGGCGACGAGTCCGAGGCCCAGTAGTGCGACGGTACTCCCGCCTTCTGGCACCCCTTGCGCGCTAGAGCCGGCAGAGAAGCTAAAAACGCCATCCGCAGCCGGCGATTGTGACGTGAAGCTCCATGTGCCGGGGGTCGCGTCGAAGCCGTTCCCCGAAATCGTTCCGCTCCCAGTGATAGCGAGGAAATTTGAGGTTTGCAGCACAACGACCGAATTCGTCAGATCGAACGTAAAGCCTCCCACACTCCAGAGAGCCGGTGTTGGCGTCGTAGGCACAAAGACGTATGGCATTGCCATGGCGACTGAATCACCAACGTCGAGGAACGCCGCGTAGTCGCCGTCGCGACTCTTTACGGTGACATTCTCGAAGGTATTGACTGTCGTTGCCGTTGCCAGGGAGTTTGTATCGAATATAGCCCCGCCAGCGAAGGTGATGGCACCGTTGATTTGGCTTGCTTGAGCTTGCGGAGTCGTGAGGCCGGCCCCAGCAAAGGCTGTTGCCAGTAACGTTAGAAGCAGTTTTGATTTCATTTTTCTCGAATCTTTTGTTTAATGCGATCGCGGAATACGTCAAGCAAACCGGACTAATCCGATCCACCCGTAATTATGATGCAAAACGCGCGTTGCTGTAGTCCCGGTCTTAAGTATTTCGACTGCATATAAAGAATTGCCGCTGTAATAGCCCTCCTTGCGGCCCGTCGCAAGCAGGGAACCAATTTTGGCGAGGTTGGTTGTCGTCTCGAACGATCCCGTCGCGGCGATCCAGGGCATTTAAGTCTCGGACGTAACTCGCTGAATCGTTTCCTGCAGTTCCTGGACGTTGATCGGCTTTGTCAGATGGGCTGAGAATCCCGCGTCGCTGCTCCGCTGAATGTCCTCGTCCATCCCGTAGCCGCTAACGGCGATCCCTTTGGCGTCGCTGATCTTCGCCAGCTCGCGCATGACCTCGAAGCCGTTGCCGTCGGGCAGACCGAGATCGCTGACGAGAAGATCGAGCTTCCTCGAGCGCAAGATGTCGAGGGCCTCACGCACCGTCGGAGCGGATAGGACATCGTGCCCTTCGCGCTTGAGTAGGCTCGACATAACTGCAGCTGTGTGCCCGTGGTCTTCCACGATTAGAATCCGTAACGTCCGCCAAGGGACAGCTTCCGCTCTGGACGTGAGCGGCGCATTGACTCCACGATCAGCGACGGCGATCAACTCAATGGTGAAAACCGCTCCGGGCCCATCCGGCTTATTCGCAGCGTAGATCTTCCCCCCGTGCATTTGCACGATCGCTTTGCAGATGGCCAGACCGAGGCCCAAGCCTCCTCCGCCGCGAATGCCCTGCTCGAACGCAGTAAACAGCTTTGGCATCAATGCCGGATCGATTCCGCGCCCCGAGTCGCTTATTTCGAAAGCGAGCACGCCGGGCGCGGCATCATAGGAGCGGACCACAATTTCCCCGTTCTCGGGCGTAAATTTGTTCGCGTTCTTAAGGAGATTCCAAAAAACCTGCTCAATCCGCGTGGCGTCGGCCATTATCTCGTGATTGCTCGCCTGCAGATCAAGCGCGGCATGCAAGTTTTTTCCGGTCAGCTGGCTTCGCACAATTTCCAGCGCATGCTGGAGCAGCGCACCGGCATCGCAGGGCTGAAGATTGAGCTGAAGCTTGCCGCGGGCGATCCGGGTCAGATCCAACAGATCATCGATGAGCCGTGCTTCCATTTCGACATTGCGGCAAACCATCCTGAGACCCTCCTTCATATCGTCGTCGAGAGTCTTATCTTGTGCGGTCGCGCAGGCCCACATCAGCACCGGGTTCAACGGTGTGCGCAATTCGTGGCTAAGCGCGGCGAGAAAGCGGTCCTTTGCCTGATTGGCTTCTTCGGCAGCTTCTTTTTGCCGGCGCAACTCCTCCTCTGAGCGCTTCCGCTCGATATAGAGACCTATTTCTATGCCGAGCGCCCCGGCAAGTCGAAGGAGGTCCTCATCGGGAGCGAGGACCGAGTCGCTCAACAACTCGATCACACCGTTGACTCCGCTTGAAGCCAGAAGTGGAAACAGCAACGCACCATGCAGCCCGCTCTTTCGTGCCACTTCCCGCCGGGGGAAGGCCGATTGCACCGTCACATCAGCAATCCACGCAGGCTTTCTCGAAGCGATCACACGGGCAGGCAGTCCTTCGCCAGGGAAAATGTCAGCGTCTCTGTATCTGCTTGGAATTGCTCAAGCTCGCGGCCCGATGTTCGCCACGTCGAGTGGCAGACAAGTTGTCGCTCGTCGTTAATGATCCAGAAAGCTCCGAAAACCCAGGGACCGCTGCTTCCGATAGTTTCGAGCATTTGCGGGCCAGTCTCTGCCAGCGAACCCTGGCCGGAGATCAACGTTGCGACCGCATATTGAGCTACGCGACGGGCTTCGTTTTGCGGCCTGATGCCATCGATGGCGAGCGTGGCTATGTGCGTGCTCGATTTCGCTTGCGGCATGCTCCTGTCCTCCGCTATTCAGCCGCTCAGTGAGATCGCGGAAAAGCCGGTAGATGATCTATCAGCTGCTGGTAGGTGAGATTATCGGCCGACTCAATGTCGGGCTGCCGGGCGACCGCCCGGCTCCAAAGGTCGATGACCCATTGCGTTCGCCCGGACAGGAATTCGGCAAGTTGCGGAAGCAGCGGGTTCACTTTTGAAAAGCAGCCGCTGCGATCTTACTCAGGAATCGAGCAGGGTCGAACGGCTAAATGCGATGGGCGAAACATCACTAACCTGGGACAAAGAGAAAAAGAGAGTAGGTCCAGCAAACGTTTCATCGGACTCGGAGGCATCGCGCTCTTGCCCACTGTTTCCAAATCCGTGGCTGGCAAACGCCTTCTTAGTCCCACGTGACCTGCACTCGGCGTGCCGCCGACGGTAGAAATCGCCCGCGCCAGGAACAGTGTCAGCTAGCCAGGAACGGCAAACGACACAGTCTCGTTCGCTGCGCGATGGTTCGACCAGAATCTCTGGCCATCGAAAGCCAGCGAGCGGGAGGCGAAGGGAATTGTCGCCAGATCCTCCACTGCCGGACTCTCCTCGCGCGGGTTTAGCCGGGCAATCCGCCACTCTTCGGCCCTGTTCGGAACATCTTTGTTTTCGCGGCCACGCAACACATAGATGAGCCCGTCGACAAACGTGTGCCCGCAGATCTCCGCCCCGACATTGATCTGGCCCTCGATGTTCCCCTTGTCGTCCAGCTTCAGAATCCGTTCCTTATACCATTGACTCAGGTAAAGGTGCTGGCCATCGAAGCTCAAATAGGAGCCAGTCAACTCCGGACAAGCAAACAATCTCTTGAAGCCCTCAGCCGCCGTGTAGCGATAGACGTATCGGTCGTCGTTCAATCCTTCGCCGATCGTGAACCGCCAGTCGTCGTGCGTGGCTACCCCGGCCCACACGACTCCAGGCGGATCGATTTCCTCGACAATCTTCAACTCGTCGCGTTCGGTCCGGTAGAGCGTGCCGAGATCACGGGAACTCATCCAAAGCTGCGTCCCGTCCCACGCCAGCGCCTGCGGCGTCACGGTCGGCGAAGAATGGCGCTTAAGATCGGCAACTTCTTTCATCCCGGAACTTATCATTGTTTAGAACCGGTCAAGCGCGTCCTTGGGGCGAACACGGCGTTGGCGCCCTCGGGATCGAAAATGCGATGGTCGTCATTCAACCGAATAATCTCTTGATGCTGGACGAGGTCGAGGCAATTGACCTTTTTGGCGCGGCCCTACATCTCAGCGGGGCGCTCCAATTTCCCTGCCTTCTCTCAAGATTCGCACCCTGACTGTCAATCTCAATCTCCCCGCCCATATCTTCGAAGCCAAGATCGAGACGGTTGCCGACGTGGTCGCGCGCTGAACCGGAGATAGCGATGCCGCCAGGCTGCACGATGCCTTCGAGCCGGGCCGCGAGGTTGACACCGTCCCCGAAGATATCTTCCCCTTCCACGATAACCTCGCCAATGTTCACCCCCACGCGGAACTCGATCCGGCGATCTGGGGGAGCTTGTCATTCCGTTCCCGGAGCTGACGCTGAATCTCCACCGCGCAGCCCACGGCGCTCACCACGCTGGAGAACTCAACCAGGATGCCGTCGCCCATGAGTTTAACGATGCGTCCATCATGCCCGGCCATTGCGGCATCTATCAGCTCGGTTTTGACAGCCTTGAAGGCTGCCAGCGTGCCCGCCTCATCGAGACCCATCAGGCGGCTATATCCTACTACATCGGCAGCAAGAATGGCAGCGAGGCGGCGGGCCATGAGCCAGTATGACTTTGTCCTCGAGCAAGCCAACGCGGCAATAGCGGTTCCGAGAGCTGACCAGTGTTTATTCAGGTATGTTCGTTCGCCCGACCGCTGGCGGCGACCTGAGGGGTTACCTTTTCGTCTCCTCGATGACTTTGTGCGGCTTCAAAGAAAAGCTGCCACTCTTCGGCCTTACTCAGCACACACTTATCCTTCCGCCTTCATCCTTTCCCCCGCGTCGGATCGATTTCCTCGAGGTCGGCGTAGCACGCCATTAGCCGCTCGAAGCCGCAGAGGCGCGGCAATAGGGCCTAGATACTCTGGGGAAGACTTGACCGGAATGGTGACAAAGCTGTCGTTCTGGGCGAATTATTTGGGCGAATATGCTGTTAAGTGCAGCTTTTCACTCCCGGGCGGCCGTCCCCGGGTTCCGCCGAGTCTCTTGCGCGACATTGCTTTCTGCGTAAGGCACTCATTATATGAACCACGATGCATTCTGCCGAAGTTTTTATTCGCCTCGACGGCGGCGCTTTCTTTTCGCCGCTCCCATTGTGCTAGCTCTCGTCGCCACGCACCAGCTTGCGCTGGCTCAACCTGGCGCTGGGTCTCTGGCAACGTCTGAGAGTCATTTCGATGCCGCCAGAACCTTGCCGGCAGCCAGCAGCATTTTCTACGTGACCGACTATCAGGCCGGGGAAATCCAGTATTTCCCTCCCAGCGGGGGCACTGGAAAAGTGCTCGCTTCAATGATCATCAAGGCGACTGGTCTGGCGTTTGATTCCGCTGCTACGCTTTACGTGGCGAGCGACAGCAGTTTGAATCATGAAGCGACCATTTACACGATTCCTGCAAAGGGAGGTTCTCCATCAATCTTCTACCAGGGTTCGGACCTGAGAGAGGCCCATGGTCTCGCTTTCGACTCGAACGGTAACCTCTTTGTCGCAACCGCTTCCGGCCAAACAGTCTTAGAGTTCATGTACCCATTCACGCCACCCCTCAGGCCCGTTGTTTATGCCGATTCCACCGATCAATTGAGACAACCGATCTCCCTCGCCTTCGATTCCAGCGGCGTTCTTTACGTCTCTAACGCCTATGGCGGCCCAGTCTCCACCGGCAGCGTGCTGACGTTCACCGCTCCTCATACAGAAACCGTTCTGGCCGACACTGGTTTCTGCGTTGCGTATGGGCTGGCTTTTGATATGTCCGGTAATCTGTATGTGTCTAACGCGGGTACGCTTAAGAATTGTGGCGGTTACTCGATTGAGGAATTCCATACCGATGGCAGCAGGACGACATTTACCACGTCCAACCTTAATAAACCGCTGGGCCTGCTAATCGATGCAGCTAACAATGTTTATGTCGTTAATAGCAAAGCCAATCAGATCGAGAAGTTTTCTCCGTCGGGCACAGGCACGGTCTTCGCGAACACCGCGGAGGCGCCACACTTCTTGGCACTAAAAGCGAGATAGTGTATAGCCTGTAATTAGAATAGGAATGCGGCCCGCCGGCAACTTTCCTTCCGCCCGAATTGATCCGCCATGTACCCTCGGCGCGATGAGCGAGCCACTGGTTCTTGGTCAGGCTCGCCTTTCCAGCTGCTTCGTCGCGGCAAATAGGCGTTTGTGATTGGTCTCCCATTGTTAGAATATCGGGTTACAGGCAAGCCCGGCCAGGAACGCTGGCCGCAATCGAGTTGGCAGAAGCCTGTGCTAGGCAACAGTCCAGGAGGTAACCCGCGAGTAAACTTCTTCTCCGGCTATTGGCTCCCTTCTCCGTGGGACTCAGCAGCCGTTGCGGAAAGAGATCTCTAAAGTTCGCATAGAGTTCTTGCAGCGAATCGAGCTTACTCAAACGCTCCAGCGCCACGCGCGCCGGTCCCGAAAAGAAGCGGTCCAAAGGCGTGAAAGAAAGATGTCTGGTTTGGCATTCACTTGCCTAATAAATCCACCTTCTACTAACCACTCCTTTTTATCACTCTGCCCCTTAACTTAGTGCTGGGTGGTGGCTTGGATAGCGATTGAAGCTGCGGCCTGCTTTAGAGGGCGGGCAGGGTAACCACCAAGGAGCGCTTCGCTCGGGGTGGCCGAAGAAGTCGACGTTTTGGCGCGCCGGCTTTTCGCCGGACAGGTGGGCCGGCAGAAGATTCCGGTCGTGCGCACCCCGACGAAAAATGACCCCGAAGCTGGCGTCGTATGACCTCGCGCTGACGGAGCGCGTGCTCAACGCACTCAGCCACTAGAATCGATGGATTCGCCAGCCACAGCTGACTTCTCCACGAACGCCGTCAACTCGAGAGTCGTTGTACAATTCACCCCACACTAGATCGCCCCACGAATTTTCCGAGGGCTCAGCAATCCCTGTTTCTTGTAAAACGTAGCCCAGCTCCAGCGTGCCGGTGTTGATTTAAATGGGATTGACGAACACCAGATCGAACGGCTGTCGCTCGAGCGGCACAGTGCCAGTAACAGTATAGGTTGCCGTCTCGATGATTGTCACACTACCCAAGTCAAAGGCCTGGTTTTCGCCCTCGTTGGATATGTACAGTTTCGTTTGATCTCCATTGAAAACTGCAAAGAATGGCCCGTGTCCCACAGGGATCGTCTTAACCACCGCCAGCGTCGCTGTGTCGATAATTGAGACGGTGTCCGAACCACTGTTGGTAACGATTGCGCGCGAACCATCGGCATTTAAAATCACGTTCCATGGTTTGTTGTCGACCCGAATTTCGCCCAACACACTTAGCGTGCGTGTATCAAGGACTGTAACACTTCCTGTGTGAACGTTTGTGACGTAAACCTCGGTGCCCCGCGGATTGACTGCTATGCCGCGGGGGGCATTACCCCCCGTCGCTACCGTGTCGACGACGCTTAACTTTCGCGCGTCGACTGCCGTGACGGAATCACCGTTGAAGTTGGCAACGAAGACGCGGTTCCCACTTGGTGTGACGGCCACTCGCCGAGGTTGCGCCCCGGTGGGGAGCGCGGTAACCGCGTACGTGCTCGTGTCAATCACGTCCACGACGTTCTGGGAGTAGTTGGGCACGAAGGCGTAGCGGCCATTGGGCGTAAAAAGGATGTCGCCCGCTGTGTTACCGGGCACCCCGTTGGGGTCGCCGATTGGGATCACTCTGAGCACTGTATCGGTGGCAAGGTCGATGACCGAGACAACCTGCTGGTGCTGATGCACGACAAAGAGCCGAGTGCCATCCATCGTGATAGCACTCGCTTGCGGCGAAGGCTCCACCGCAATCGTCGCAGTGACGGCAAGGTTTACAGTATCGATCACACTAATCGATGCGCCATGGAAGTTGGAAACATAGACGTTGCGCCCGTCCAAGCTGGCGACAATTCGGATGGGCCTTTCTCCAACCGGAATCGACGCGATTACCGCTCCGGACGCGTCATCGACAACAGACACAGAGTTTGACCCTGTATTGACGACGAAAACTCTGCCGGAGCCCGCAGTTTGCGCGGCCCGAGCTACCGTCTTCCCGGCGTAAGATGTTTCGAACGACCCAGCGCTGAAAAGCGCCAAACCTACGAGGAGAGCAATTCGGATGAGAAACGCGGCCGCGCGGCGGTGAGTCTCGCTGGTAACCCGGCTTGCGGAACGACCCTCCGGCAATCTTGTCATCAGCACGCGGTATTTTTGTGTTTTAGGCGAGTCAGGTAGAGCTTTTTTCATGTCGCTCCGGAACTACACAAGCGGGGATCGCGCGACAAGACAAATCGCCAACCTTCTCGATCCCGTCCCTATCGCGCGGGATGCGCGGCGCGATCTTCAAACCGATCCGCGAAAAGGGATGGCACAAAGTCTCGCCGCGATCCGCCGGGAAATGCAAGGCAACTCCGAAGTGAGTGCGGGAGCCGGCGGCTTGTGCTGGGATCGTAGGCCCGCGACAGATTGCGACGTTCTTGCTGAGCCGCTGAGCGTAAAGTTCGGCAGCGTTCGCCTACGCTCCGGCATAAATAACGCCCAGACGTTTATGCCGAACCAGATTCGGCAGCCGTCTCCCACACTGCCCCGATTTGCACGAGCCGCTTTGTGGGAAGACTTATCTGCTGCCGGGTTGCCGCGTCCCCCCATGAGCGAAAGGCAGATGCTGGTTCATCCGTCCGCTCCCATCGCGCGGTCCGCGACAGGCGGATGCTGTGATGGGCCCGCGCGCGAGTGTCAGCTTAATAGAAGTGCCATCGCACCGCCGAAGTACGGGAAAAGTTTTCTCGGAAAGCCATCCGCCGGCGTGGGGATGGAAATTCCCTTCTCCGGATGAGGTGAGTGAGGGCTGGGCCGGAAAAAGTGCGCGGCTCTTCGGTTGGTCCAGTCCCATCACATTATCCGCCCATGGCGGCAGAGCTGATGGGAAGGTTCGCGGTGTCTGGCATCGCCGATGCTTATTGTGGAGCGCAAAGAGGTGACGCGGCCGGCGATTCTGCCGCGCTGCGGCCCGAGACAATAAGAACGAATTAGGAGTTACTGATATGATTACGGACAACACTCTTCCTTCAGGGATTCATGACCTGCTGCGGCTGGGCGGCGAGATGGCGGAAGGCCTGAGGCTGCATGGGCCGTGGCTGAAGATGACGCAAACTCCCGAAGCCGGTTTCCAGACGATGCTGGAGCGGCTGCGCCGGGCCGAGATTATCTACGGAGAGGCCCGGGCGGCCAAGGCCGATGCCGGCAAGGAATCCACCGCTGCAGATAAGGTGTTGACGGATTGGCTGGTGCGGACGCGCGCGTTCCTCACTGCGGTTTTCGGCAACCGATGGTCGGAATCCTGGCTTCAGTTGGGGGTCACATCCCGGCGCACGGCCATTCCGAAACGGATGGAGCCGCGAATATCACTGGCCCGGGGAATGGCCCACTACCTTGGGAAAAACCCGCAATACGAATACCCCGTCGCCCACATCACGGAGAAGGATGGCGAGGCCATCCGGCAGCGGATGGTAAAGGCGCAGCGAGAGCTGCGTGCGGCGAAGGCGGACTGCATCGTAAAGAAGCGGGCGCGCGATGGGGCGGAGCGGGCACTTAGGCGGAAAATGCGCCAGGTGGTGGTGATCTTGGGGGTATCGATCCGGCCGGAGGATCGGCGCTGGCTCGACTTCGGCTTGCACCGACCGCTGCGTTCGTTAGGCACGCGGCGCCTGATTGTTTCTGAGGAGGCCGGGCCGAGCGTGAGCACGCCGCTGGTCTTGCCGCACGAGGCGCCGGAGGCTGCGGCCGACGCCCTCGCAGCCTAGGGTTCAGTTGGCTGAGGTGAGCTGAGTTTCAAAACTTGCCGTGACCCGTCACGCAACGGAGCCGAGGCCGGGCTTGCCTAACGAACTTTCACAATGCCAGGCACGGTCAGCGCATCTGGAATTCTGAGACGCGAACTCGACGTCTGGCAAGAGGCCGTGGAATTTGCAGAGCTGATCTATTCCCGCGTGTCTCCGCTTAACCTGCCGGGACGCTGCCAGGATGTCATCCAGTCCGCTCGTGACTTTCGGTTTCGTTAGGCAATCGTTTCGCGTGCTCACGATCGAAAAAGTTTCGTGCCGGGAACTTCGGCGTGCGGGATCTCTCGTTGGAAGTGAAGTCGGGCGTCATCGGATTGCTCGGCCCGAACGGCGCGGGCAAGACGACGCTGATGCAGATGATCGCGACGATCACCCGTCCGACGAGCGGGCGGATTTTGTTCCGAGGCGTGGACGTGGCGAAGCGGCCTAACGAATTGCGGAGAAAACTCGGTTACCTGCCGCAGGACTTCGGCGTTTACGATAACCTTGACGGCGCGTGAGTTTCTTTCTTACTTCGCGGCGCTCAAAGGCGTGCGTTCGAAACAGCGGGTCATGACCATGCTCGAGAGCGTAAATCTGCACGGGGTGGCCGACCGCACGGTGGGCGGCTTCTCCGGCGGCATGAAGCAGCGGCTCGGGATCGCGCAGGCGCTGATCAATGATCCCGATCTGGTCATCGTGGACGAGCCGACCGCCGGCCTGGACCCCAAGGAGCGCGTGCGCTTTCGCAATGTTTTGTCCGAAATCGGTTTTGGGAAGCTTGTCATTCTTCTCGACCCATATCGTCTCGGACGTGGAGTCGATCGCCACCGAGATCGCGGTGATGAAAGAAGGCGCGCTCCTCCGGATGACGACGCCTGAAATAATGTTGCGCGCCTGTGACGGCAACGTCTGGCGCAGCGTAGTGACGTCGGAGCAATTCGAGCAGTTGCGTTCCACGCTCAAAATTTCCAGCGCGGTGCGCAAGCCGGATGGCGTGCACATTCGTTTTGTCGGGCCATCACCCGCGCTCGAGGCGACGCCTGCCGAACCGGAATTGGAAGATGCGTTCCTTTATCTGATGAACTTCAGCAGCGCGGAGCGCCCTAACGAATGAAGGAGTCGTTCGCGCGCATCACCGCGATCGTGGCGGCGGATTTCCGGATTCGTTTCCGCCGTCTCTCGACCGTTGTCGTGTTCCTCTTGTTGAGCGCGTTCGCCTATGTCTGGGTTCCAGCGCCATCGACGGGTCGCGCGCTGATTCAAATCAACGGCCGGCGCGCGCTCAATACCTCGGGCGCGATCGGGCTCGGCACCGCGTCGATCGGGATGATCTTCGTCGGGCTCTTCGGCTATTACGTGATCTCGAAC
>JACDGM010000120.1 GCA_013815325.1 Chthoniobacterales bacterium
GGCACGGCTCGATCAGCGAGACGAACGTGAGCGACGCCATGCGGCAGGTGCGGCTCGCGCTTCTCGAAGCAGATGTTGATTACCAGGTCGCGAAGAACTTCGTCGCGCGGATCAAAGAGAAAGCGTTGGGCGAGGAAGTGCTGCGCAGCGTCACGCCCGGTCAGCAGATCGTGAAGATTTTCCACGACGAATTGACCGCGCTCCTCGGGGGCGACGCCGAGTCGCTCAATCTCGAGAAACCGGCCCGCATTCTGATCGTCGGCTTGAACGGCGCGGGCAAAACCACCTCCTCGGCGAAGCTGGCGCACTATCTGAAGAAGCAGGGGCGCGCGCCGCTTCTAATCGCGTGCGATCTGCAGCGGCCGGCGGCCATCGAGCAGTTGGTGACGTTAGGCAAACAAGTTGAGGTCCCCGTTTTCGCTCCCTCGCCTAACGAGAAGGATGTGAAGCGGGCGGCCGCGGCGAGCCTCGATTGGGCCGCGGAGCAAGGCGGCAATGTGCAGATTTTCGACACCGCCGGCCGGCAGGAGATCGACACGGCGTTGATCGAGGAGATTAAGCAGCTCAAGCAATTTCTCAAACCTCAGGAGGTGCTGCTCGTGGCCGACGCCGCGACCGGTCAGCAAGCCGTCAGCGTGGCGACGCACTTTCATGAAGCGCTCGGGATCACCGGTATCATCCTGACGAAACTGGACGGCGACGCGCGGGGCGGCGCTGCCCTCTCGATGCGAGAGGTGACGCAGCGGCCAATCAAGTTTGGCGGCGTTGGAGAGAAGCTCGATCAGTTCGAGCCGTTCGTGCCCGACCGGCTGGCGGGACGGATTCTTGGGATGGGCGACATCGTTGGCCTCGTGGAGAAAGCGGCCGAAGCGATCGACGAGGAAGAAGCGGCGCGGATGGAGCAGAAGCTGCGAACCGCGTCTTTCGATTTCAACGATTTCCTCGCGCAGTTTAAAATGATGAGAAAACTCGGACCGCTCGAGAACATCCTCGGGATGCTGCCGGGCGTGAACCAGATGAAAGGGCTTAACGTTGACGAAGGGCAGCTTAAACGCACGGAAGCGATCGTGCTTTCCATGACCGACCAGGAACGCCGACGGCCCGACATCTTAAACGCGCGGCGGCGACAGCGCATCGCCGCCGGCAGCGGCAGCAGTGTGACGCAGGTGAATGATCTGCTCCAGCGCTTCAACCAGATGCGCAAGCTGATGAAGAACGCCGGCAAAATGAAAAGGATGATGGCGCAAATGCAGCGGACGAAGAGCTGACTTGCGGTTTTCAGGATTTAAGCGATCCATTCCTCCCTCCGACTCTCAACTCTTAACTCTCAATTCTCAACTTTTCAGCATGTCCGTCTCCATTCGTCTCCGCCGCGAAGGCGCCAAGAACCGCCCCTACTACAAAGTCGTCGTGGCCGATAGCCGCAGCCCGCGCGACGGCAAGTTTATCGAGATCATCGGCACGTATGATCCGAAGGTGCAGGGAGAAAACAGCACGATTCAGTTGGATCGGGCCGAGCATTGGATTTCTCGCGGGGCCCAGGCTTCGGACACAGTGCGCAGTTTGTTAAAAAAAAATAAAGCTCGGGCCGAAGCGAGTCCCGACCAGGCCGGTGAACCGGCTCCGGCAAAAGCGCCGTCAGTAAAAGCCGCACCTGCAAAATCCTTTCCGGTTGAAGACGCACCCGCGGCCTTAGCTCCCGTGGAAGCGGCGCCCGCCGAACCGGCGAACGAGGAATCGGCATCTGCCGAAGCCGCTCCCGCTGAGCCCGCCGCGGAGTAGCTCCGATATTGGACAACGCAGCGCCGGCCGGTAAGATCGGGGCGCGTGAGACAATTCCTCGAATTCATCATCCGGCACCTCGTCGAGTTCCCGGATGAAGTGATGCTCTCGGAAATTCCCCACGATAGCCTAACGATTTTTCGTCTGCAGATGCGGCAGACGGATGTGGGACGAATCATCGGGCGCAATGGGCAGACGATTCGGGCGCTGCGTTTGTTGCTCGCCAGCGCCGCGGCGCGGCACGGGCAGAGAGTAACGCTCGATATCATTGAGTAGCTTCTCTTCTCTCCTTCTCGCCTAACGATAAATCTCGACGCTGATTTTGCCGGCGGCGTCGATCGTGCCGCGATACATGCCCGAACTGTTGAACGGCATCGCGAAGTTGCCTTGCTTATCGATCGCGATCAGCCCGCCCGTTCCGCCAAGCTTTCCCACCTTGTCAATCACGGTCTGCGCGGCCTCCTGCACCGGGACGCCTTTGTAATCCATCAACGCCGAGACGTCGTAGGCGACCACCTCACGAATAAAAAATTCCCCATCGCCGGTGCACGAAACGGCGCAAGTCCGGTTGCTCGCGTAAGTGCCCGCGCCGATAATCGGCGAATCCCCGATGCGCCCGAACTCCTTGTTCGTCATGCCGCCAGTGGATGTGCCGGCCGCAAGATTACCGGCCTGGTCGAGCGCAACCGCGCCCACAGTCCCGTGCTTGTCGCTCAACGCCCCGGGCGAACTTTTTTTCTTCTGCAACTCTTGCCAGCGGTCCTCCGTGTAAAAATACTTCTGATCGACGAACGGGATTCCCATTTTCTTCGCGAACGCTTCCGCTCCCTCGCCGTCGAGCATGACGTGCGGTGATTTTTCCATGACCAGGCGCGCGAGGCTGATTGGATTGCGGACGTGCTGGAGACCCGCGACGGCGCCAGCCTTGAGCGTGCGGCCATCCATGATTGAGGAATCGAGTTCGTTAGTCCCCTCGTGGGTGAAGACGGCTCCTTTGCCGGCATTGAAAAGCGGATTGTCCTCGAGCACACGAATGGCGGCTTCGACCGCGTCGAGGCTGGAGCCGCCTTTTTTTAGAACGTCGTAACCCGCCCGCAGCGCCTGTTCGAGCCCGGCCCGGTGAGCTTCTTCGTTCGCCGCCGTCATGTTGCGGCGCTCGATCGTCCCCGCGCCGCCATGTATCACCATGCCAAATTTCATCGGTTGATTTTTTTCCTCAGCTGCGAGCGATCCGGCCAGCAGAAGAACGGAAAAAGCAGCGGCGAAATGGAATCGAAACATGACTAGGAATCGCGTTTGCGGGCGGCGCCGGGCGCGTCTCTTGCTGCCCCAACGTACTGAGGCAACTTCCTCCTGACTATGCCGACGAGAGATCAGATTCATCCCGGACCTAACGAAAGTCTGGTGAACGCGCCAGTCGAGGTGGTTGCCGACGTCGGGCAGAAAAGCCGGGCCGTGCTCCAGGAAGTCGGGAGCATGTTTTGGTTCACGATCAACACGGTGAGTGAGACCCTCGATCGAATTCGCCGGGGCCGGGTGCCGTTTCGCGCCGCGAGCTTTTTTCGTTATACCGAGCGGGCGGGCGTCGGCTCAGTTCCGCTCGTGGCGATGGTCTCCTTTTTTCTTGGCCTAACGATGGCGCTCCTGACGGGTTATCAGCTTCAGCGCTTCGGCACCGAGCGGCTTGTGCCCGGGCTGGTGGCGATTGCTTTTACGAGAGAACTCGGGCCGCTCCTTACCGGCATCATGCTCGCGGCGCGGATTGGCGCGTCCTTCACCGCGGAGCTGGGCACGATGCAGGTCTCGGAGGAGGTTGAGGCGATCGAAGCAATGGGGATCGGGCCGTTGCGTTTTCTCGTCGCGCCCCGCATGCTCGCGCTCTTCGCGCTCATGCCTTGCCTGAGCGTGATCTCAAGCGCGGCCGCGATCGTTGCGACGGCGCTGATCTCGCGCGCTTACTTCAACATCGCGTTTGTTTATTTTCAGGATCTCGTCCTGCACAGCCTGCTCATGCGCGACATCATCACGGGGATTTTGAAGAGCTTCATGTTTGGGCTGCTCATCGGCGCGATCGCCTGTTATCGCGGTCTCACCGTGAAAGGTGGCGCCGCCGGGGTTGGAACTTCCACGACCTCAAGCGTGGTCACCGCGATCACGGTCGTGATCGGTTTCGACACGCTTTTTAATATTGTCTACATCGTCTTTTTTCCGTGAGCGAACCGCCCAATCACGTCGTCGAGCTGCGCGAGGTGCAACTCGCCTTCCCGCAGAAAACCGTGCTCGATGGCGTGTCGTTGAAAGTCGAGCCGCTCGACCGGCTTGTCATCATGGGGCAAAGCGGGAGCGGCAAGAGCACGATCCTGCGTTTGATCCTCGGCATTCTGCAACCGACCAGCGGCGAAATTTTCTTCAAGCAATTCGAGATCACGCGCTTGAAGCGCCGCAAGCTCCAGCAGGTGCGTATGCAGATCGGGATGGTCTATCAATACTCAGCGCTGCTCAGCTCGCGCAACGTGCACGACAACATTGCTCTGCCGCTCGAGGAACTGACGAAAAAAGGCACCGCCGAGATCGACCGAATTGTGGACGAAAAGCTGGAGCTGGTCGGCATGAGCGATTCGAAAAACCAGATGCCCTCGGAATTGAGCGGCGGTATGCGCAAACGCGTCAGTCTCGCGCGCGCGCTCGTCATGGATCCCGAGCTGATCCTTTTTGACGAACCCTCTGCCGGCCTCGACCCGGTGATCAGCTCCGTGATTGACGAGCTCATCATCAGCCTCTCGGAGCGTTCGCAGGTGACTTCCGTCATCGTGACCCATGAAATGGAGAGCGCCTTCCGCGTCGGCACGAGAATGGCTATGCTTTATCAGGGCAAAATCATCGAAGACGCGCCCCCCGAGGAGTTCAAGAAATCAAACGACCCGGTCGTTAGGCAGTTCCTGAGCGGCAGCACCGAAGGTCCCATTCTGGAAGGAAGCAAAGATGCAGTTGCGACGAAATGAAATCATGACTGGCGTGCTCGTGCTCGCCACGGTCGCGGTCTTGACGTTTATTCTCATCTTGCTCGGGGCGCCGGGACTCTTTCGGCCGCTGGTGGTTTACCGCCTCTATTTCGATAACGCCGCCGGCATCAAGCTGGGCGCTCCCGTGCTTCTCGCCGGGCGCAAAGTCGGGCAGGTGAAATCGCTCAACTCGCCGGTCTCGCGCGACGAAGCAGCCCACGCATTGGAAGCGGCGGCCAACCTCGGCAGCGTCACGCAAAATGGCGCGCCGGGAACGGCTCCCCTTCCCCGCTTCGAGGTGCGGATCGATGTCGAAGTCGATCGGGCTGCGCTGGTTTACAAGAACTCGAGCGTCCGGTTGATGACCTTGGGATTGTTAGGCGAAACCGCCATCGATATCTCCGGCGGCAACGATCACACGACCAAGGCGGAGCCTGGGCAGGTCTTCGCCGGCAACCGGGTGCCCGATTTTTCCGAGGCAATCGCGAAGTTGCTCGGCGTCGTCGGACCGGTCGCGGCCGAGGCGAGCACGACTCTCAAGCAACTGCAGACGACCGCCGCGAATCTGAGCAGGATCACCGACGAAAACTCACAGCTCACTCTTGCCCTGGGTCAATTTAAAACCTTTGGCGAACACCTCAACGAAATCACCGCCTCGGATAGTTCGCTGCAGAAATCGCTCAACAACATTCGCGAGATCAGCGAACAGCTGAACCGCAACGATAACATCGAGGTGACGCTCTCCAACTTCCGCGACTCTTCCGAAAAATTGAAGTCGGCGCTCAACGCCATCGGCCCGGATCTCAAGGCGACGCTCAGCAACACGAAGGACTTCACCGCGACGCTGCGCAGCCAGCCGTGGCGCATCATCTGGCCTTCCACAAAAAAATATCCTAACGAGGAGGCGGCGTCCCTACCGGCACGGCAGACGAACAAGGTGAAAGGACGGGTGAGTCGGTAGCAGCGGAAGTCGGTCATCTTGACTGACTCGGCAGGCAGCCTTCCAGCCTGCCTTCTCTGCCAGTAGAGCCGACGGGCTGGAAGGCCGTCGGCCAGGACAGGCAAGATGCCTATCTTCCGGGAGCAGCCCCAGCCGATGTTTCCCGATCGCAACTCACGGCACCTCTTCGAACGTCTCGTTCTCCGGCGGTTCCTCGCCGATCTCCTCCTCGATCACTCGGCGCCGATTCGGCGAAAGGAAGGGCCGCAGAAATCCGTAGAGCAGGTAAACGAGAAAAATCAGCGCCGCCATCCATTGGTAAAACTTCACCGTCAAGGCGAGAAGCGCGATGAGGAAAAAAAAGCGCGGAATCGACTGCGTGGTGCGCCAGTTGACCGCCTTGAAACTCGGGTAGCGGAACTTGCTGAACATCATAAAGGAGAGAAAAATCATGAGCGCCGGCAAGGCATATTTCCAGCGGCCGATCGTGCGTTCGCCTTCGTCGAGCCAGAGCATGAAAAGCGTGAGAGAAGCGATCACTCCGGCTGCCGCCGGAATCGGAAAGCCGGTGAAGTTTTTGTCGGGATTGGAAGAAGGACCAGCCGCAGCGACGCAATTGAAGCGCGCCAGGCGCAATGCGCCGCAGGTCAGGTAAACAAACGCGATCATCCAGCCGAGGTTTTTAAATTCGCCGAGCACGATCTGGTAAACGAGGAGGGCGGGCGCCAGCCCGAACGACACGATGTCGGCTAACGAATCGAATTCGCGGCCAAACGCGCTCTCATGCCCCCCGAGCCGCGCCAGCCGGCCGTCGAGCAGATCGAAAATGCAGGCCGCGAGAATGAACCAGATGGCGTCGTGGAAATCGGCCGCCGCCGCGAGAAAATCGATCTCACGTGCACCGTCATAAATACGCAGGACGGCGGCGAACCCGCAGAAGAGATTGCCCGCCGTCATCAGATTCGGGAGCAGATAAACCTTCGGGCTCTGAATTGCGGACATTGTCAGGAAAGCCGCGCGATCGGGCTCGATCCGCCGGCGACGCGGTCGCCCACTTTGACGAGGACGCTTGCGCTCAGCGGCAGGTAAACTTCCGTGCGCGAGCCGAAGCGAATCATCCCAAAGCGCGCGCCTTTCGCCACTTGATCGCCGACCTGCAACCAGCCGACAATACGCCGCGCGATAGCGCCGGTGATTTGCCTAACGACGAGGGTGGCGCGGGGACTTTCGAAGGCCCAGGTCATCGATTCGTTTTTCTCCGAGCAGGCCGGATTGCGGGCATCGAGGCAGAGACCGATGCGATGCTCCCGATAAATGATCCGGCCATCGATCGGGGCGCGGTTTGTGTGCACATCGAAGACAGAAAGGAAGATGGCGACCCGCCGCATCTTTTCCCTAACGACTTCAGTTTCGTCGAGCTCGGCGATTTCCACGACCACGCCATCGGCCGCCGCCACCACCACATCCGGTTCCGCCGGCGAGAGACGCTCGGGGTCGCGGAAGAAAGCGAAGGTGTAGGCAATGAGAAGGACAAAGAGAAGCGCGAGCCAGGGCGTGAGCAGAAGGCTGAGAAGCGCGAGGACCAGGAGGACCGCAAAAATCCAGCGGGCCTCGAAAAGGGTTTGGAAGCGCATCCGAGAGCCAAAAGCTTCGAGTTCGACGGTAGGCGGGTCAAGTCAAGCGGCTACAGCATCCTCAAACTCCCTTCCTCGGGCTCGTGCTCGTGATCGATCCGGCAGCTTTCGAGCACGAGCGCGACTACGAGTATTAGCATCGGGACTTGCATTGCCGGCTCGAAACTGATTGCAATTCTGCATGGAGCCCAATGACCGCCAGATCGAAATCTTCGCGCCCTTCGGCGAAGCGTTTGAACTCACGAAGAAGATCCTCTTTCAGCCCTTTGATCTCGGGAAGTGGTTCGTGATCGGCTTCGCAGCCTGGCTGGCGACCTTCTTCAGCGGAGGCGGTTTCAACTATCGTTCTTTCGGTAAAGGCGACTGGCATTGGCACGCGCGCCACCAAGGCGCTCCGTTTTCCCTTCATGACACGCCTCCATGGGTGATTCCCGTCGTCATCGTCGGTATCGTTTGCTCAGTCGCAGCCATCGCCCTGCTCCTTTGGTTGAACGCCCGCGGTCGCTTCATGTTCACCGATTGCATCGTCCGAAATCGCGGCGCGATCGCCGAACCGTGGCGAGAATACCGGGTCGAAGCAAACAGCTACTTTATCTTCCAACTGGTGGTAACGCTCTGCAGCCTGGTCGGCTTTGGCGTTATAGCCTTCCTCTTCTTCATCGCATGGTATTGGGTGAACCCGGTGATGCCGTTCGCACTCATGGTTATTCTGGGAGTCGCCTGGTTGGTGCTCGTGGTACTTTTCGGCTTGATCACGCGTTTCATGGTCCCGGTGATGTACCGCCAGCGCTGCAGCGCGGTGGAAGCATTTCGAGCGGTGTGGTCGCTCGTCACAGCCCACCTCGGGGTCTTCATCCTCTTCGCTCTTTTTTACATCGTCCTTTGCATCGCGGCCGCGATGATTGGTTGTGTCGCGGGTTGCGTGACTTGTTGCATCGCTGCTCTGCCCTACATCGGCACCGTGATTCTTCTGCCAATTGTGATGGTGCTCTTCGCTTTCCCGCTTCGCTTCCTGCGGCAATTCGGCGACGCCTACGATGTCTGGGCTGTAGCGCCACCAAGCGATCCGCCGCCTCCGCAGATCCCGCCGGTCCAGGACGTTTCACCGCCCGCATGAAGGCACCCTTCTCCGCCCTCTCCCCTAACGAAAGAAAGGCTCGCCTTCTGGCGCTGATCATTTTGCCGGCCGCGCTCCTTCTCCTCCGAAGCGTCCGGCCTGATGGGCTCCGCACGTGGCTTTGGCTCCCATCGTGCGGCGCCGTCAGCGGGTTGCCCTGCATTTTTTGCGGCACCACCCGCGCCCTCCATTTCCTCCTCAATGGCGATTTTTCACGGGCGCTTTACTTCAACTGGCTCGCGTTTCCTTTGGTCGCTGTAACGGCGGTGCTGATTGTCATATTAGTCGCCGAACTCCTGCTGGGCTGTAACTACCTGGCGCGATTACCGACGATCCGATTCACCCGCGCATCGCTCGGCTGCCTCTTCGCCGGGCTGCTGCTCCTGTGGTGCCTGCAAGTCTATCTGGCGCTCTCGCAGCATAAGCATGAGCTGCTCAATCC
>JACDGM010000121.1 GCA_013815325.1 Chthoniobacterales bacterium
CTCCTGTGACGAAGCGGTTGGACTCGATGGTGCGAAGGATCACCCCCGTTTCGGGATCGATTTGATGGATCTTCCGCTCTCGATATTGCCCGACCCAGAGCGTCCCTTCGGCCCACGTCAGACCGGAATCAGCGCCGCCACCCGGCGCCGGGATCGTGGCGAGAACGCGGCCGGTCTGCGGATCGATCTTCTGGATGCGATCCTCGGCGATCTGGAAGAGGTGCAGCCCATCGAAGGCGGTGCCAGCATGCGCCGCGACATCGAGCGAGCGCAGCGTCTGCCCGCTCGTCGGATCAAGAGCATTTAGTTTGTCTCCAAGGGCAACCCAGACGTTCTGCCCGTCGTAGCTAACTCCATGGACGTGGTCGGCACCTGGAAAGGGTCCATACTCATTCACGATCTCCGCGGTTGTTCGATTCATACTTCCAACCTAGTCGATCGGAAGAGGTGCAGGGAGTAACAAGATCGTCGTGAAACCCGGGACGGGCGGAGTCATCCAGCGACGGGCTCGCCCGTTGCCTAACGACCGCACTTTGCCTGCTGCCGTGAGCGATTCGAGCGCGCGTTGCACGGTGCGCTGGCTGGCTCCAAGCGCGAGCGCGAGCGCCGAGGTCGACCACGATTCACCGTCGGCCAGAAATGCGAGCACCGCCGCATGTTCTTCTTCGACCGGTCGCGCGAGCACGACGACCTTGCGGGCGCGGCGCGGGACGAGCGTAAATCCTCGCTTCGTGGCCTTCACTCCGGCCAGCGGTCGAAGCATTTGGCGCAGCCGGCCGATCTCGACGCGCAAGCGCGCGCGATGTGATTCGTCGGTCCGCCTCGCTCCGAAGGCACGCGCGAGGAGCGTTTCCCGCGGGACGTCTGCCGGCCACGCTTCGCCGAGCGCGCGGGCGAGTGCGAACAAGATCGGGCGCGTGGCAAGCGAGATCACTTTGCCTTCATGACGCACGACATGACGGCAGGCGTCGACGACGAAGGTCTTCGAGCGGAACAACGATTCGACCTCGTCGAGCAGGAGCAGTCGCTCATCGGCGTTGGCGATCAGGCGCGCGGCGGGCTTGTCGGGGACGAGAGCCGCGCTTTCGACCTCCGCAGTCAACGCCGGGATTCCTGCATCGCGCGCCGCGTGCTTCGCCCTAACGAGTGCAGCACGCGCGCGCTTTGATCGGAGACGACGCAACGCGATCCCGGCCACGACTAACTCGTGGGCGGTTCGCGCGGCGGGCGGCAGATGCTCGGGATCGAGCTTGCCCAGTGCGCGCTCCGCCTCGTCGAGCCGCCCGATAAGAAGGAGGCGGCGCATTTCGAGATAGCTCGCGTGGGCGGCGTTGGCGTGGTCGCCGTGCGCCTGGAGCGTCGCGCGCGCCTGGTCGAGCGCTTTCGCAGGAAAGCCGAGGTCGCGCGAGACAAGCGCAATCTCGGCTTCGGCCACCACGCAGCGCGCACGGGCCACGCTTTCTTTCCGGCCGAAGGCTCGCGCGGCCTTGCGCAGGAGGACCTTCGCTCGCCCCAGATCACCGAGCTGCGCCATCGCAATGCCGCGGAGCGCGAGCGCGGGCGCGTCGTCGCGCAGGGCGACCCGTTTCAATGCGCCGAGAGGATCACCCGCAGCGAGTGCACGCGCCGCGGCAGTAATCAGCGAGTCCATCCGAATCCCGTCACACTTGTAACTCCCATCACTTCGAAAGTCGGCCCTACCTTATCTCATGACCATTAAGGACCAAATCGAATCAGGAAACGAATCGCAGGCGAAAAGAGAACTAACCGGGCACATAACCGGGACGCGTAAAGAGTGGCTCGCCGCACGGCGCGAGCTGCTCGCGGCGGAGAAGGAACTCACCCGGCGCAGCGACGAGCTCGCGCGGCAGCGACACGAGCTGCCGTGGGTGCGGATCGAGAAGGAATACCAATTCGAGACGGACGAGGGCAGCGCCTCGCTGGCCGATCTTTTCCGCGGTCGCTCGCAACTCCTTGTCTATCACTTCATGTTTGGGCCGGACTACACCGCGGGGTGTCCGGCCTGCTCGGCGATCGCGGACGGCTTCAACGGCTCCGCGGTTCATCTCGCCAACCACGACGTCATGCTCTGGGCGGTTTCGCGGGCGCCGTTCGCGAAGCTACAGGAGTACGAACGGCGCATGGGCTGGACGTTCCCCTGGGCGTCATCGTTCGGCGGCGAGTTCAACTTCGACTTCGACGCCTCGTTTACCGAAGAACAACAGCGAGAAAAAGGGATTGAGTACAATTACCAGCAGGAGCCGCCTCTGGCCGAGATCCCGTCGCGCTCGACTCCCGATGGGCCGGCGACCTTCGCGGCCATGACCGGAACCGACTTGGCCACTTACACGCGCGAGCGCCCGGGCCTGAGCACGTTCGTGCTCCAGGACGGTGTGGTCTATCACACTTACTCCACCTACGCGCGGGGACTGGATGGCCTTTGGGGAATGTATCAGTGGCTCGACCGCGCTCCCCAGGGACGCAACGAGGAGGGCGTCTGGTGGCTGCGCCACGACGAATACGGCAAGCAATGAGGCCGGTCGTCGATTTTCCTGGCGTGACTGCCAGACGGCAAGTCTCACGGTTCACCTTTTCCGGGCGAACTTCAGAGCAAACCTTCCTCGGCGTCTCGGCGTTGCTTTTCGTCGCCAGCGTCGCACTGACGATCGCATGGTGCGCCAGCATGTCGTCGATGGGCGGAATGCCGATTCCCGGCGACTGGACGATGTCGATGGCGTGGATGCGGATGCCGGGCCAGACGTGGTCAGGCGCCGCGGCATCGTTCCTCGGCATGTGGATCGTGATGATGATGGCGATGATGCTGCCCTCCCTGGTGCCAATGCTCTCGCGCTATCGTCGGGCCGTCGGCAAAACAGGCGACACGCGTCTGGGTCGCCTGACAGCGCTGGCGGGGGCGGGGTATTTCTTCGTCTGGACTTTGCTCGGGATGCTCATCTTTCCGCTGGGAGTCGCGCTGGCGGCGGTCGAGATGCAGCTGCCGGTGGTGTCGCGCGCAGTTCCAATCACGGCCGGCGTCGTCGTCCTGATCGCCGGCGCGCTCCAGTTCACCGCGTGGAAGGCACATCACCTTGCTTGTTGCCGCGAGGTCTCGGGGTGCGGCGTTACATTGCAGTCGGACGCCGGAACGGCCTGGAGCCATGGCCTGCGCCTTGGCCTCCACTGCACCTACTGCAGTATCGGCCTAACGACCATTTTACTCGTCGTCGGAGTAATGAACCTTCGGGCGATGCTTGTCGTGACCATTGCCATCACTCTCGAGCGGCTCGCACCATTTGGTGAGCGTGTCGCGCACGCCATCGGGGCCGTCGTCATCGGGGCAGGGCTGTTTCTGATCGCGCGAGCAGCCGGCCTCGGGTGATACATCCGCATCCACACTTCGACGCCCGTCTGGCTGCAACACCAGAGGTTGGTTCTTCCCTGGCGATCGCGAATTGATCTCGACGAAAACCGTCGTGGTTTCGACTCTAGGGCTGAGGGAAGATGAGCTGCCAAAAGACCCTGAGATTTCGTTCGATGTCGAGCCGCCGTTGTTAATCCAGGAACAATCGAACCAGCGCGAGCTTCGGGCAGGATCCGACTCCGCGCCGGAAGGGGGATCGGATCCGGAACGGATTGAAGCGGCGCTGGAGAAGGCGAAGAGAAGTGCGGCGGCGGGTGAACGCCTTTTCCGCAGCGGCGTGATCGCGAAGGTGGAAGCGGAGAATCGCGCGCTTGAAGTCGTGCGCCTCCAGGCGGACCTAGCGAATGCGCAGTTGGAACGCGCGACAGCGGGTGTTGCGTCGCAGCAGGCTCGGCTCGAAGCGGGAGAAATCACGCCGGATGAATTTGACCGTGCCAAAGCGGGACTGGCTCAGGCAACGGCGGCAGCGCAAGCGGCATCCGCCAATCGCGATCGGGCGGAGATGGATGCGGCACTGGTGAATCTGAAACGCCAGAAAAAACTTCTGGCATTGGGAAGCGGTCGGAAATCTGACGTCAACCGCGCGGCCGAAAAAGTAACTGCGCTGCAACAGCCGAAAGGATAGCGCAAGCCTCTGGCTTGCAAAATCAGCAGCGTAAGCTAGACGCATGCGCCACTTCAAAAAGGGCGCGCAATAGGGGTCGTGTTTAACATTTGAGTTTTGAATGTAATCCATAGCACCAGTTCAAGCTTGAAGGCGCGCGAAAGGTCTGTTAGACGCGCCGGAGAGTCAGGTGAATGATTTCCGCCGGCGCTTTCGAAAGTGAAATCCGGACGTAAGAGCTTGCTATCGACACTCGGCAGAGTCACACTTGATCGGTTCGAAAGGATGGTAAGTTCCCGGATGAAAGAAGTTGCCGATCTCAAGCGCTATTCTGCACCAACCATGACGCCGCAGGCCTTGGCTTGGACGGGAAGCAGCTTTGGATCAGTTCGCGCGATCTCGGGACGCTCTACCGGACCGAACCCGACGGATTGAAGATTGTCGAGGAAATCGATCCGCCGGAGTCGTGTGGGCGGGGGTTGCTACGAATGGCGGCTGGCGCTTCACGATAGGCCAAGGGTTGACGACGACCGCCATGCCTATCGCTACACGGCGGCGGACGGTTTCGAGAAATTGTTTTCCTGTCCGGAGTCGACTGGCTCCTATCTTAGCTTCGACGGCCAGCACCTATACCTGAATCAGTGGTATAAGGAACGGATTCTGCAGATGGACGACAAGGGGAACATTGAGCGCCAGATCAATGTCGGCGCGGAGATCTGCGGGCACACTTTTGTCGAGGGGCTCATCTATGTCTTGCGCGGCCGTGAAAACAAAGGTGTTCCGAACAAGGCCGAAGAGTGGCGGATAGCGCGGCTCGACCCGCGCGAGGAGAGTCCGATTGTGGAGGATCTGACGACTATCCCTTCCCATCACGCTCGCTGACTTTCGACGGCCAAAGATTCTGGTCAAACCATCGCGCGGCGATCGAGACAGTGGCGTTTGCTGTCCCTGGTTGGCTGCCACAGGTGGCGGGGCGACTGCTTCGGATTGCAGCGGTCCCCTTCTGCCCGGCGAAACCGACGTGAGCGTCTCGTTATCAGGCTCGGCGGACGGCATCTAGCTCTGCCGCATCTGAGATGGATGGACCCGACCGCACGGTAAGGGGAAGAAGCCGAATCAAGGTTCCGAGGCGGCGGGAAAGTCCCGGAGATCTCCAGGTTCTCCCATTTGCGCGACAACAAGACAGACCTTTCTATTCGCGGGAAGTCGCCCACTGCTTCGCAGGTTGCGGATCAGAGGCCCGCGCTAGATGCCAACTGGCTGCAGTGGCGCAAATCAAGTTTGCCGGTCGCCAGCACCGGGATCGTTTCCACCTGCCTAACGAGTTTAGGTATCCAAAGATTCGGCACGCCCGCGGCCTGCAGCTTCTCCCGCAACGCCGCCAGGTCCACCTCGATCGTGCTCAGGATGACGAGGGCTTCTCCTTTCGCCTCATCGGGCGCGGAGGCCACCGCGATCGCGCGCTCGTCTTCGTTCCCGAGTCCTAGCGCAGCGAGGATTTTCTGCTCGACGGTTTCGTGTGGAACCATCTCGCCCCCGATTTTCGAGAAACGCGAGAGGCGGCCTTCGATGAATAAAAAGCCGTCCTCATCAAAGCGGCCGAGGTCGCCCGTTTTCAGCCAGCCATCCTGTAGCACTTCCGCTGTTCGCACCGGATCGTCGAGATAACCTTCGAAAATGTTCGGGCCGCGTAACCAGAGCATGCCGGTTTCGTGCAACGACAATCTTTTCCCCGTCTCCGGTTCGCGAATTTCGGCCGCGATGCCCGGTGCCATTTTGCCAACCGAGCTGGGGCGGTTGGAGGGCTGCACCGGATCGCCCGGCGCGCCCGGTTCGGGATCGGGCAGGTTTACGCTCACGACCGGCGATGTTTCCGTTAGGCCATAACCCTCGAAAACCGGTTTATCGAAGCGCTCTTCAAACGCCTCCGCCAAATTGCGCGGCAATTTCTCCGCTCCAGTGATCGTTAGGCGGACGCTGCGCATTTGCGGCCCTTCGGCTTTGCGCAAATATCCACGGAGAAATGTCGGCGCCGCGAGCACGATGGTGACGCGCTGGCGCTCGATCAGCTCCCCGCACTTCGCGGCGTCGAGCGGGTTCGGGTAAGTAGTAATGCGCACACCGTCGATGAGCGGAAACCATAGCGTCACGGTGCAGCCGAAGCTGTGGAAAAACGGCAGCGACGCGAGGATCAGATCGTCAGGTTGCGCGTCCAGCATGGCGCGAAATTGCGAGACGTTGCCGACCAGATTACGATGACTCAGGACGACGCCTTTCGGATCCCCGGAGCTGCCGCTGGTAAAGAGCAGGACCGCTTCGGCGTGATCGCCCTCGCGCGGCAGTCCGAGCATTCGAGTGAACATGCGCGCCGGGACAAAAATCGCGGCCATCCACCAGAGGAAGATCGGCGTTTTCATGCGCGGGAGCAGTTCGTCGAGCTGCACGACGTTTTCCGGCCAGGGAAAGTCCGTTAGGCGCTTGGCAAAAGCCTGGGCCGAAATGGCGGTCGTTAGGCCAGCGATCGCCTGGGCGCGCTCGAGCGCGCCGCGGCCGCTCGTGAAATTCAACCCCACCGGCACCTTGCCCGCGAGCACCACCGCGAGGTTCGCGACCACGCCGCCTTTGCTCGCCGGCAGGACGATGCCGATTCTCTTCTCCGCGCATTCTTTCCGGAGATGGCGACTCAAAGCCGCGGCGGCGCCGAGGAGCTTGCCGCGGCTGAGCTCGGAGTCGTCCAGTCCATCGATCACCGCGACGCGAAAAGTGTTGCGTTTCAGCCCGCGCACCGCCGCCACGCCGAGATGCTCGCGCAAAGCCGAGCGCCTGCTGTAACAGCGTTCACCCAATTTCAACAACTGCTCCCGCACCGTCGCGCTGTCCGCGTCGTTAGGCGCGAGCGGCGCTCCGAATTCCACCGCCGCTGGATAAGGAAAGCGGCGCGGCCATTTCGTGAAAAATCGCTGGCCTTGATAGGAAAAAATCGAGCCCCACAATTGATCGAGCCAGACCGGCACGACGGGTCGCTCCGCTTCGCGCGCGATGATTTCGTAGCCGCGCCGGAGCCGCTGCAAGGTGCCGGTGCGGCTGAGCTGACCCTCCGGAAAAAGGCAGACGATCTCGCCTGCGCGCATCCGTTCGGCGGCGAGACGCATCGCTCCCCTCGCCCTGAGCGAAGTAATCGGGATGCAACCGGCGGTGCGCAAGACCGGATGGAGGATCGAATTTTCGTAATACTCCTTCGCGATGAGAAAACGGATTGGCCGGGGACAGGCGAGGAGCAAGACGATGGCGTCGACCCAGGTAATGTGGTTGGGCAGGAGGAGGAATCCGCCCGTTGGGAGCCGCTCCACACCCACCGCGGTGACGCGGTAGATGAGCCGCGCGAGAGGCATCGCCAGAAAACGCAGCGTGCGCTCGGCGGCGGAAATTGGCGGCATCGCTTTTAGATTTACAATCGGCGCGTCGCCCTCTGCAATCGGCAAATCGATGGGGAGCGACTCTCAAATCAAACCCGGCGCCTATACCGCGCTCGCCCTCCTCATTGGGATCAATCTCTTTAATTACATCGACCGGCAGGTGCTCGCAGCGGTCGAACCGGAAATCCGCCGGACCTTTTTCTCGCCTAACGACATCAATGCGATGGCGAAGACCGGCGCGCTCGGCACCGCTTTTCTCGTCAGCTACATGCTCACCGCGCCCCTCTTCGGCTGGCTCGGCGATCGCATTTCGCGCTGGATCCTAATCGGTTGCGCGGTCATCGGCTGGAGCATCGCCAGCGGCGCTTCCGGTCTCGCCGCCACTTTTGGCATTTTGTTCGTCACCCGGCTTTTTGTCGGGATCGGCGAAGGCGCCTACGGGCCGACGGCCGCGCCGATTCTGTCGGACTTTTTCCCGCTCGCCATGCGCGGTCGCGTGCTCGCTTATTTCTGCGCGGCGATTCCGGTCGGGAGCGCTCTTGGCTACGTCGTGGGGGGCGCGATTCAAGTCCATCTCGGCTGGCGTTGGGCTTTCTATTGCGTCGCGCCGCCGGGCATCTTGTTAGGCGCAATCTGCTTCTTCCTGCGCGATCCCCGCGCCGGGGTGCGCCGCGAGCGGCCGGACTGGCGGCAATACCGGGCCATTTTCCGCACGCCTTCCTACGTCATCAACAACATCGCGCAAACCGCCATGACCTTTGCCCTCGGTGGCCTGGCCTTTTGGATTCCCGGCTATCTCGAATACCGGCACCAACCCGCCTCGACGCGGATCGTCTTCGGCGGCATCGTGGTCGTCGCAGGATTGATCTCCACGATCCTCGGCGGCATCGCCGGCGACCGGTTGCGCAAGCGCATGCCCGGCTCCTACTTCATCGTCTCGGGCGCCGGCATGCTCCTCGCATTTCCCTTCATGATCGCGATGATCTATCTCCCCTTTCCGCTCGCCTGGGTGATGCTTTTCTTCGCGATCTTTTTCGTCTTCCTTAATACGGGGCCATCGAATACGGCGATCGCCAATGTCACCATGCCGGCGGTGCGCGCGACCGCGTTTGCGTTTAACATCCTGCTCATTCACGCGCTCGGCGACGCGCTCGCGCCGCCGCTGATCGGCGCCATCGCCGGCCGCACCAATCTCGATATTGCCTTTCTGTTCGTCAGCCTAACGATGCTTGTTTCCGGGATCGTCTGGCTGGCGGGCGCGAAATATCTGGCGCACGATACCGCGCTCGTCGAGAACCCGGTGCAGGGTTCCGCGCGCCTGTAGCTCACGGATGTGGGACGGATTCGCCAGGGCAACCCGCGCTAAAGCGCCGGCGTCGCCGTCGGCGAGGGTGCGACTGTGTTCGTCGTCCGCGGCTGGGTGCCGGATGGTGAGGCGCTCGGCAGCGGCGTAACCGTGGTGG
>JACDGM010000122.1 GCA_013815325.1 Chthoniobacterales bacterium
TCGAGAGGTGAAAGTGCAGGAACAAAGTTTGCCTAACGAAACGCTTCCTCAGGGCAGGAGCAAAGTAAGAAAAGCGGTCACGCCGAAGGCGAGGGTCAAGAGGACCACGTAAATGGCGCTGCCGAGGAAGAACTTGAAGAAAGTGGAAAACCAGTTCTGGCAATAAACGCGCCGGATCGCGATCAACAACTGCACGACGACGGCAATCCCGAGAAAAGTGCAGGCCACCGCGGTGAGCGCACTTGATTTCAAAGCGAGGAGAAAACCAAGGCCAATGATGACGACCGTGCTCAGAAAAACAAAGGCGTGGGTGTGCAGCGCGAAAATCAGGTGATCGACGTAAAAGCGCCGCTTGAAGATGTAGAGGATTTTCAGGACGAGAGCGAAGATCGGAATACAGCAAAGCACCATGGGCGCGATATTTTGGATGAGCGCTTTGAGAAAGAGATCGCTGCGATCGCCCGTCGGCCCGATTTTTTCCTTGGCGCGCTGCCGCAGCCAGACGGCAAAGGGAGGAAGCTTCTTATCATCCGTATCGCGAAAAATATCCCCCTCGTCCGGTGATGGGGCGGCGGTGGGCGATGCCGCGGGCGAAATGCCTAACGAAAACCCAGGAGCTGGAATGGCCGGCCCGAGCGCGAGGGGGTTTGGGCTGGGTGAAGCGTCGTTCAGGGTGAGATCCACATGTCCGCCCTTCTTCTCGCCGTGAAGATGGGTGCCTTTCGAAAGGAAATTGATGACGAGGAAAAAACTCACGCTCGCGATCAGATAAACGCGCAAGGGATGCACATGGCGGGCGCGTTTGCCCTCGATGAATTCGTTCGTTAGGCGCCACGGTTTGAAAAGCAGGAGCCCGAACGATTTGAAAAAACGCGCGTCAAAGTTGAAAAACGCGTCGGCGCTATCGGCCAGGAGGGAACCGAACGAGCGGCGGTAATCGATCGCGGGCTGGCCGCACTGCGCGCAGTAGGGTCCAGCGAGCACAGCTCCGCAGTTTTCGCAGTGCGTGAGGGGCGGCAGTTGTTTCTTGCCGCGAAACCAGCGACGCCGCGATGGCCGGTCGATTTCGGCGACAACGGCGTCACCTAAAATGAGCGGCGTTTCGTCGGGCATTCGCGCAGGTTATGCAACCGCGCGGGCGAAGTCCATCGCACAACCGCCGCTCCCGCGCGATCAATCGCGCAGAAAGAAAAGCGCCGCGGAACCAAGCACTCCGACCACGCAAATCGCGACTGTGCTTTCGATGAAATACGGGTAAGCCATGAGCGCGATGCCGATGAACATCGGTTTCCAGAGGCTCATCCGCCGGCCATAGACAAAGCCGATGAAACCGACACTGCTGAAGAGTGTCCCGGCGATAAGATTCGGGACGGAGAATATCGGCATGCCTCCTTGGAGCTATATCCGGGCCAGCTTCTTGTGCGCGGGTAACCGGGACTGCATGGCAGCGTTCTAGCTCGTAAGGGCGCGTGCTTGCAATCCGGCGCGTGCCTAGCGATCGACTCCTTGCTCTGCTGCTCATCGCAGTGGCACTCTCACGGTTGCCATTTCTCGACGCCGCTTACGGAGCCAACATCGACGCCTGGCGCGTTGCGCGCGTCGCCCGACAGATGGCCGAAACGGGTGTCTATGAGGTCTCGCGCTTTCCCGGTTATCCGGCGCAAGAGATTGTCTCTTCGTGGATCTGGCGCGGCGGTCCCTGGGCATTGAATGCCGCTTCTGCCATCTGCAGCGTCGCCGCGGTGTGGGCGTTTGTCGCGTGCGCGCGCCGCGCCGGCTCCCCGGACGCACTTCTGGCCGGGCTCGCCTTCGCGATGACGCCGGTGTTTTTCGTTAACAGTGTCACCGCGAAGGACTATGTCTGGGCGCTGGCCTTCGTGCTTGGAAGTCTCTCTTCCATCTTGCGACGACGGCCAATGATCGCGGGACTTCTCCTGGGACTGGGGATTGGTTGCCGCATCACTTCGGTTCCGATGCTCTTGCCGCTCGGATTGATCTTGTTCAGAGAAATGGACAAGCCGCAGCGGTGGCGCGCCGTCGCCGGCTCTGGCCTAACGACTTTCGCGGCCACTGGAATCGTTTTCGCGCCGGTCTGGATGCGTCACGGCACGAGCTTCTTTACGTTTTACGAAAACCACGCTCGCCCGGATATGTGGGACGTCGCTCTGCGCTTCAGCCGCCAAGTCTGGGGTAGCGTCGGCTTGATTGGATGGGCCGCCGTGTTCATCGGAATGGCGTTCCGCTTTTCGCGAAAGCACGAACAACCGGCTTCTCTGCCGCTGCCGCATAACCCGTTTTTCGTGCCGGCGCTCGGATTGATCATTGTTATTTACGGCGCGGCTATCTGCGTCTGCCAGATCAGGCGGGCTATCTCATTCCGATCATCCCTGCGGCGCTGGTGCTCGCGGGCCGCTTTGCGCCGCCGCTCTGTTTTCGGCTCTGCTGTCTTTGCCTGACGATTTCGCCACTGTGGGAAGTGGACCTGCACGGTTTGCAGGCTGGGGCGATTTTCAACGATCGCACCGAGCGTCTCACCAACCTCCGCAACATTGATAGCTGCATTGATTTCGCCGAGACACTTCCTGGTGAAAACGTCATCGTCGTCGGGGGGTGGGAGCCGGAAATCGCCGTGCTCGCTCCGGACCTCCCGGCGCTGAGGAACCATTATGTTTATCTTCTCAGTCCCGAAGAAATAACCAAGGCGCTGGAAAGCGGAGAGCGGATCTTCTACTTCCCCGCCGTTCGATCCTTTGGTGCCCGCGTCAACGGAGTTGATCTGGCGCGTTGCGGGCTCGACTTGTTCGCCGTCTACCAGGCGAGATCAGCGGTCGCCGGCATTCGTTAGGGGAAAAGTCCCAAAAACTAAGCATTGACCACGCTAATCGCGCGGTGGCACGATGCGCGCGCTTCTAATAAATCGCAGCGCAACAACAGGAGATTTCTCATGGCCGCCAATCTTTTTCGAACCAAAAGCCCGGAACTCTTGATCCGGGAATCGGAAGCGCCCGAGCGACAAATGAAACGTTCGCTCACCGCCTTCGACCTCACCTGTCTCGGCATCGGCGCGATCATTGGCGCGGGAATCTTCGCGCTCGCCGGCACCGCGGCAGCGGGTGAATCGGCCCGCGTCGGAGCATCGATCATAAAGACGCCGGTACTCAATTTCATCATCGCTTTCATCAATCACACCGAGCTTGTTTTTGGACGGCCGGCAGCGGGCCCGGCCGTAGCCGTCTCGTTTGTTGTGGCGGCCGTCGCCTGCGCTTTCGCGGCGCTCTGTTATAGCGAGCTGGCTTCGATGATTCCGGTTTCCGGCTCCGCCTACACCTATTCCTACGCGACGCTGGGCGAGATTATCGCCTGGATCATCGGCTGGGATCTGATTTTGGAATACGCGGTCGGCAACATGGCCGTCGCCGTCGGGTGGTCGGGGTATTTCGTGCAGCTGCTCGGTAACCTGCCCTTTGGATTGCACCTTAAGTTTCCGCTTTGGCTGGTGAGCGATCACACCACCGCCGCCACCATCCTCGCCAAGGGCGGAGCGGCCTTGAGCGATTATTCTTCCACCACGCTGCCTGTCATCATGGGGCATTCAATCGCCGTCAATCTCCCTGCCTTCCTCATCGTCGCAGCGGTGACGGTGCTTTTGATCTACGGCATTCGCGAGAGCGCGACTGCCAACACGACGATCGTCATGATCAAGCTCGCAGTGGTGGTTTTCGTGATTGCCTTTGGCTCTTTTATGGTCAACCCGACCAACTGGCACCCGTTCATGCCGAGCGGATTTGGCGGCGTGATGAGCGGCGCCGCGATTGTTTTTTTCGCCTTCATCGGCTTCGATGCCGTCTCGACCACGGCCGAGGAAACGAAAAACCCAAAACGCGATTTACCCATCGGGATGATCGCGAGTCTGATCATCTGCACGATCCTCTACGTCTTGATGTCGTTGATTCTCACCGGGATGAAAAAATACACGGCCTATCTCGGTGATTCGGCCGCAGTCGCAACGGCCTTCGCGGCGAAGCCTTGGGCGCAAGCGCTCATCAGCGCAGGAGCGCTCGCCGGGCTCACGTCCGTGTTGCTCGTCTTTCAGCTCGGCCAGCCGCGCATTTTCATGGCGATGGCCCGTGACGGGTTGCTGCCCCGGTATTTTGCCCGGATTCACCCGCGCTACCGGACACCTTACATCACCACCATCTGGACAGGCCTCGCCGTGGGCGGCGTCGCGATGCTGACGGACATCGGGTCGTTAGCCGACCTAACGAACATAGGAACACTATTCGCCTTCGCCCTGGTCTGCTCCGGCGTCATCGTCCTGCGCCGGAAAGATCCAAACCGGCCGCGGCCGTTCCGGGTCCCGTTCGTGCCGGTGTTTCCGCTTCTCGGCGTATTTTTTTGCGGTGCCCTTATGCTCAGCCTCCCGATCGAAACTTGGATCCGGTTTTTTATCTGGCTCGCGATCGGTCTGCTGATTTACTTCTTCTACAGCGTCAATCACAGCCGCCTGGGCCAGGGGATCGATCCTGGGGAGACGGAGAATCGATTCCCGCCGATTGGGCCTTAGGCAACGGCGCGGGAAGTTAATCTGGGCTGGAATGGTCGCGCGTCATCTCGGTCTCGAAGCTTATGATGGCTCGTGCGCGTCCACGGATCGACGAGTTGCACACCCTCTACATCAACCGCGCGGTTTTGTCCGCAGGTCGTGACGAAACCCAGCGCGCTGCGGACGGACGGATTATGCGGGGGATGTTAGCGAGCGCAATTGATTCTTCGCGACGGGTTTTCCGGCGGGGGACGTCCCGATCCCCTTGAGGGCGGCGGTTTCGCGTCGCGTCGGATCTTTGCGAACCAAATGGAAACCACTCTGATCCTCGAAACCCTCCGGGGCATTCTGTAGTTCAAAAACGATCAGCCCAGTTGAGGCGAAGGATAATCCCAGCAGAGTTAAGGCGAGAATCATGTTTGCTTTTGAGCAAGATTTATACCGCGGCTGGGGCGAGATTCTGAATCCAGCGACCTTGCCCGGCAATTGTGCTGAATCTAACGGCGACAAGGCGCCAGCGGTGGGCGATTGTCGAAATTCGTTTAGCTCAAGAGCATATCCCATCACACACACACCCGATCAGCTTGCTTTGGTTGACACGCCTCTTTGGTTTTGCCTGAAGGCGCAGCCTAAACGCGAGAACTTGGCGGCCAACGGTCTACGCAGGACGCTCGGGATTTCTTGTTTTTGTCCTCGACTGCGCTTTCGGAAAATGACGCGGAGAGGCCGAGTTTGGTTTGTCGAAGCGATGTTTCCTGGATACCTGTTCGCGGAATTTGTCTACGTGGAGATGAACCGGAGGGTTGGGCACTCGCCGGGTGTCCAGCGCATCGTTCAACTTGGCGATAACGTCGCCACGGTCGATTGCGGCACGGTTGCGGCGCTTCGGCGGCATGCCGGCGAAGACGAGATTGTCACAATCGACCCGGAAATAAAAATTGGGCAGGCGGTGCGCATTGCCGAAGGGCCCTTTGAAGGCCTCGAAGCACTTGTGACTCAGGTTTTACCGGCGAAAGAAAGAATTCGGGTGCTACTAGAGTTTCTGAACCGATCGCTGGAAATAGAGATTTCGACGCCAAAGGTGTTGCTGGTGGGACCCTCGTATTTGTGAGAATCTTGTCGCACACGCGAATGTTGTGAAACTCAGCCTCTCGCGAATCCAGACCCGTACTATCTCGCAAAAAGCGAGATGAGGCTTCGTCCAGCCCCTGCAAAATTGCTATCTGTTTCAAGTGTCTGTGCTATAACGAAACGAGGTCGAAACTATCGCTCAGCTATTCGGCGAAGGAATGCTCCAGATTTTGCAATACACCACACGTTTCGCCTCGACGGTTCGACGTCGCGCAAGGAATGCTGCCCGAGGCTGGCGGAGTGGATCGAAGAGTTGTCCCCTTCCTGAGCGTCCGTGTGCGTGGCGACGGCTCGCCGGCCTAAATCGAGATCATGCATCGCCTCTAATTGGGGCATGGATGACTCTTGCCTGTTTCATGTGGCTTAATGCTCCACGCGTTTGGGGGGCGGAGCCGGTAGTGGAAGTCTTCACTCAGAACGAGCGTCTTTCGAGCGGAGGAGTCGGGGGTGAGGGCGGCTCCTCCTCGGGCGGCGGGGCGGGCTCTGGCGGAATCTCGGCGACGACGGACAGCGAAAAGACCAAACGGCACTCCTCGCTTCCAGTGCTAATCACGTTTGGTGTCCATGCCGGCTACGACAGTAATTCGCGCACCACCGCAAACAGCTCCGGCTCGCTCTTCACTGACGAGCAACTCACCTTGGCTTATGATCGCACGCGGGGGCCGATGGACCTTCATATCCTTTCGGGCGCAGGGCTAGTTGAACGCTTCGGTTTGAAGACGGACATCAACGCGTTTCTGGATCTCTCGCTTACTTACCTCGCGTCGCGACGACTCACCCTGAAACTGAACATAGATCCGGCTTACCGGGCGGAGCCCGATTTTGCTTCTGACGTCGGTACGACTGGGCGGGCTGGGAATTATTTCACAATGAACGATGGAGTTTCAGCCGCCTATCAGTGGTCACGCCGATTTTCCACTGTCAACAGTTACTCATTGAGGATAATTCGATTTGAGGACAGCTTTATTGCAGCTTTAACGGATCGTGAAGAACATACCTTCGCGGAAGAATTTCGCTTTGATCTTTTTCGTAGGACAGCCTTGGTCGGGGATTACCGTTTTCTGGTTGTCAACTATGATAGCTTTCCTCGAGATTCGATCACGCACTTTGCTCTAGCCGGGGCGGAACAGTCCTTTAGTTCACGACTGAAAGCCCAGCTGCGCGCGGGAGCAAGCTTCCGCTCTATTGAACAGGCCGAATATCAGGTAAATCCTGATTTTGAAGGATCGCTCGATTACGCTCTTGGCCGGGACTCTTCCCTTAGCCTGACAACTCGTTACTCAGTCGAAGAGGCGGCCGCTGGGCTCCAGTCATCTGTAAGTGGATCCACTCTAGGTCGAACAACTTTTCGAACCGGGTTACTGTTCCACTATTCCTTCACGAGCAAGATCAGTTCCTCCATTGGTCTAAATTATCACCATGACGACAACCAATCTGTAACCCCCGTAACAGGAGACACCGTGATTCCGCCTACACCTGCGCTTTCCACCGATGCATACGAATTTCTGCTCAGCCTTCGCTATCAGATAAGCCGACACATTGACTTTGATATCGGATTCCAGCATACCGAAGTCAATACATCAGGCCAAGCCCAACAAAATTTATTCGGCCAAGCTCTGCAATATTCCCGCAACCGGTATTCTTTGGGCTTAAATTTTAGCTTTTGAAGACAGGCAGGGTGGAAAATCCGCTGCCTTCGACTGGAGGCTGCTCTTCGTTGACTACGTCAGATCGCTGTCGCGAGGCTAAGTGACCAGCGCGCGACCAAGTAGTCGCTCTGTCCTCTAGCGGATGACTCAGTGATCACGGGACCTGGCCTGCTACTGCAAAGCGTAGATTTCGACCAGTGCGACGCCTGTGGTGCCGTCTTTACCGGCAACGATTGCCGTATAGTTTCCCGACGGCAGAGACTCCACGAGGGCAGATTCTAAGTCGTTCTTCGGCGCAAGACCTGCCTCTACGATAGCGGACCGTTGTTGGGGCACGGATTTCCAGTTGTTATTAGACGCCACCAAAACGCCATAAGCATCCCGCAGCTCAAGGGTCGGGTCAGCCAACACACCGGAAATACCCGACTGGGCCAGAGATGGTCCGAGCGCTCGAACCACCACTTGCGCATCAGCGGTGCCTCCACCCAAAATAAAACCGCCAATCATCACATTGGCGTCTGTGCCGACAGAGCCACGGGTTGAGATGTTAGCCAGTCTTGAATCGGCCGCCTGGGCCAGGTCATACACTTCCACCAAACCAACCCCGGTCCCACCGTTCTTCCCGCTCACGACCACAGTGTAGGCGCCACTGCCAGCCACCGCTGGATCAAGTGGCGCGAGGACCCTGATCATCGCTGACTCTTTGTCGTTTTTTGGAGCAGCGCCGGTCAATTCGATTGCAGCTTTCTGCGAGTCCTTCCAGTTATCGTTGGTCAATACTGTACCGTCGGGCATATGTAACTCCAGTACCGGATCAGCCAGTGCGCCCGGCACAGGCGGATTCGCGTCCGAAAGTGAGGGGCCAATCGCCCGGAGAAGGACTTTCTTGGGGACATTACCAGTGATGATGAAGCCACCGATGAGCACGTTCTGGTTGATACCGACATTTACTCGAGTCGAAATATTGAGAGGCTGAGAAGGCCCCGGACCTGGCGGAGGGGTAGGAGATGGCTTGGGGGATACTGACGGAGACGGGGACGGTCTCGGTGTGGGTGTGGGTGCTACCGGCACTGCGAGCCGGATCGTGTTATTACCCGTGTCGGCCACGAAAAGCTTACCCGCACTATTCAAGACCACACCCTGCGGTGAGGCGAACCGCGCTGCGGAACCGGTGCCGTTAGCGCTGCCCGCGACTACCGGCAGGCCAGCCAGCGTGCTCACAACGCCCGTCGAAGTAATCCTCCGAACGGTATCGTTCACTGTATCGGCTAAATAAATATCCCCCGACTTGCTGACTGTAATGCCGATAGCCCCGAAAAACCGTGCCGCAAACAGGGAGCCATCTGCGCTCCCGGTGACGCCGGGCGAACCAGCTATGGTAGTCACCGACCTGCCGGGTGTAATGCCGCGAACAATACTGTTACCGGTATCCGCCACATACACATTAGAGGAACTGTCTACCGCGACACCTCTGGGACGATTAAACCTCGCGACATTGCCAACACCATTCGTACTGCCAACCGCCCCGGCCAAGCCTGCGAAAGTACTCACAACGCCGCTGGGAGT
>JACDGM010000040.1 GCA_013815325.1 Chthoniobacterales bacterium
ACCGCATGGGCGAGTGGGATGCGCGCTTCCGGCGTCCCGAGAAACTCGACCGCGTGCTGCGTCGCGATCGCCAGCGGCAATGCTTCCGCATCCGCCAGGCCGATGTCTTCGCTCGCGAAAATAACAATCCGCCGCGCGATGAAGCGAAAATCCTCACCGGCATGAAGCATTTTCGCGAGCCAGTAGATCGCGCCTTTCTCGTCTGAGGCGCGCATGCTCTTGATGAAAGCGCTGATCGTGTCGTAATGCGCGTCGCCCGCGCGATCGTAAACGACGGCTTTTGTCTGGATGCTTTCCTCCGCCACCTGAAGGGTGAAATGGATCGTTGTCTTATCGTTAGCCGGTGTCGTTAGGACGCCGATCTCGAGAGCGTTCAAACATTTGCGCGCGTCGCCATCGCTCAGCTTCGCGAGGTGTCGTTTCGCCTCCGCATCAATCTTCACCCGATATTTCCCGAGCCCGCGTTCTTCATCGGCGAGGGCGCGATCAATCAGCCCTTCGAGTTCGTCCACCCCTAACGACTCCAACTGAAAGACCTGCGAGCGCGAAACGAGGGCGCTGTTGACATAGAAGAAGGGATTGTAAGTCGTCGCTCCAATCAGGCGCAGATTGCCGCTCTCGACATCGGGGAGGAGAATGTCCTGCTGCCCTTTGTTAAAATGGTGAATCTCGTCCACGAACAAGATCGTCCTTTGACCCGAGGTGCGCCGGCGATTCGCAGCCGCCGCCACAACCTTGCGCATTTCTGCAACGTTGCTTTCTACGCCGCTTAGTTTTTCGAACTTCGATTCCGTCATGGCCGCGATGATTTGCGCCAGCGTCGTCTTGCCCGTCCCCGGTGGTCCCGAAAGAATTACGGAAGGCAGGCGGTCGGCCTCGATCGCGCGCCGGAGGAGTTTGCCCCGCGCGAGAATGTGCTTTTGCCCAACGAACTCCTCGAGCGAGCGCGGCCGCATCCGGCTGGCGAGGGGCGCTGCGGCGTCGGCGGGCGCTTCCGTCTCCGCTCCGTTAAAGAGGTCGTCCACGCGCTAGATTAACGGCGGCCGTTTGGTTTGTCAGCCGCTTGACCGCGGCAACGCGCGCCCTCATTCTCCGAGTATGCAAACGGCTGAAGCTGCCCGAAGCACGATCGCCGACTACATGCAGTTGCCGGACGACGGTCCGCGCTACGAACTGATCGAAGGAGAACTGCTCATGGCGCCCGCCCCAAATCTTTTTCACCAGAGAATCGCTTTCAATCTAACGCTCATTCTCGGCAATTATGTTGAGAAGAAGCGGATCGGTAAACTCTTCTTCGCGCCCTTTGACGTCATCTTCGACGAGCACAACGTTCTGCAGCCCGACATTATTTTCTTCTCTAACGCTCGCGCTTCCGCCCTTACGAAGGCCGGCGCCTCGGGCGCGCCCGACCTCGCGATCGAGATCCTGTCGTTAGGCGCGGAAAAGCGAGACCGCGTACTGAAGCGAAAGGTTTTTGCGCGCAGCGGGGTGGAAGAACTTTGGCTCGTTCAACCTGTTAAACAGCGCATCGAAATCTACCGGCTGCGCGAGAATCCCGAGCAGCCGCTTCAGTCGCTCCGCGCTGGCGAAAAGTTTCAATCGCCGCTCTTCCCCGGCCTAACGATCGCTCTGACGGACGTTTTTGCCGACTGAATCGGCCTTCCGGTCAATGAAACGAATCCTTGTCCCGGTCGATTTTTCTCCCGCGATGGAGGGGGTGCTCGCGCTGGCCTGCCAGATGGCGCGCGCCTTCGACGCCGAGCTGCATCTCTTGCACGTGCGCGAGATCGCGGCGGTGCCGGTTTTTCCGGCGGCGACCATCGGCTATCCAGGAATAGGTATGCCGGAAATGGGCATGGCCGGCGGAATCTCGATGGTCCCGCCCGGCTTTGTCTCCGAGCAAGTGCCTAACGAAAAGCAAAAGAGCCCACTCGAGGCGCTCGCGCAGGACCTAACGCGGCAGGGAATCCGAGCGTCCGCGCATGAGTGTGACGGAACCGTGGTGGAGGAAATTCTGAAAACAGCCGGCGACATTTCCGCCAACCTCATTGTCATGGGATCGCATGGTCATGGCTCGGTCTACAACCTGCTTGTTGGGAGTGTTACTGAAGGCATTCTCAAAGCGTGTCGGCGCCCAATCCTGCTCGTCCCGGCCCCCGCCGCGGCGAAATAGCGGCCGCGCGCCTTGCGCCCCGCGGCTTTCTTTCGAAAGGTTTCCCGGCATGCGCGCTCGCAGGATTTTCTTCAGCCTTTTCCTTTTCTTCGCCGCGCCGTTTTGCCTAACGAATGCAGCAAGCCTGCCTTTCGATACGGTCTTCCGCGGTCGCGGGACCTTTGATCGGCTGGTCGAGCAGGCGAAGGCGAATAATTGGCGGGCGCTTCCCATCGGCGAGCGCACCGCCGCGGTTGGGCACGCGCTTCTCGGGACGCGCTACAAATCTTTCACACTAGAAATCGATGACCGGGTCGAGGCCGCCTCGGTGAATTTCAACGGCTTGGATTGCTGGACGTTTTTCGAGGTCTCGCTTGGATTCGCGCGCATGCTCAACGAACTGGAGGTGGCCTGGACGCCGGCCACGCTTCTCCATTACGTCGAGCTTGATCGATACCGCGGCGGCGTCTGCACCGGCGAGTATCTTTCGCGGCTGCATTATTTGGAAGACTGGCTGGCGGATAACGATCGGCGCCGGCTGGTCGATGATCTCACGCGCAAACTCGGCGGCGTGCGCGTGAATCATGCGGCGCGGGAGATGACGTTAGGCTGGCGGCATTATCGCTATCTTAAAGCCGACCCGTCGCTGCTCGCTCCGCTTGGCCGGATGGAAACGAACGTAAGCAGCCGGCCGCTCTACCAAATCCCCAAAAACCGCGTTGCCGGAATCGAATCGGAGCTGAAAAGCGGCGACATTATCGGCATCGTTTCGCGCGATCGGCCGGGTCTTTATTCCACCTCTCATGTCGGCCTCGCCTACCGGACGAACGACGGCGTTTTGCATTTCATGCACGCCTCCTCGCCGCATAACTATGGCAAGGTCGTGGTCGACGCGCGGCTCTCGAGTTACCTCGCGCACTATGGGTCTGACACGGGCATTCTCGTCGCGCGGCCGCTCCGTTGATGCGACGTTAGAAAGTCCGGCCGTTGCTTCGCATCCGTTACGGCGCTCTACAGAAACGCGCCTGTGCGTTGCGAGGATGACGTCTTCCCCGCCTGTCAACGAGGCGCCTAGAATCGCGTAGTTCCCTAACGATTTTCGCCAGCCGCTCGCATGCGATTATTGGTCCCCGCCCGGCCCGATGAAGAAATCCCTCTGCCGGCGCGAAGAATATCTATCGCAAGCAGGCCGACGAGGACGATGGCAAAGACGCGATCACCTGGACCAATCGCGTTCAACTGGCGGCCATAGTGGAGCAACTGCCTGAGGCCGAAGCGCGCAGAGCCGTGACGAAAATTTTCCGCAGCCATGAGCGCGCGCCAGGCAAGCCCGGCCTCGTTTCATTCCACTGACGATGGGTGAGACACCGGCGCTACATCGCGCCTGGGCCGCTCGGAATGACAACGAAGCTGTGCCATCGTTCCGGCGATGGCTTTTGAGGATAATCAACTGCTCTTCGGCGCCGATCCGACGCCGCGTATCGTGGCGATCGAGATGGGTGACACCGGCACGGTGCGCGTCTATCGACGCGAAAAGGATGGCTCGACAGATTGCGACATTGCAGCGATCCATCCGTTTCTCTGGGCGGATGGCGACGTGGCCGATCTTGGCCTAACGAACGCCGAAAAACTGGCCGGCGACTCGAAGTATAATTGGCTGGTCACAACCGGCAGTTGGAAGGAGCTGATCGCGCTGCGCAATGGGCTGAAGAAAGCCGGCCGCAATTTTTTCGCCTTAAGTGATCCGGTGCAGCACTACCTCACCCACAGCGGGCGTACGCTCTTCAAGCAACTGCCGTTTGAAGAATTGAAGCGGATGCAGGTCGAGGTGCTCTCCTTTGCCGGCGGCGATCTCGACGCTTCCGCTGATGATCATCTTACCAGCATTGCCGTTTCCGACAGCACCGGTTGGGAGGAGCTCATTGTGGTCGATGCAACGAATATCGCCGAGTCCGAGCACGCGGTGATCAAGCGCCTAACGAGCCTGATTAAGGAGCGCGACCCGGACGTGATCGAGGGGCACAACCTCTTCAAGTTCGACCTGCCGTTCCTCGTCGCCCGCGCCCGCAAAGCGAAGACGAAACTCGATTGGGGACGGAGCGGCGGGTTTCTGCGTTCGCGGCCGTCGCGCCTTCAGATCGCGGAGAAGACGATCGATTACCCGAAGTTCACCGTCGATGGCCGCCATTTCGTGGACACTTTCCTCCTCGCGCAATTCTACGATGTCGGGATGCGCACGCTCTCCGGGTTCGAGCGGAGCGATGTCGCGCAACATTTTGGCCTAACGATCGCAGCCGAGGTCTCGCAGTTATCCGGCAAGGAATTACAGCGCGCCTGGCAGGAGGATGCGGAGCGCTATCGCGAGCGCGCCCTTTGCGCGGTGCGCGAGACGCGGGCCGTCGCCGATCTCCTGAGCCCGAGCTACTTCATGCAGGCGCAGATTTTCCCCTACAACTACCAGGACGTAATCGTGCGCGGCAACGCCACCCGCATCAACGCCCTCTTCCTGCGCGAGTATTTCCGGCAACGCCACGGAATCCCGGAAATGCCGCTGGTGAGCGCATTCGAAGGCGGTTACACCGACATTTTTTTCACCGGCGTCGCGCGCAACGTCTGGCATTGCGACGTCGCCTCGCTTTATCCGTCGATCATGCTGCAGTTCGATTGCTTCCCAGTAAACGATCAGCTCCACATTTTTCGCCACCTCCTCACCGACCTGCGCACCTTCCGGCTGCAGGCGAAGTCGGACATGCGCGATGCGCGGGCCGCGGCGCAGCGGCGCTACTTCCACGCGCTGCAAAACACTTTCAAAATTCTGATCAACAGCTTCTACGGCTATCTCGGTTTCGCGCAGGGGAACTTTGCGGATTTCGAAGCGGCCGCGCGCGTCACCCAGATCGGTCGCGACCTGCTCAAAAAAATGATCGCGTGGCTGAAAGCGCAGGGCGCGCAGGTTATCGAAGTAGACACCGACGGCATCTACTTCGTCCCGCCCAAGGTAGCGCAAGCTTCCAGCTTGCCGCCTAAAGGAAACCAGCAAGATCCAGGGTCTACCATCGACGCTCTGCGGACTGGCCTCGCGAAGGAACTCCCACAAGGCATCGAAGTTGAGTTCGACGAGCATTTCGAAGCCATGTTCAGCTACAAGGCGAAGAACTACGCGCTCCTCGACAAGGAAGGTGAAGTCACGCTCAAAGGCGGTGCGCTCAAATCCCGCGGACTCGAAAAGTTCCAGCGCGTTTTCCTCGAGCAAATGATCAAGCTCCTCATGGAGGAAAAGCCGGAATCGATCAGCGGTTTGCGCGAGGAGTTCGAAGGAAAGATTCGCAATCGCGAATGGCCGATCGCGATGCTCATGAAAACGGACACGCTCCAGGATTCGCTCGAAAAGTATCGGCAGAAAATTGCCGGCTCCGCCCGCAACCGGGCCGCCGCCTACGAGCTCGCCCTAACGAGCGGCCGCAACTACCGCCCGGGCGATCAGATCAGCTACTACATCACGGGCACGACGAAGAAAGTCTCCGCCTACGAGAACGCGAAGCTGGTCACAGACTTCGATCCCGACGCGCGCGACGAAAACACCGACTACTACATCGCCAAGCTCGACGAGCTCGTTAAAAAATTCAGCGGCAGCAGAGCCGAAGCGCCCTCCGCAAAGCAGGAGAGTCTGGCCCTCTGATGGAATTGGCAACCATCGCATTTTGGCCCAGCATGCGAGAAACCCGCTGAGCCAGCGGACGCCGCAACCCGCACGAACTTGAGAGCGCACCGAGATATCGAGACCGAATGCGCCAACAAAACTGGAAAGCTTGCGCCTACCACGGAGCGTGCCCCCCCGCGCTTCGTGGAGCAAATCATCTACAGGCGACGCAGCGAGCCTTAATCAAGCATCCGCTGCTCGCCAAGTGCGGAGCGGGAGAATGGGTTGATTTCCTCCGGTGGCTCCTTAGCCGCTGGTTATGCCGCCCGCCGTGAGGGGGATGCGGACGGGTTTTCGCTTACCGTCCATAATTGAGGTGATGGGCACTTTGATTTCGCGCGTAGGACCTGGTTTCACGCGCCAGCGGCGGAAAATGTCGGCGGCATCCGCATCGAACCGAGGTTGGCCCGTGCTCTGGAGGATGGTCACCGCTGTGACTTACCGCGCGTGTCGGTAGAAAGGCGAGCCAACCCGGGGCTAAGGAGGGAGCGAACGTCCATCTGCTCGGTCGGTCCGGGTTGATAGATGAACAGTGCGGCCTCGGGCCTGACGGTGACGCTGGGCTCAGGAAGGGGCCTGGGGTCCAGGACGAAGCGTTGCTCGGGCCTTCGCGGAGCTGGCAGGCGACTTCTTTGCGTCTGGCGTTTGGCTGTTTGATCTCGCAACGCCGCCGGCGATTTGGGCAGATGCGATCGGCCCTCTGGAAGCGGAAGCCGACTTGATTACTGCGCTTCCTGCACTTTGATCGAGAGAACTTTGACTCAGTACATCGGTCCGCGTGAGAGTCTGCCGGTCATCCGCTGATAAGCCCGCGAAGCGCCGGTAACGAGTTCCTGGGTTGAAAGGCATCTCCCGATAGAGATCAGTTAGTTCTTCGGGAACCAATCAAAGGCACCCGCATGGGAAACCGCCTGGAGACGCCAGCTGAAGGGATTATGAGCCTGCCTGCTGCTCCGCAGAACCACCTCGGAGGAATTGAGCGCCCACGCTCCCTGCATCTCACTCCAGTTTGAGCCGAAATCACGACGCGAACGCATCATGAATCTCCCGTCCGAGAAGAGACAGAAAGATCAGATTGGCGTCCTCTCCAACTGCATATTCTCCGGCAAGCGTCTGCCGGGAAGGCGGCGCATCGTTACCAAGCCCGGAAATAATGGACAGGCCGAAGGTCACCGCAGTGGCCAACGTAACCTGAAGTCTGGGGCACGCTATGAAAAGAAGGCCAGCAGCGCCTTCTCGTCAATCTTACGAGGTGAAGAACCACATGCGACGCCGTGCCGGGAATACGTCGTGGAACTCCGACCTCCAAGAGCGGCTCGACCCCCGGCTAATCGAGCATCCGTTGCTCGATCCCGGCGTAGGCATCAATGCGGCGGTCGCGGAGGAAGGGCCAGTGAGTCCTATGTTCGTTAACGCGTTTCCACTCCACGTCGGCGAAGATCGTTTCTTCGCGATCGACGCTCGCTTTGGCGAGAATCTCGCCGCTCGGCGCGACGATGAAACTTTGTCCCCAAAATTCGATCCCATCACCACCGGCGGGCGCTTCGTGGCCAACGCGGTTAACCGCTGCGACGAAGCAGCCGTTCGCAATCGCGTGGCTTCGTTGCATCGTTTCCCAGGCGGAATGTTGGGCGTAGCCGTATTTCTCTTTTTCCGACGGATGCCAACCGATCGCGGTCGGATAAAAGAGAATCTCGGCGCCGCGCAGAGTCGTTAGGCGGGCGGCCTCCGGATACCATTGGTCCCAGCAAACGCAGACGCCGATGTTGCCATGGCGCGTCGGCCAGTTGCGGAAACCGAGGTCGCCCGGGGCGAAGTAAAACTTCTCGTAATAAGATGGGTCATCGGGGATGTGCATCTTGCGGTACTTCCCGAGCAGGTTGCCGTCCGGACCGATGATCGCGGCGGTGTTGTGGTAAAGGCCGGCAGCGCGTTTCTCGAAGAGCGAAGCGATGACGACCGCTCCCATCTCGCGCGCGACTTCGCCTAACGACTGCGTGGTTGGCCCAGGAATCGCCTCGGCCAGCTCGAAGTTCGCGTGGTCTTCCGATTGACAGAAATATTGCGACCGGAATAGTTCCGGCAGGCAAATGATCTGCGCGTCCTGCTGCCCCGCTTCACGCACCCGCGCGACCGCCTTGGCCAGATTGGCCTCGGGCTCGGGGCCGCACTGCATTTGCACGAGCGCGACGCGCGAACTTTCGTTAAGCATTATTCCTTGATCGAATCCGCCGGCACGATCTTCACGCTCTCGAGCGCAACGCGGGAGGTCGGTTTGCTCGTCTCGCCGCTCGCGCTGCGGGCGACGGGCGTGTCGCCGATCTTGTCGAGCACGTCGAGGCCTTTGATCAATTTGCCGAAAGCGGTGTATTGCCGGTCGAGCGAACTGGCGGTGCCGAGGCAGATGAAAAACTGGCTGCCACCGGAGTTGGGATCGGCCGAGCGCGCCATCGAGAGAACCCCGCGGACGTGCGGCCGCTCGTTGAATTCAGCGGGAATTTTATAACCTGGTCCGCCGGTGCCATACATGCTTTCATTCGACAGATCCTTTGTGTTCGGATCGCCGCCCTGGATCATGAAACCCTTGATGATGCGGTGGAATGCGGTGCCGTCGTAGAAACCTTCGCGCGCCAGTTTCTTGAAATTCTCGACCGTCTTCGGGGCCACCTCGGGCCAAAACTCCGCCACCATTTCGCCGGCGCTTGTTTTAAGCACGGCCACTTCTTTTTGATTTGTATCCATGGGCTTAGTTTCACCCGGTTTGACGGCGTCTTCCACTTTTGGTGTTTGCGCCGGGGCGGATGAGTCTTCTGACGCTGGGTTTCCTGGCGCTTGCACCGTTTGCGCGGGAGTTGCCGTCGCTTCCGGTTTTGCGGCCTCCTGACCATGCATACTGGCCAGGCCAAAGGAACAGAGGAGCAAGCCGCAGCAGAGCAACATTCGTTTCATGGGAGGACCAGTGGCATGGAATACCTGCCCCCGCACTCGAATTTTCAGCTTCTCAGTCGTGCTGTATATCTTCGCGCTCCCCGTAAGCCCCTGCCGGCTGTAGCGTCCGCTGTCCTCGGATTGCTCTCAAGCATTCGTAAGCATGGGGAGGATGCGCTGAGGGCAGCGCAGCTACAACGGATTGCGGCGATGCTTCCCCGCGGATTGGAAGTGCATGACACGCTCGACGCAGCTCACGAACCTATCCAGGTAACGATTAGACTGGACACGGCAACCCGTCACTCTAGCTCAGGATTCCGGAAATAGGGGAAGAACAGTTACGGTTCTATCTTTCACCGATCAGCTCTTAACCTTCAACTCATTACCCACTTGCTTTCTTATCCTGCTAATTCTGTCTCATCCCGCGACCTTGAATAGCGCCACCCACTCTTACTGACCCCGGCAAGCAATGGGGATGAAGAGAGTTCTGCCATTTCCGCTCGGGTAAAAGGGAACACGTCCAGAGGAACCGGAAAGTTATCGGGTAGAAAAGTGGCGACACGGTCTCGCACCGGACGGCTGGAGTGCGTCAGGACAATGAAGACATGGGCCAGGAGACTGCTCAAGACATGGCCCCAAGCTTCCAGGTGCAGACGCTGGAACAGCGCCTTGATGGCTTTCTCCGCTGCCTGCTGCGAGGCAAAGGCAGACCAATCGTAGTCCTGTGAGTCACGAGCATTGCGCGCATGGCGCAAATCTGCTTCGGCCTGTAGAAACCAGTCGCGCGCACGTTCGGCCATTGGCCATGCTAGGCGCACAACTCGATTGGGGCAAACCTCGCAGCTGTCTACGCTTTGTGGGGCCGACGAGCGCAGCTTCTGCGCGAGAGCGGTGGCCTCACCGGAAGCCTTGTACTACTTGGGAAAACGTTGACCCGTCTGCGGAAATCTCAGGCACAAATCCGCAAGCAGCACGCGAGATAATTCCGATAAAATCAGAGAGCTCGCAGCCGCGAGTCTCTGACTCGGCGTCGACGCGCCGCTATGAGTGAGCACTGACTGCTTCTCACGCGGGTGAAGACACCCGCGCTACATCCGTTCGGCGCATAACTGGATTAGCTCGCTGCACCGCGCCAATTGTGGTCGCTCAAGCACAGCGCAACATTGACTGTAGGCGGCAACACCGAAGCCGACTTCGGAGGGGAAGCGACGGCAACGATCTCACGCTCAGCGTCGTGCCGTAACACAGGTTCCATCCGCGAATCGGATCGACTCGTCCTGGGGCGAGCCTGCACGATGAACCGCGGGCAAAAATGCCCGGTTTGGCGAAACAGTCAGGATAGCTTGTGTTACAGCTTCAAATAAAGGATGCGCGTGCCGAAATCGATAATGCCGTGATTGCGCCGGAGGAACTCCGAGCCTAACAATCCCGCGACGGGTGGCGACCCGTGCAAGAGATCGCCATGAATCAGCCCGCTCAAATCCATTACTCCCACTTCCTTGCGCTTTACGAGAAAAGTGCCGACGGAAAAACGTTGTATCGTCGCCAGCTGCAAGCCGCGGTCGTCGAGATTCACCGCCCCGGAGGTGTATGGTGTGTCACGCAGCCGGAGCCGCATTTCGCGCAGGAAGGGCCGATGAATCAAGGTCGTGAACGCGCCGGTGTCGAGCATGAGTTGCGCGGCTTTGCCGTTGAGTTTGCTGTCAACGTAGAGGTTCCAGCCTTTCGTCACGCGAATGGGGATGCCGCGCCAGCCGTGGTGATCGACGCCGGGCACCGGGCCGGGCGCGTCGGGATCGAGTTTCATGATGAGAATCTGTTTCTCGCAATCGAGCACCGCCTGTGTCGGGAAAAGGATGTCGGCGCCGAGGATGCCGTCGAGCTCCTGCTCGTGAAACTCCTGAGCGGAGCGGGCGGGGCCGCTGAGGTCGATCGCGACCACCGGTTCGTCAACAAGAGTGAGTGCGCCGAGCTGCAGCCGATGCACGATCGCGACTTGGTTGAAGCCGCCGTTTATCCGCAAGCGCGGCGGCAAATCCGATGAGCCGGGCAGCGCGGTGAGCCCGAAGTGTTTGCGCCGGGTGATGGCGATCGCGCTCACCGGCGCACCGCTATCGACGCCGAGGAGCGCGGGTTTACCGTTGATGTGGGCGCGCACCAGGAGGTGATTCTGGCGCGAGCGTTCGAGCGGCAGCGCCTGGAATTGCGTATTGTCGAGGGCCGGCGGAGCGGCCAGGGCAGAAGCCGCGACGAGCAGAATGGCCAGCGCCGGGCCGAAGAGAGGAGGAACAAAGCCGGCGCCGGAGGTTTTCACGCGCGAGAATAGCACGTGCGCCGCCCGGCGAAAACGCTTGATTCGCCTCCCGCCAGCCGCTATTCGGAGCGAATCGATTATGTCACCTTGTTCTTCTATCGCCGGATCTCTTACACTCGTTAGGCAATTGGGCGCGCTTTCCCTGGGCGCCGTTCTTCTCCTCTCCGCCTGCGGCAAAGGCGGAGGCGGCGCCAGCGGCGACAGCATTCCGGTAGGTGAATACGCCTGCTTGACCGGATTGACCGCGAGCTTCGGCACGGCGTCCCATAACGGCGTCACACTGGTCATGGAAAAGGCCAACGCCAGCGGCGGCGTGCTCGGGAAAAAAATCCGGCTTATTACCGAGGACGACCAATCAAAACCGGGCGAAGCGGCGACCGCGGCGCGCAAACTCATCTCGCGCGATCAGGTCGTGGCGCTCCTGGGCGAAATCGCATCCTCGCGCTCGCTCGAAGCTGGCCCCATTGCGCAGCAAAGTAAGATCCCGATGATTTCCCCGGGCTCGACCAATCTGAAAGTGACGCAGATCGGCGATTACATTTTCCGGGTTTGTTTTATCGATCCGTTCCAAGGCGAGGTCATGGCGAAATTTAGCCTCAACTCGCTCCATAAGACGAAGGTCGCGGTGCTCACCGATGTACGGCAGGATTACAGCGTCGGGCTAGCCGCGGCCTACAAAGATTATTTCACGAAACATGGCGGCACGGTCGTGGCGGAGCAGAGCTACAGCTCAGGCGATCAGGATTTCAAAGCGCAACTGACCTCGATCAAGGGCGCCAATCCGGAGGCGATTTTCGTGCCTGGCTATTACAACGAAGTCGGCCTCATCGCCCGGCAATCGCGTGAGCTCGGGATCACCGTCCCGCTCATGGGCGGCGACGGTTGGGATTCACCGACGCTCACCCAGATCGGCGGTCCGGCGATCGACGGCGATTATTTTGCGAATCATTTCTCGACCGACGACACCTCGCCGATTGTGCAAGGCTTTGTGAAAGATTACCGCGCGCATTTCCAGAAAGACCCTGATGGGATGGCCGCGCTCGGCTATGACGCCGCGGGCGTGCTCCTCGATGCGATGAAACGCGCCGGCAGCGCCGATCCGCAGAAGCTGCGCGACGCGATCGCGGCGACAAAAAAATACGAAGGCGTCACCGGCACGATTACGATCAACGAGCAGCGCAACGCCACGAAATCAGCCAAGGTGCTGACGATCAAGGACGGGAAATTTCACTACGTCGAGACGATCGCGCCGTGAGCGGCGAAGCCGCCGCTAGGTTGAGAGATGAGAGTTGAGAGACGGAGGAAATGCATGTTCAACTTAGAAAAACTCGTCGCGTGGCAGCGAGCGATTGACTTGGCGGGTCTGATTTACTCGGAGACGAAATCCTTTCCTGATTCGGAACGTTTTGGCCTAACGAGTCAAATGCGTCGCGCTTCTGTTTCCGTTTCGTCGAATGTTGCCGAAGGAAGCTCGAGAACGTCAAAGATAGATTTCGCCCGCTTCGTGGAGATTGCTGGAGGCTCCAATTTCGAGCTGGTCTCCCAGGCGGTAATTGCAAAGCGCCAACGGTTTTTATCGGAGGTTGAGTTCACGGCGACCTACGCTGCCTGCGAAGAGGAGAGCCGGATTCTCAGCGGACTGCGGACCTCGCCTCGTAGCGGAACGCCGCTCATATCTCTCAACTCTCAACTCTCAACTCTCAACTTCCCCGCTTGAGCCAATTCATCCAGCAGCTCATCAACGGGCTTTCGTTAGGCTCGATCTACGCGCTCATCGCGCTCGGCTACACCATGATTTATGGCGTGCTCCGCTTTATTAACTTCGCCCACGGCGACGTCTATATGGTGGGTGCGTTTAGCGGTTATTATCTTGGGCGCTGGCTCATCAACAGCCTCGGGATGCAATCGTCCGTCTTGCTCCTTGTCGTCGTGCTCGTCGGCGCGATGATCTTTTGCGCGCTCGCGGGTCTTGTCATCGAGCGGCTGGCTTATCGGCCGTTGCGCAACAGCCCCCGACTTACCGTCCTCATCACGGCCATCGGCGTCTCGCTTTTTCTAGAATACTCCGGTCAGGTTTTCTTCGGCGCCGACCCGAAACCGTTTCCAGCGCTGATCCCGGACCGGCTGATTAGTTTTGGAGGACTCACTTTCACGAACAAGGGCCTGATCGTTCTTGGTGTGACGATTGTTCTCCTGATCGGGCTTACTTTCGTGGTCCGCAAAACGAAGATGGGAATGGCGATGCGCGCGCTCTCCTTTAACCCGACGGCCTGTTCACTCATGGGGATTAACAACAACGTCATAATTTCATTCACCTTCGGGCTCGGCTCCGCGCTTGCGGCGGCGGCGGGGATTCTTTCGTCGCTTAATTATCCCGTGATCACGCCGCTCATGGGATTGCTGCCCGGGATCAAAGCTTTCGTCGCCGCGGTCCTCGGAGGCATCGGCAACATTCCCGGGGCGGCGCTCGGCGGACTTATTCTCGGCGTCGCCGAGACGATGATCGTCGGATATGGGGATCGGATTCACGTCCCGCCGAGCTATCGCGACGCCGTCGCCTTTGTTCTGCTGATCGCGATTCTTCTTTTCAAACCCTCAGGCTTGTTAGGCAAGGGTACGGTGGAGAAGGTGTAGGGAGATCCGTTGAGCAACCTATCCTCACGTTGTCATCCCGAGCAAAGTGAGGGATCTCACAAGTCACGCTCGGCGACGCTTGTGAGGTCCCTCGCTTCGCCTTGGGATGACAGGGCTTCTTGCGAGGACAAGTCCTTCGCGGTTAATGACCCTGCCTTGATCTAAGTCATGAGTCTTTCTTCGCCACCAGCCGATCGTCAAAAAGGCTCCGCCTATCCCAAGCTCTGGCTCATCGCCGCGATCATCGCCAGCCTGCTCGTCTCCCAGTTCGTCCATCTCAATCCATATTTCTCGATCGTTGTCATCAACATCGGAATCAACATCATCCTGGCGGTCAGCCTGAACCTGGTGAACGGCTATACCGGCCAATTTTCGTTAGGCCACGCCGGCTTCATGGCCATCGGGGCCTACTCTGCCGCCGCCGTCACCAGCTTTGGCGGCGCCCGCTGGTTTGACTCGTTAGGCGGAGTGAACAACGCCACGACCACGAGCCTTTTCATCGTCGCCCTCACGATCGGCGGTCTCGCCGCCGCGCTAGCCGGCCTCATCGTCGGTGTGCCCTCGCTGCGTTTGAAAGGCGATTACCTCGCCATCGCCACGCTGGGCTTTGGCGAAATCATCCGGGTCATTATCCAGAACACCGAGACGATGGGTGGCTCGCGCGGCTTCTCTGTCTCCGGAATTTACACCACGATTTTTTGGACCTACACGGTCGCGGCCATCACGGTTTACGTCGTCGTGAATCTGGTCAATTCCGCCTACGGCCGCGGATTTCTTACCGTGCGTGACGACGAGATCGCGGCCGAAGCGATTGGCGTGAACACGACGAAATACAAAGTCGTCGCCTTCGTCCTCGCATCTTTCTTTGCCGGCATCGCGGGCGGGCTCTACGCGCACTTCATCGGCTACCTCACTCCCGAAGGCTTTGGGTTCATGAAGTCAATCGAAATCATCGTGATGGTGATCCTTGGCGGTATGGGCAACACCGTCGGCGTCATTTTTGCAGCGGTCCTGCTGACGATTTTGCCCGAGGTCCTGCGGCCGGTGCAGGAATACCGCATGGTCATCTATTCGCTCATGCTCATCATTCTGATGTTGACGCGGCCGCAGGGGCTTTTCGGCGGCATCACTTGGCGCCGACCCGCCTGGCTGCGGAAGAAAAGGACTCCGGTCGAAGATGGAAACCCTGCTTGATCTGCGGGAATGCACGGTGCAATTCGGCGGCCTGACCGCCGTCTCCGCGCTCTCGCTGCAAATCGGGCCTAACGATCTCGTGGGATTGATCGGCCCCAACGGCGCCGGCAAGACTACGGTCTTCAACGTTATCACCGGGATTTACACGCCGACCTCGGGCACGATCACGCTCGCGGGCAACTCGATTGTCGGCCGGAAAGCTTCCGCGATCGCCGCTCGCGGCATCGCGCGTACCTTCCAAAACATCCGTCTTTTCCCTTCGCTGAGCGTTTACGACAACGTCCGCGCTGCCTTCACCATGCGCCTGCGGCACGGCATCGCGCACGCGCTTTGGCGGGGGAAGCCGTTCCTGAAGGAAGAGCGCGAGATTAAGGAACAAGTCCTGGAAATTCTCGCCATCTTCCAACTGGAAAAGGCGAGAAAAGTATCCTGCAAAAGTTTGTCCTACGGTGACCAGCGCCGGCTCGAGATCGTTAGGGCATTGGCCACGCGGCCGAAGCTCCTCTTGCTCGACGAACCGGCGGCCGGGATGAATCCGCGCGAAAAAGGTGACCTCATGAAACTGATCCAGTTCGTGAAGCAGAAATTCAGCATCGCGGTTCTGCTCGTGGAGCACGACATGAAGGTGGTGATGGGCATTTGCCAGCGCATCGCGGTGCTCGATTACGGAGTAAAGATCGCGGAAGGAACACCGGCGGAAATCCAAAAGAACCCGAAAGTGATCGAGGCTTATTTGGGGGAAGAAACGGTTAAAGCCTAACGATGCTCGAACTCAGAGAGATCACCGTTAATTATGGCTCGATTGTCGCGCTCCACGAGATTTCGCTGAAGGTCGAGCAAGGCGACATCGTCACGTTGATCGGCGCCAACGGCGCGGGAAAATCGACGACTTTGCGAACCATCTCTGGCCTCCTCAAACCGGGGCGCGGCAGCATCCTTTACGAAGGCGAGGAGATTGGCGGAGAACCGGCGCATAAAATCGTCGCGCGCGGCCTCTCGCACGTTCCGGAAGGTCGCATGATTTTCGCCAACTTGAGCGTGCAGGAAAATCTCATGATGGGCGCTTACCTGCGCAAGGATCGAGCGAAGTTGCGGAACGAATTCGACTATGTCTTCGGAATGTTCCCTCGTCTGCAAGAACGGTCGCGCCAGGTCGCGGGAACGCTTTCCGGCGGCGAACAACAGATGCTCGCGATCGGCCGCGCGCTTATGAGCAAGCCGCGCTGCCTCATGCTCGATGAGCCGTCGTTAGGCATCGCCCCGATTTTAGTGAAGACGATTTTCGAGAAGATTCGCGAAATCAACAAGTCGTTAGGGATTACCGTCCTGCTGGTGGAACAGAACGCCAACCTCGCGCTCGAAGTGTCGCACTACGGCTACGTGCTCGAGACCGGCCGAATCATTTTGCACGATCGCTCCGAAGCGTTACGGGCGAACGAAAAGGTGAAAAGCGCCTACCTCGGGGGCTGAGCGATCTGCTATCCTAAACTCGATCGGTGAGCGATGACACTTGGCGCGCACTATCGCCGTGCGCTGCTCGGCATCGCGCATTGGCGACGGGTATCTGAGCAATGTTTCTCGCTTTCAGAACGACGCTTACGGCTTGCAGACCAACGCAGGATCCGGGCCCGCGCATGGGTCCGGCACCACTTTCGGATTCATCGTCGGAATCGGCGGCGGCACAATGTCGCCTGCGTTATTCCGGGTGAAAATCTTTGAAGCAACCATCTGGTCGATCACCAACTCGGCAACCGCCGTGCCGACCTCCCGTCCGAATGTATGATCGGTGCGCCAATGCACGCCCGCCCAAAGCCGCGCCATGCCGATGTTGTCCGCCATTCTCTCCAGCTCCTCTTTCCACTTCGGAAAAAAGCGGCTCAGGTAACGCGCAGCGGATGCGCTATACGTACTATGGCCGGAGGGGTAAGCCGGATGCCGCGGCGTGCCCGGGCTGGGATAGCCGGTCCAGCGCGGATTGTGCGGCGGAGTTGGATCCAGCGGGAGCAAGTCGATGACTTGTCTTTCGGGCGTCTCCTGCTCGCCGCGATGCGGATGCTTTGCGCGGACGCCAAACGGGAATCCCCGCCGCGGCCCATCTGCCGAATTCGTGCTATTCGTGACGCGGTCGAAGAGCACGTCGAGTTTGTTGTAACACTCCCAAGGCCGAAGCCGGTACTGGATGCCCGCGCCCCCACGCCATTTGTAAAACCAGGCTGCTCCCAGTGCGCTCGCGATCGTCACGTGTAAGCCAGCCCAGATCACGGCCTGTCGCGGCGGCGAAAATCCCGGTGCCTCACTAAGGATAAAATCCAGTGCGAGTTGGAATGAGAGACCCGGCGTTTCGCCCTCAAAGTACCGCGCCAACTCGCGTCCGGACGCGATCACCGGCGACGCCGTTCCGCGCGCCGTATTGACTACCGCGCCGAACGGTTGCGGGCGCAGCCCGAGAAACAAACTTAACGGCATACGCTCGCGCTGCGCCTCCATCGTGGGCAGATGGCAGGGCGCATGGCCAATCATCCCGGGCTCGTCGCGCAACCGCGCCATTTCGATGAGTTCCTGCAGTTCGCGTTTCTGTCTATCGCCATCGGTCGGGAACTTTGCAGGAGCCGGGATCGCAGCTTGCAGTTGCGTCGTCGTGATCATCCGCAGGTCCAGGCAGTCGAGAAAATGACTCGCGCCGGGTTCGACCTGCGGGCCATGGAGATTGTAGTCGTCGGTGCAATACGGCGCGGGTGACGCCGCGATTGCGTTGTGTGTCGCTGGGGCTTTCGAGAAGTCCATTTAGGTTCCTTTCGTTTGCTGGTTTTTTTGGTTTTCGACCGGCCTCGTGCAGGAGTTCGCTCGCCGCGCGATGCGGATCTGAAAATTTTCTGTCGCGCTCGAATTCCGTCGCGAGCGGGCGCGCCCTAACTTGAAATGACTGAATCTTTTCACGAGTCGCCATGTGAATCACGATCCTAGTGCGACGATTCAGCGCATCCGCTTTGCATTAGCAAGTACGAATTTGCCCCGCCCCATGCACTCGATGGGCTTCCACTGAACGTCGGTTCCCGGGTCAAACCGCTTCGCGGTTTAAAGCATCGAGGCCTATCGTCGGCTGGTTCCGCCGGAACTCGCTCCGCCCCAACTCCCGCTGGCGAAATGTTCCCCGAGCTGTTTCCACCGTTCAAGTTTTTCCGGTGACGGAATCCATTGCCTAGGATCCCGCTTCACTGTTTGCAAGAGCGCCGCAAGTTCCGGTGGACGGACTCCGTCCAAGCAAAAATCGGCCTCCGCATCCCCCACCGCTGCAGCGGTGTCGATCAGTTTCGACCACTCCACCTCCGACATCGACGCTTGCAACGTCCGCGCTTCAGCCTGCATTCTGGAAACCGATTCCGCGAGCGTCTGCCTGGCCATGGGCCTGGCCCGGAAGATGTCGATTAAACGCTGGAAACTGAGATGAAACGGCAGGGTCGCGAAGTCCGCCGCAAGGTCGTCGGACATTGCCGCTGCCGGAGTTTCTGCCGAGCCGGAATGCACCACCATCCTCCATTCGCTGCCTTCGAAACAACCCAACTCGCAAGTGTAGCGCGTGGCCGGTGAGCTTACGTCCACAAAGGCGAACCCAAGCGCCGGGTCGATCTCCGTAGTTTTGGCCTCCCTCCCATCTTCGCCGAGCACGCGCAAGTGCAGCTTGCGCCGACTCGATCCATCGCCTACGCAACGCTCGGCCCAGTCGTGGTTCCAATAGACAAATAGGGATTTCGGATCGCGCGCGAGAATGTAGAGCGATTCCTCGCTCGCTGGGCCGGATATCTTATCAATGCCCATTGCCGTTGCAGCGGCCGCTCTTCTGTGGCCGCGATAGGATTTCACCACCGGCTTTTCTGAAATCCAGAAACCCTCTTCAGCCTCTGCGGCAGGTTTTTGAGCTTCGGGCTCTTTCATGGTGAGATCGGGCAGGTGCGCTGCACTAATAGCCTACGGCGCTAAACCGACAAGTGAATTACCGAGTGGCAATTCTCGATCGTGATTTATCACCTCGCTTAACCACCGCTACTGGCGCGGCCGCCTTCTCCGGCTAAAGTTCGGGGATGCTTTCCGAAACCATCGAGCTGCGCGGCCACATTATTGATTCCTTGATTTTGCCGAAGGTGCTCGACGAGATTATTACCCACGGCGGCAGCTTTAAAATCGGCGAAATTCGGATCGGTGAGGCCCGCACCGATCAGAGTTTTGCCCGGATCGAAGTGACCGGCCCGTCCGCGGAGGAGCTCGATGATCTTATCCTGCGCTTGCGGCAACACGGCGCGGAGGTGCAGGAAAAGAAAAGCGTGCAACTGGCCGCCGCGCCGGCCGATGGCGTTTTTCCGGAGCACTTTTATGTCACCACGAATCGGCAGACTTTCGCGCAGTTCGACAACGGTGAAGTGCAAGTGCAGCCCGCCCTGATGGACAGCGCGATCGTGATCGACCGGGCCGCCAGGACCGCGACCGCGACGAAATTTTACGGCGTCAAAAAAGGGCAGGAGGTGGTCGTGGGTCATCAGGGAATCCGCGTCCTTCCGCTGCAGCGTTCGACGACGCGGACCGACGCTTTCGAGTTCATGGCGAGCAACGTTTCGATCGAGAAGCCGAAGACGGTAATGATCCGCGAGATGGCGCGCGAATTTCAACGGGCCAAAGCGGAGAACGGCAAAATTCTCGTCGTAGGCGGGCCCGCCATCGTCCACACCGGAGCGGCTGAGCATTTTGAGAAACTTATCGAGTGGGGCTACGTCAACCTGCTCTTCGCTGGGAACGCGCTCGCAGCGCACGACATTGAAAACGCGCTCTTCGGGACGTCGTTGGGCGTGTTTCTGGAGAAGGGTTCGCTGGCCGAGGCGGGCCACGAAAATCACATGCGCGCGATCAACGCCATTCGCAGCGCCGGCGGCATTCGCGCCGCCGTCAAGAGCGGTCTGCTCACAAGCGGCATCATGTATTCGTGCGTGAAGAACGGAATTGATTTCGTCCTCGCCGGGTCCATTCGCGACGACGGTCCGCTGCCGGACGTCATCACCGATGCGCTCGAAGCGCAGCGCGCGATGCGCGCAAAGCTCGAAGGCGTCACCATTGCCGTGATGATGGGCACGATGCTGCACTCGATCGCGGTCGGGAATTTATTGCCGGCGAGCGTGAAGACGATCTGCGTCGACATCAATCCCGGCGTGGTGACGAAACTGGCGGATCGCGGGACGTTTCAAGCTATCGGGTTGGTGACCGATATCGAGCCGTTCCTGCGCGAGTTGACCGACTACATCGCGCAGACTCGTTAGGCGAATTTATGCGAAAATTGCTCCTCTGCGCGCCGGATCACTACGGCATCGAATACGAGATCAATCCCTGGATGAGTCGCGCGCGCGGCGCGGATACTCCCGTCGTGCAGGCGCAGTGGCGCGGGCTGCACGAGAAGCTGCTGAGCCTCGGTTGCGACGTCCACCTCATCCCCGGCGTGCCGCGGCTTCCCGACATGGTCTTCACTGCGAACGCCGGGTTGACGGTGGGGAAGAAATTCATCCCGAGCAATTTTCGCCACGAGGAACGTGCGGGCGAAGCTGCCTTCTTCGCGACCTGGATGGAAGAGCGCGGCTACGAAATTGTTTGGCTGCCCAAGGATCAGTTCTTCGAGGGGGAAGGTGACGCGCTCTTTGCGGGCGACGCGCTTTTTTGCGGCTACAAATTTCGCACCGACGTCAACTCTCACCGGGCCGTCGCCGAAATTCTGAATTGTCTCGTCATTTCCGTCGAGCTGGTCGATCCGCGCTTTTACCACATTGATACCTGCTTCTGTCCGCTGACGGATGGCGGTGCGGTTTGGTTTCCAGCGGCCTTCGATGAATACGGCCAACGCACGATTCGCGATCATGTGCCGAATCTGATCGACGTCGTGGAGGCGGAAGCGGCGCATTTTTCCTGTAATGCGGTCGTCTTGGAGCGTGAAGTCGTGCTGCCGGAAGGGGCGCCGCAACTCATGAATTCCCTACGCGACCGCGGCTATAATTGTCATTCGCTGCCGATGACCGAATTCCTGAAAGCGGGCGGCGCGTGCAAGTGCCTAACGATGTTCATGCCGCAGCGAGAAACGGTGTGATCAGTCTCGCGGTTCTCTCCGGTAGCGCATGCGTCTCGCGTGCTGGTTGCGCTGTTACGGCGCGACGAACTTTTCTGATCCCGTGGCGGTCAGGACGTGGCTGGCGCTCTAGAAAGTTCGCGACAGTGGAACACCGTCGCCAGCACGCGAGACGCATGCGCTACCCGGAGCCGTAGTCCGTGAGCCTTGGGGTCCAGAGCACGGGCCAGCGCGCATCTGTTAACATTCTCGCTCGAGCTTCTTCCGCAGCTCGTGCTCGATTTTGCCTAACGGCAGGCAATTAACGACGTCGCTTTTACTGAGCCAGCCTTTGCGCGCTACGCCGACGCCGAACCAGAGTTCCTGCAGTTTTTCGACACCGTGCGCGTCGGGATTGATGACGCATTTCACTCCCTTTTCTTTCGCCAACGGCCACCAGCGCCAATCCAGATCGAGCCGTTTGGGAGCGGCGTTGATCTCGATCCAGGTGCCGGTTTCCGCCGCCGACTCGATGATGGCGGGAATGTTGACGGCGTAAGCATCGCGCTTCAGCAAAAGCCGGCCGGTCGGATGCGCGAGGAAAGTGACGTGCGGGTTGCTCATCGCGCGGATGATGCGGTTCGTCATTTCCGCTTCCGACGATTGAAAACCTGAATGGATGGATGCCACGACGTAATCGAGTTCGCCTAACGTGTCGTCGTCGAAATCAAGCGAGCCGTCGCGCAGAATGTCACACTCGACTCCGGCAAAAAGCCGGAAACCATCAAACCCTTCGTTCAATTTGCGAATCGCCGCGACCTGCGCACGGAGTCGCGTGCTGTCGAGGCCGCCGGCCTGGATCGAACTACGACTGTGATCCGCGATGCCGAGGTATTGCAGCCCAAGCTCCTGGGCGGCAGCGGCCATTTCCTCAAGTGAGTTGCGGCCATCGCTCGCCTTCGTGTGGCAATGGAAGGTGCCGCGCAAATTATCCGGCTCGAGCAAACGCGGCAGGCGCCCTTCCGCCGCGGCTTCAATTTCGCCGCAGTTTTCACGCAACTCCGGCGGCACAAAATCGAGCCCGAGCGCGCGGTATAGCTCGGCCTCTTCCAGGACCTGCGGGATTTCCGCCGCCGGCTTTTTTTTACTCGCCGCGACCTCGGCCGGCGCGAGCCGGTATTCGTTCAGCGTCCAACCCTGCTGCAAGGCGCGGGTGCGCAGGACGATGTTGTGTTCCTTGCTGCCGGTGAAGTAGCCGAGCGCGAATGGGTATTCGGCGCCGCTAACGACGCGCAAATCCGCCTGAATGCCGGAGCGCAGCCGGACGCTGGTTTTGGTCGCGCCGCGCGCGATCACGCTTTCGACAAGCGGATGCCTTACGAAAAATTCGGTGATCGCAGCCGATTTTTTGGTCGCGACAATGAAATCGAGATCGCGCACGATTTCCTTCCGGCGTCGATAACTTCCGGCCGCGCTCACGCGGAGCGCATCGGGATGCTGGCGCAGATCGTTCTGCAACTGCTCTGCCTCTCCCGCGACCGCACCAAGCTGAAAACTGCCGGTATGCTTCGCGCGCTCGGCGATGGTTTTCGCCAGCTTCTCCTGCGTCGTTTTGCCAAACCCGGGCAACTCTGCCACTCGTCCGTCGGTGCACGCTTGCGCGAGATCGGCGATCGAGTTGATCTGCAGTTTTTCGTAGAGCGCCTTGATCTTTTTCGCGCCCAGACCCGGCAACGAAAACAGCTCGAGAATCTGCTCGGGAAACTGCGCGCGCAGTTCGTCGTAGAATTTTGACGACCCGGTTAGGATCAGTTCGCTGATTTTACCGGCAATCGCCTTACCGACGCCAGGTATTTCTTCGAGCCGATTTTCTTCCGCCAATTCGCGCAGGTTGCCGCCCCAAGTTTCCATTGAGCGGGCGGCATTGGTGTAGGCGCGAATCTTAAATGGATTCTCTTCCTGCAATTCGAGGAGCGTCGCGATTGTCTCGAGAACGTCGACGACCTGCTCCTTTTTCAGCGGCTGCACAGGAAATAGTTGCGCGGAAAGTTCGGCGCGTCGATTGCTTCCGCGCGTCGTGTGAGTGCCCGCCTGGCAGGCCAACGCTACGACGCCTCCGAAGATGGGGACCGAGCTTGGAATGGCTAATGAGGCCAAATCGCCTTGGAGTTTGTCACGCCGGTAGCGCGTGCGTCCCGCGTGCGCGCGAAAACGTCCCACGTTCGCGTCCTTTTCTCTTGTGCGCGGCCACTCTTTGCGCCCGATAACGCAGAGGAAAGTTCGCCGCAGTCAAACACCGCGACCAGGACGGCAATCGACCACCGCGCGGTTTTGAACCGCGTCATCTCCGCCGGCTTGTGGCGCGCCGCACCTTGGGAGTGCGTATACAAAAAATGAGCCGCTTACGGACACAACCGCAAGCGGCTCTTTGACTTTGCCTAACCAGGGAGTGGACTGCCGCGCGGGGTTGGACCGCGGACCGGCTGTGCGAATTACTCCTTAGAGGAGGTTGCGTCCGCCGCCGCTGTTGGCGCTACTACCGCCTTTGGAATCGGCCGAGCGGCCGCCGCCCCGGTTCGCCGCTGAACCACCCTGGCTGTTGGTTTGACGAGCTACGCCGCCTTTGGCGTCCTTGGAGGGTTTGAGGTCACGCACTTTCACTTCTTTTTTCTTTTCAGTAGCCATAATAACTATTTCCTTTTTCTGTTTGTTGTTTGGTTGATGTCAGTCGCGCCGAAGAGCAATTGACGGCCGCCCGCGACGTTCCCTTTAGGGATCAGATCATCGAGCTTGATCAATTTTTCTTTGCTGCGTTTTAGCTTTTGAATCCCAGATTCGCCAGCTGACGCATTTTTTTTGTCCTTCGGCGTACTCACGTTCGCGCTCCTCTAACCATGTTCTGTGCCGGAGGATTTTTTTGTGCGTGCGTTGGCAATTCGTGAGAGCGTCTACTACCGTTCATTCGGCTGGAAACAAGCGGCTTATCGATACGAAATTTCTTTTGAAATTTCTTTCCTTCCTTATTCGAAGGCTGTTTCGCCCCGGCCGCATTTCTACACCAAGTGGACTAGCTTCGCTACAAGGCGTTGCTCACTTTTGATCCATCTTGCGCAGATGGCGCGCCAGTGTCGCACGAGAGATGCCCAGGATGCGCGCCGTCCGCCGTTGGTTCCGCCCATTTTGGTTGTAGACCGAGCTGACGTGCCGCGCGAGAGCGCGGGAGAGGGAAAGACCATCGTTATGCGTGGTGCTTCCGTTTTCGTTAGGCGCGAGAGTCGGCGCGGCCGCTTCCTGCGGGCCGCTCGCTTGCAAATCGGGAGGGAAGACGACGTGCTCAGGAAGGATGACTTTGCCGTCGCAGAAGAGAGTCATGGTGCGGACAGTATGATTCAGCTCGCGGAGATTTCCCGGCCAAGCGTAGGCGAGGAGTTTTTCCATCGCCGCAGGATGGATCGCGGTGATCTTTTTCCCTTCACTCATGGCCGATGCTTTCAGCTCGGCGGCGATGAGCGCGGGGAGTTCCTCGGCGCGATCGCGCAAGGGCGGGATGAGGAGGGTAAGACCGTTTAGCCGATGATAAAGATCTTCGCGGAAATTGCCCTGCCGCACCCGCTCGAGAAGCGACGAATTGGTTGCGCAGATGATGCGCACGTCGCAGGTCAACATTTGCTCCGACCCGAGTCGCTCGAATTCGCCATACTCGAGCACGCGCAAAATCTTCACCTGCGCCAACGGGCTCATGTCGGCGATCTCGTCGAGGAATAGTGTGCCCCGGCTGGCCAGCTCGAATTTTCCTTTGACGGTGGACTGCGCGCCGGTGAATGCTCCGCGCTCATGGCCGAAGAGCTGGCTTTCGATCAGCGTGTCGCTCATGGCCGAGGCGTTAAAGGCGACGAAGGCGCACTCGGCGCGGGCAGAGGAATTGTGGATCGCGTGAGCGAGGAGCGTTTTCCCCGTGCCGGTCTCGCCTAACAACACCACCGGGACATCGGAAGTCGCGGCCAAGCGCGCGAGTCGCAGACAGCGCGCCATCGCAGGGTTGGAAGTCGCGATTTCTTCGACCTTCAGCTTCGAAAGCGGCCGGAGCATGACGCAATTAATCGCGCACGTTCTCGCGCAGTTGGCGGATCGGCTCGAAAGCGTATTCCATGATCGTGCGCTGGCCGACGACGATCCGCGCCTCGCCTGTCATGCCAACGCGCAGCGCGAGCGGGCGCCGGCGTCCGGTTTTGTTTGCGGCCTCGAGCGAGGTCAGCGCGACGAAGTGCGGGCCGTCCGTCGATGTGACTACCGCCGGGCTGATCCAATCGAGTTTTGCATTCACCACGCCGTAGCGCTGGTAAGGAAAAGCGTCGAAGAAGAGGCGCACGGTCTGCCCGCTCGCGAGCTTTGGCAGTCCCGATTCAGGTAAAGTCAAACGCGCCCGCAGTTTGGTGTCGGTCGCGGAAAGCTGGCAGAGCTCCTGGCCATTCTGCACGACGCTGCCGGCGTTGCGCTGCGCGAGCGAAATGACGACGCCAGCATAGGGAGCACGGATGGCGAGCAGGTTCAGCTTTGAATTCTCGAGATCGCCTTGCAGTGCGTTCAACCGCATCTTCAGTTTCTCGGTCTCGGAAACGCTCTCATCGTGCACGCGGGCGTGCTCATTCTTAAGTTGCGCCAGCTCGAGATTGACCTGCTGCAAGGTGCGTTGCGCGACGCTAAAGTCCTTTTCCGATTCGGCCGCTTCGAGTTGATAGCGCAGCACTTCAACTTGGGAAATGCCGCCGGATTTGGTGAGCGTCTGCATCCGCGCCACGAGATCGCGACTGGTGGCTGCGTGTTTTTCTCGAAAGCTGACTTCACTTTGCGCCTGCGCGATTTCCGCGGTCTTGATTTCGAGCTGCGAAGCGTAGGCCGCATCCGCTTTCGCCAGCCCCTCCTCGTGGGTGTGCAGGTCTTCGTTCAAGGTGCGCTGTTCGGTTCCCCAGCCGCGAATTTCATCCGAGCGGAGCAGAAAGAGCGGGGCGCCCTTTTCCACCGTCTGCCCTTCCGTCACGCAAACCTTGTTTACGACCGCGAGGCGCGGCGACTGAATCGGATCGGCGCCGGCCGCCGAGACGAGCACGAAAGGACAACTGACCGTCTCCGGCAGCTTCACCAGGATCGAGGCGAGCAGCGCGACCGCGAACATCAAGATCAGGAGCCAGGCGGTCGAGCGGACGAACCAGGGCGGCGGATCCTGCGGCAACATCTCCGACTCGCTCTCCATCGGGTCGCGCTGCATGACGTCGTTAGGCATTGTTAGGCGAGAAGTTAGGGGCAGTTAATCGACAAGACCGAGACCAACGTCCGGGCGCAACAGACTGGACGCGCAGACTCGCCACGGCGTAGCCCGTCCACGGCGGAGGCGGGAGCGCGTCCCTCCGGAGGGACATGCTTCCGCATGTCCAGTTTCCGGCGCGGCGGTTTCACTTCTTCTGATGCAGTGCATTAGATTCCGAGCTGCTGGCTGCTGAGATAAAAATAAAGGCCCCGCTGGGCCATCAACTGGTCGTGATTTCCAACCTCGGCGACCGAGCCTTTTTCGAGGACGACGATCGCGTCTGCCTCGCGAATGGTGCTGAGGCGGTGCGCGATCACGATCGTCGTCCGCCCTGCGGTAAGACGGCCCAGATTGTCCTGAATGGCGCGCTCCGATTCGGTGTCGAGCGCGCTCGTCGCCTCGTCGAAAATAAGGACCGGCGGGTTGTTGTAGATGGCCCGTGCGATCGCGACGCGCTGCTTCTGGCCGCCAGAAAGAGAGAGACCGGACTCACCGATCTTCGTCTCGTAGCCCATCGGAAGGCGCATGATGAAATCATGCGCGGCAGCCGCTTGTGCGGCGACGAGGACACGATCGAGATCCGGCTCGGAGTCGCCGAAGGCGATGTTGCGCGCGATCGATTCGTTGAAGATGTGATTCTCCTGCAGGACCATCCCGATGTGTCGCCTAACGTCTCGGTAGTTGAGCGTTTTCAGATCGACGTTATCGAACAAAATCGTTCCTTCAGTCGGTTCGAGCAGACCGGCGATGAGCTTGATCAAGGTCGTTTTCCCGCAACCGCTCCGACCGACGAAGGCGACCATTCGCCCCGGCGCGATATCGAGCGTGATGTTGGAAAGAATGTTAGGCGCTTCCGGGCCGCCGTATTTAAAACTAACGCCGCGGAGCTCGATCCGGCCTTCCAGGCTGTGCACCGGCGTGAGCCGCGAACGATCGCGGCCTTGCTCCGGTTCCTGCTCGAAAACATCGTTCAACCGGTTCAGCAAAACGGTCGCGAACTGCAAATTATCCCACACTCCTAACGTTCGCATGATGCCGCCGTAAGCCATTGCCGTGAGCGAGCTAAAGGCGACGAATCCGCCGATGCTGAGCGCGCCCGACATCACCTGGTTGGCGCCGACCCAAAGGAAGATCGCGGTCGAGATCAGGCCGATGCTTTGCATCACGCTGTCGTAGGTCATTACGATGAAACTGCTGCGGAAAAGTTTGCGCGAGACGGAGAGGAACTCGTTCAACATCATGTCGCGAAAGACCGACTCGGCCGCGGCCGCTTTGACCGCCTCGATGCCTTTGATCGCGTCGATCTGATGCGAGCTGTATTTGCCCTGGCTCTCCTCGACGCCGGCGAAAAGCGGGCGCAGCACTTTCTGCGAGAAAAACATCAGCCCGCCATAGAGCGGCGTGGTGAGGAGGAACGCGAACATGAGCGATGGGCTGTACATCGCCATCAGGCCAAGCGCGCCAGCCAATTGCACGAGCGCAAGAATGGCGCCGATGCCGTGCTGCACCGCGAACTGCCGGACCTGGCGTGCGCCATCGAGCCGGCGTTGAATGTCGCCCGTGCGCCGGCTCGTAAAATAAGTCATGGGCAGGGACAACATTTGCCGGCTGAGAAAATCGAGAATCGCGGTATCCAGCCTAACGGCCGCGAAGGAGAGCAGATATTCCTGCGCGAGCGACGCGGCCTGGACGAAAAAGAGCGCCGCGCCCATCCCGAGAAGAATAATTTTGAGGAGGCCGATATTTTTCTCGACGATCACTTTGTCGACCACCATTTCGGTGAAAATCGGGAAGAGCAGCTCGAGCACCGTGATGGCGATCGCGAGCAGCATGACCTGCCCGAAGATGATTTTGAATTTCGCGAGGAACGGCAGAATCCAGGTGAGGCCGGGCTTGCTTTCCGGAGCATTCGCGAAGGCCGTCGTGTAATCGAAAAGAGCGGCGTAACCCGACCAGTTTTGCTCGAATTCTTTTCGCGGAATCTTGCGCAGGCCGCGCGCCGGATCGGCCACTTTTACGTACGCCGGCTGCACATCGTAGAGCACCATCCAGTGGTTCCCTTCCCAGTGAATAATCGCCGGCAGCGGCAGCACCGGGAGATTGCGCAGCGATACCTTGAGCGCGCGCGCCGCGAGGCCGAGCTCGGTCGCGGCGCGGCAGAGGGCTTTCAAACTCGTCCCGTCTGTTGAGGTATGACAAAGCTGACGAATGCGCGCGAGGCTCACTTTTCTGCCGAAGTGACGGCAAATCATCCCGAGGCTCGCGGCCCCGCAATCCATCTCGTCGATTTGCTCGATCGCTTCGATTTTGCGGATGCGCTTCTTGCTTTTGCGAAAGAGCCCGCCCTCTTCCGCGAAAGGCGCTTCGGCGTCGTCGCTCCGTTTCACGGCATCGGGATCGAGGCCGACTTTGTTGTGCGCCGCGGTTTCGGCCGGGAGCATTTCAGTTGTGAAATCAAGCGGCACGCGCGCTTCTGTTTTCGCCTGGTACTGCGCAAGACGCTCCTCCATCAACTTCCCAAATTCCGGGTAATGCCGTTTGAGATCGCGGACCGCTTCCGGATCGAGCGCGAGGAGGCGGCAGTCGGTGAAAGCTTCCACGGTCGCCGCGCGCGGGGAGCCGTTGAGGATCGAGAGCTCGCCGAAGAAATCGCCATCGCGATAAAAGGCGAGGTTGCGCTGCGAGCCGTTGTTCGCGGTGAAGGCGCGGGCGCGGCCTTTTTCGAGGATGAACATCGCGCCGGGCGCATCGCCTTGCTTGATAATGGCGCCGCCCTTCTCGACCTCGATCGGTTCCAGCTTCTCAATCAAGCTGCGCAAAGCCGGCACCGGCAGCCGGCCGAAATTACTGAACTGATAAAGAAAACCGTGGAGTGCGCGATGTCGCGCCGTCATTTCGAGATGCTGTTTCAGCTCGGGATTTTGAGTGGCCAACTCGAGGAAATCGTCGCGGTCGAGGCGCAAAGCTTCGACCCCCGTGCTGCAGCGCACCGTCGCGCTGCGCGTCCCGCCTTCCGCGAGCGCGGCTTCGCCGAAACTGTCGCCCGGCTTTAAGCTGGCCAGAACAATTTCGGCGCCGTTCTGATCGACCTTGACGACGCGGGCGCGGCCGGAAAGCAGGACGTAAAACGAAGCGGCCGGCTCGCCTTGCCTAACGATGATGTCGCCAAACTCGTGATGCTCTTCCTGGAGAAGCGCGCGCAGCTTTTCAAAATGCTCCTCCGGCAAAAACTGGAAGAGCGAGGAGCGCCGGAGCAAGCTGTCGTCGGTCGCTTTCATTTTGTTAGGGGAGAAGATTTTTCCATTGAATGTGTTTGGCTGTCAGTTCGCCGAAATGGCGATCGAGGATCCGGTCCTCCGCCCGCGTTTTCACTGTCGGATCATCCACGTTTGGCTCGGCTTTACCAAGAATCCGGCAAAGATGAAAACCTTCGCCGCGCGTGATCGGCTCGAGCACGGCGCCCGGCGTGACGCTGAGAAATTTCTGCTGCAAATCCTCCGGCACATCCTCGAGCAAAATCTCCGCGTGGCGGTACGGATAACGCCCTTCGCCGGCGACTTCCTCCATCGCCATTCCATCCTGTCGCACACAGAGCAGCGCCTCGCGCGCGGCATCGAGCGAGTCGAATTCAATCGTCTCCACCTCGAAAAGCGTGAGCGGCAAACGGAGCGCGGAAATTTCGCGAGAGCGCGCCTCGCGCGAGAGGAGAGCGCTGGAGTCGCGCAGATAAACCGCTTCCATCGCGATCTGTTCGCGCAGCCATGCATCGTCGCGTCCGAGCCTGCTTAACCAATCGCCGATCGGCCCCTTTTGCAGTCCACTCCGTTCCAGGAAACGCGCTTCCTCTTCCGCGAGCAGAGAAGGATCGACCCTGTCGCCGCCCTCCGCCTGACGAGCCGCGACGCGCCAGCTTGAGCGTGCCGCCATTCGATCAAGCTCGCCGCCGAGGATCAACTCGATCGTGAGAAGCGCGCGGAGCGCGACCGGAGCGAACAGGTAATCGACCACCTCTGGGGCAGCCTCATCCCCGGTCTCGCCCCAATAGCGCCGGACAAACCAGGCGCTGAAATCGCCGAGCGTGAGGCCGCGTTCATCCAGCCAGCGCTCCGTCTCTTCCGCGGTGATGAGATCGTGCTCGTAACGGAATTGCTCCGCTGCCGTGTCAATCGCCGCGTCATCGATCTCGAGATCGCTCTCGTTTGCTTTCTTCTCCGCGGCGACGAGCCGCAGCAGATCGCGCCAAATCGGTTCCACCTCGCCGCGAAAATGCGCGGCATCAATCAAATCTCGAACCGAAGAAGAATCGTCTCCCCTAACGAAGATAATTCTACTCTCGATTGCATCTGTCTCTACGTCGGCCATCGATGCCTTCGATTAGTCAACAATGGACGGAAATTGTCGAGCGAAACCGTTCCCTCTTCCAGAAACCGGGTTTCGCGCCTGCCGCCGCCGTCGCAGTGTGATACAAAGAAGCCGAGCCATGAAGAAGAGATCGAACGCCGTATCCGTTCACGCCGGCCAGTTTGAATTCGTCAAGATCAATGCCGGAAAACAGGAGTGGCGCGATATTTATCATTGGGTCCTGGCCCTGAATTGGCCGCGCTTTGTCGCCTTCATCTCGGGCGTCTATCTCCTCATTAACCTGGTCTTTGCCGCGCTCTACAGCATGGGTGGCAATTGCATCGACGGACTGCCGGCCGGATCACTCCTGGCGGCATTTTTCTTCAGCGTCGAGACCCTCGCCACGGTTGGCTATGGTCACATGTTCCCGGCTACAGTCTACGGTCACATCCTCGTCACAATCGAGATCATGGTGGGAATGTTTTGGCTCGCGGTCATTACCGGGCTCATCTTCGTTCGGTTCTCACGGCCGACCGCGCGCATCGAGTTCAGCAAGACGATGGTGATCGCGCCATTTAATGGCCGGCCCAGTCTCATGCTGCGGGTGGCAAACCTGCGGCACCACAGCATGGTCGAGGCGGAGTTCCGCATCATGTTCATGCGTGACGAAGCCATCCTCGAGGATGACCGCTTCCGTCATTTCTACATGCTCAAACTCGAGTTCGATCGGCTGATCAATTTCCCTACCGCCCTCACCCTGCGCCACATCATCGACGAGAAGAGCCCGCTCCATGGAGAAACCGCCGAGTCATTGCGCGCGAGTCAGGCGCGCCTCGCCGCTTCCGTTGTTTGCATCGAGACAGTTATTCCAGCCACCGTCCAAAGTCAGCGGGACTACACCTGGCGCGACATTCATTTCGGCGAACGTTTCGTCGATATCTACCGCCAGACCGACGACGGCAGACTCACGGTCGATTACGGCCGTTTGCACGAGACCGAGCCGGTTGCGACCTGAGCAGTTCCCGAGTCGTTAGGCCAAGACGAGCGCCGCGCACGTAAATCACCGGAACTGTTATATCCGCCGCCGCGTGGAGCTAGAAATCGCTTCCTCACGTCCCGCGAGGATGACACCTATTGTCCTTCTATGGAACGTCGCGCTTGCTTACGGGAACGTTCGACCTAAACGGTGTCTCGGACCTCAATCAGCGCTTGGGCTGTCGACAACGGAGCTTTTGGAACGGGGGTTTCTACTTCGGGTTTTCTCGTGTCCTGCGATGCCTACGTAGACTGCCAGTGCTTTCATAATCGTTTTACTCTTGTCCCTGCTCCGTGTTAAGAGCTCGAGCGCCTGAAGGAACGGCTCTTCGAGGTCCAAGCCCGAGTCGAGAATCTGGCGCGATTCGCTTGAAGCCGGCGTGCATGAGTCTCGGTAGGTGAAGTCCCAAGAAGCTTTCATCGGGGATGGGACATGCGAAGCATGTCCCTCTGGGCGGACGCGCTTCCGCGCGTCCAGTTTCATCTGTTACAGTGCTGCGGCGGCGAAATCAGTTGGCCTAACGGGAGGCGCGGCATCGTGCTGCGGAGTGCGCTGGTGTTCTTCCAGATCATTGGGATCCAGGTATTGCGCCGTTGCAGGCTGGGGCCGTGCGAAGGACGAGCGACCTTGCCACGGTTCTACCCAGCCGCCGGGAGCGCCTCGCGACAATTCGCTCAACGAAGCTTCGTTAGGCTGGGGGCTTCATCTCACCGACCGGCGCACGCAACGGACGTGAGAGATCGTCCTTCACCCGGTCGAGAATACCATTCACGAAACGCCCGGAATCCGGCCCGCCAAATTCTTTCGCCAGCTCGATTGCCTCGTTGATCGAGACCACGGGCGGGATGTCGTCGCGGTAAAACATCTCGTAAATCCCCAGCCGGAGAACGTTGCGATCGACCGCCGAGATGCGGCGGAATTCGTAATTTTCGCAGTAGCGAGTAATGCGTTCGTCGATCTCCGGCAGGTGCAGGAGCATCCCTTCGATGAGCGGCTGGGCGAATTGCTGCACGCTGTTTTTCGCCGGACAAAGCTCCCAGAATTCCGCAAGCGTTTCCGGGCTGTCGCCGCCGTGGAGGTCGCGCCAGAAATGGTATTGCAGGGCCGAGCGGCGTGCCGAGTGACGCTTGCCCATGACTATTTGCGGAGCTCCGCGACCAGGTTGGTGATGGCGAAGGCGGCGCGCGCCGCTTCCGTCCCGCGATTGATTTCGTCCTCCAGGCAACGCGCGCGCGCCTGCTCCTCGTTTTGCAAACTCAGCACCGCGTGAATAACAGGCACCCCGTGCTCGAGGGCGAGATGCTGCAAGGCATTCGTCACGACCTCCCCGAGGTGCCGTGCATGCGCCGTTTCACCTTCGAGGATGACCCCAAGGGCAATGATTGCGTCCGCAGTTTCCATGAGGGCGACTTCGCGCACGACGATCGGGATTTCAAATGCACCCGGCACCGAGTAGAGCGTCACGTTGGCGGTCGGCGCGAGGATGCGCAGCTCGTTGCTACAATGGTTCACCAGCCCTTGCACATACCTTGCGTTGAACTGGCTCGCGACGAGCGTGAACCCGCGTTCCACGCTAACGGGACGCGGCCTTGGCGGAGCCAATTTCGACATCGTTAGGCAGCCGGACGGCTAAAGCAAATGTCCCATCTTGAGCTTCTTCGTCTCAAGGTATTTGGCGTTGTGCGGATTCGGCGCGCTCCGGATCGGCACCTGTTCGACCATTTGAATTCCATAACCTTCGAGCCCCACGACCTTCTTCGGGTTGTTCGTGAGAAAACGGAATTTGCGCACGCCGAGGTCGTGCAGAATTTGCGCGCCAATGCCATAATCACGCAGGTCGCTGGCGAAGCCGAGCCGGGTGTTGGCTTCGACCGTATCGAGCCCTTCCTCCTGGAGTTTGTAAGCGTGAATCTTCGCGGCGAGCCCAATGCCGCGCCCTTCCTGCCGCATGTAAACGAGCACGCCGCCCGCTTCGCTGATCTGTTGTAGCGCGGCGTGCAATTGATTTCCGCAATCGCAGCGGCGCGAGCCGAAGACATCACCCGTCAGGCATTCGCTATGCACGCGCACGAGCGTTGGTTTTGTCTTCGAGATTTTGCCTTTCACGAGCGCGAGATGATGCGCCCCGTCGAGCGTCGAGCGATACATGTGCAAATCGAATTCACCGTAATCGGTCGGCAACTTCACCACCTGCTCACGCACTACGAGCTTCTCCCGCACCCGCCGATGCGCGATCAAACTCTGGATCGTGCAGATACGCAGCCGATGTTTTTTCTTAAACGCCATCAGCTCCGGCAGGCGCGCCATCGTGCCGTCGTCGTGCAGAATTTCACAAAGGACACCCGCGGGTTGCAGACCGGCCATGCGCGAGAGATCGACCGCCGCTTCCGTGTGGCCCGCGCGCCGGAGTACTCCGCCTTCCTTGGCCCGCAACGGGAAGATATGCCCGGGCTGCACGAGATCGTCGGGGGTTGATTGCGGGTTCGCGATCGTGCGGATCGTGGCCGCGCGGTCGTGCGCGCTGATTCCTGTCGTTACCCCCTTCGCTGCATCCACCGAGACGGTGAAATCTGTGCGATACAACTCGCGATTTTGCGCCACCATGCGCTGAAGGCCGAGCTGCTCGGCACGTTCCGCCGTCACCGGCGCGCAAATCAAACCGCGCCCGTGCATCGTCATGAAATTAATCGCCTGCGGGGTCGCCTTCTCCGCGGCCATGATGAGGTCGCCTTCGTTCTCGCGATCGGCGTCGTCGGTCACGATCACCATTTTGCCGGCGGCGAGATCGTGGAGCACGTCATCGATCGTATCGAACTGAAAGGCTTCCGGCGCCTGAATGATCATCGGACCGATACCATTGCCGCCGGGGCGCGTGTCGGCAACGGGTTTTCACAATAGTCGCATTCGTCGTATAGGACCCATACGACCTATTCCCCTAACGAGAAATATCCGCCTGGCTGAGCATCTTAAACCCCTCCCCCTGGAGGACGGAGCAGGCACACTCCGTATCGTCCACGTGGAGTGCGAGGGCGGCGAGCCCGTGCGGGCGCGTCAGGAGCGGATAGCTAAAGTGCATGTTCACCTCCGCCATGAGCAGGGCCGCGAGCAACTTCGCCAGCTCGGTCGCCACTTCCTGCATCTCCACCACCACCATCTCGCAGACACTGAAGGCGACTTCGTGCTCATGGAAGATATTCTCCACCGTCTCCGGATCGCTCACCACGATGCGGGCGATCGCCGAGTCGGTCTGCTCCGCGATGGTAAGGGCGACCACGTGGGTGTTGCGAGTGCTGAGCAGCTTCACGATATCGAGCATCGCGCCCACCTTGTTCGGCATGAAAATGGAAAACTGTTTGACCAACGGGCCGCCGATCTTGGAAGTGGTTTCAGGAGTTTTAAGAGCCATAGAAAAAACGCGATGACGCGGTCGCCAATATGCCGCCGCCGGGGAATGCAACGCAAATCAATAGTGTGGGGCGGGCGTGCCGCCCGCTGGGGAGCCGTAACGCTCGCTGGGGAAACTGAAAGAGGAAGACTCCAAGAGGACGAACGTCTCGCGTCTGCGGCCGACACGGCCGCCTCTACATCTCGCCTGGCTGCATCTCTGCGATTGCGGGCGCGCGGGATCGGGCAGATGAGTGACACGCAAGCCTGGCACCGTAGCAGCACTCCAGACGACTGCATCAATCGAGGAGAAAACCATGAAGTATGCGACGAAGCCGATGAAATCGAAAGAGCTTGGCGTTGCCTAGGTCGCCGGGGCTCCTGATCCCGACCATGCCGCGTTACGTTGCCTTCCTACGGGGGATGAATCTGGGCAAGCGTCGACTGCCCATGAGTCAGCTCAAAGAGTTATTCGAGGAGTTGGGATTGGCTGAGGTAGAGACCTTCATTGCAAGCGGGAATGCCTGTTTTCGAGCAACGAAAAAGACCCGGGTAAGCTCGAAGCGCAAATCGCGAAACACCTCAGCGAGTCACTCGGCTATTCGGTAGATACTTTCGTGCGGACGTCTGAGGAAGTGGTGGCCATCGGGAAGGCGCAGATCTTCGCTGAGGAGGGGCGTGAAGGGGTCACTGTTCACGTGGGGTTCTTCCAGAAGGAACTCGCGCCGGTCCTGGCGAAAAACCTGGCTGCCGTACGCACCGAGGAAGACGAGTTTCGGATCAAAGGTCGCGAGTATTACTGGCTCTGCCGGTTGCGGACTTGTGAATCGAAAGTCTGGACTTCGCCCGAGATGAAAGCGCTAAGACTGCCGACTTCGTCCATGCGCAATATGGAAAGCGTCCGCAAGCTCATCGCGAAACATTTCGACCGGGAGCGCTCACAGGTCTGTAAAGCGTAAGGTTCCGGACTCTCGAATCAAAGGTCGCGGGAGGCATAGCTATGGAACTTTTCCTCGAAATCGCTCCGGCTCGCGAACGTCCCCGCGTAAACGCGCAGCAGCGCGTGCTCGAACTCTTCGCCTCCCGCCATCACTTGAAGGAGGGCAAGAAAGCGCGTTTGATCGGCCTGAGCGAGAAAGCGCACGAGCCGCTCCGATTCGTCGTAGAAGATGTCGACCTGCTCATTCGGCGGCCGGATCATCGCCGTGAGTTGATCGAGAGGAATCAGTTCTTCGGGCGCGAGCGAGGATGAGTGCGGCTTGGCGAGATAGCCCCGGGCGCGCTGGTAGCTGGCGCGTGAATTTCTCGAGACGTATTCCGCGAAGCCTTCGTTGAGCCAGCAGGGTATGTGTGACCCATAGTAGCGATAAAGCAGGAGGTGGGCGATCTCGTGGCAAACGGTATTACCGGAGAATTTGTAGGAGGGATCGCTGAGAAGAAAGAGACTGCCGGCCGATTGAATCCCGCCACTCCAAGGCTCCAGTTCGCCGGCCTTTTGAAACTCCCGCCAATCGCCCGGCCGATCGAAGATATAGATATGGGACTTGCGTTCGCTCGCCGGCGCTTCTTTCTCCAGGACCTGTGCAACGACGCGGAAGTTGAATTCCGCCTCTACTGAGATGCGGGTGGCGACGAAGCTCCGCACGTAGTGATAGATGAAATGTTCGCCCTCGGCGTGCTTCCAGTCTTCCGGGTGCAAGGCGAGCGCGACGGCGCCAAGGGGGTTGTTATCCGGCTGGCTCAGCCCGGTGAGGGGCACGTCCTGTAAGCCGTTCAATCCTTGCAACTGGTCGAGCTGGCCGGAGGCCGTGGTCGCCAGTAGGAGAAGGAAGAACGTGCCAAGACGCAGACTCATTCTCCTTTGTGAAGCTACATTCGTGCGAGGGAGGGATTCCCGGCAATTCATCGCCATCCCTCGGGTGGAAATGCGCTGAGGACAACGCACCCTCCAAACTATCGTGCATCCCATGGCCCTGGCTCGGCGGCGTCCTCCCTGCGGTCGCGTTCAGTTAAGTTCGGGAGTTAGACCCGCGAGCGGCGCCGGCCGTTGTTCCGGGAATATTTTACCGGCTTACGCTTCGGTTCTATCCTCGTTAGGCCGGTGCCGCTTTTTACTTCCATGATTTGATCACGCAACAACGCCGCGCGCTCGAATTCCAAATTGGCCGAGGCCTGTTGCATCTCGTCTTCCAGTTCACGCAATAGCTCGGTAAGATTGAAGTCGCCACCGGCTTCCTGGATGACCCCCGCCGCGATCTCGCGACCGCGCAGGATGGTGTGCAGACTCTCCTGCACGGCGCGCCGCACGGTCTGCGGGGTGATCCCGTGCTTCTCGTTGTACTCCATCTGTTTCATCCGGCGATAATCTGAGATCGAGATGAGTGCCTGCATGCTTCGGGTAACTGTATCAGCGAAGAGAACGACTTCCCCATTGATGTGACGCGCGGCGCGGCCCGCCGTCTGGATGAGCGAGGTCTGGCTGCGGAGGAAGCCTTCCTTATCCGCGTCGAGGATGCAGACTAACGACACTTCCGGCAGGTCGAGCCCTTCGCGGAGGAGGTTGATGCCGACAAGGACATCGAACTCACCCGCGCGCAGGCCGCGCAGGATTTCCACGCGTTCGATCGTGTCGATGTCGCTGTGCAGGTAACGCACTTTCAGACCTACATCGCGCAGGTAATCGGACAGGTCTTCCGCGGTTCGTTTCGTCAGGGTCGTGACGAGGACCCGCTCCTGCCGCTCCACCCGCTGGCGGCAAAGCTCGATCGTGTCGTCGATCTGGTTCTTCAATTCCTTGAGAGTGATCTTTGGGTCGAGCAGGCCGGTCGGGCGAATGATCTGCTCGACCACGAGCGGCGTTCCCGGCGTCTGAACGTCGAAGTCGTTAGGCGATTGGTCGGTTCGCGAGATCGGCGCTGGCACCCCGGGCAGGATGAATGGGACCGATTCCTCTTCGCCAATCCGCTCGCGCTTGTGCGGGAAATAACCGCTGTTCCCGACGATGCTGTTCTTGATCTCGAACTCGGCCGGAGTCGCGCTCACATAGACGAGCTGATTCGCGGCTTGCATGAATTCCGGGAAGTTGAGCGGCCGATTGTCGAGCGCGCTCGGCAGGCGAAAGCCGTATTCGACGAGCACGGTTTTGCGCGACTTATCGCCTTCATACATGCCGCCGATCTGCGGAATGGTGGCGTGCGATTCGTCGATCACGAGCAGGTAATCCTTCGGGAAAAAATCGAGCAGCGTGAACGGCTTCGATCCCGGCGGGCGGCCGGAGAGGTGGCGCGAATAATTCTCGATCCCGTTGCAGAAGCCCATTTCCTGCAGCATCTCGAGGTCGTATTCCGTGCGCATTTTCAACCGCTGCGCCTCGAGCAATCTCCCTTGCGATTCGAGGAGGACGATCCGCTGATCTAGTTCGGTCCGGATCGAAGTTAGCGCGCGATTCAACTTATCCGCCGGAGTGACGAATTGTTTCGCCGGAAAGAAAGTCATCACGCCTAACGACTCCTGCGCGTGCCCCGTCAAAGGATCGAAGCGCGTGATGGCGTCGATCTCGTCGCCGAAAAATTCCAGCCGCACCGCTTCCTCGTCCGCGGTCGCGGGATAGACCTCGACGACGTCACCGCGCACGCGGAATTTTCCCCTAACGAAATTAAGATCGTTGCGCTCATAGAGCATGTCGACGAGCCGGCCGAGCACCGCCTCTCGCGTGATCTGCTGCCCGCGTTTCACAGTCAGAAGCATGCGCAGATAGTCCTCCGGCGAGGTCACGCCGTAGATGCAGGAAACGCTCGCGACCACGATCGTGTCGCGCCGCGAGAGAAGCGCGCTCGTGGCCGAGAGCCGGAGCCGCTCGATCTCTTCATTAATCGATGAGTCCTTCTCGATGTAAGTGTCGGAGCGTGGGATGTAAGCCTCCGGCTGGTAGTAATCGAAGTAGCTCACGAAATATTCAACCGCGTTGCGCGGGAAGAACTGCTTGAATTCGGAGTAGAGTTGGGCAGCGAGAGTTTTGTTATGCGAGATGATGAGCGTCGGGCGTTCCAGCTCGCGCACGACGTTTGCAATGGTAAACGTCTTGCCGGAACCGGTGACGCCGAGGAGCGTTTGGTGGCGGTTGCCGGCCCCCACCGATTTGAGGAGCTTGGCGATGGCTTGGGCCTGGTCGCCGCGCGGCTGGTAGTTCGATTCGAGCTGAAAGGGCATTGCTGGTAATATGCGCGATGCGGGGAGTGTCACAATGTGCCGCTTCGCTCTGCCAAGCGCGAGTGCCGCGGGGTTGCCAGGCTTGGCCGCGCCTCCGGTGAGAGGCGTCTACAGGCGCGCGTCCTGCTTGTTAGATTCCGACCTCATGAAAACAGTGCTTCTATTTTTTGCCGCTCTCCTTCCCATCGCGAGCGTGCACGCCGACACCTTTTTCGTCCCG
>JACDGM010000123.1 GCA_013815325.1 Chthoniobacterales bacterium
CCGGTCGTCGGCAAAGCGCAGGTCATTGCCGGCCGCGAAATGCACTGGATCCGCGTCGACACCTACCATGCCGGTTCGCCTAACGAGCCGGAATTCCATCATCAGCCGGTCCCCTGCATGCACTGCGAGCACGCGCCCTGCGAGCTGGTCTGTCCGGTCGCGGCGACGGTGCACGACGACGAGGGGCTCAACCTGCAGGTTTATAACCGTTGCGTCGGGACGCGCTACTGCTCGAACAATTGTCCCTACAAGGTCCGGCGTTTCAATTTCCTCGAATACAACGGCGCGCTCTCGCCCAGTGAGAAGCTGGTCAAGAACCCCGACGTGACGGTGCGCTCGCGCGGCGTGATGGAGAAGTGCACCTATTGTTTGCAGCGGATCAACTCGGCGCGGATCCTGGCCGAATTGGAGCGGCGCAAGATTCGCGATGGCGAAATCACGCCGGCCTGCGCGCAGGTGTGTCCCGCCGAGGCGATTACTTTTGGCGACATCCACGATCTGAAAAGCCGCGTCTCGCAGTTGAAACAGCAGCCGCTCGACTATGGAATGCTCGCTGAGCTCAACACGCGCCCCCGGACCAGCTATTCGGCCAAGCTGCGCAACCCGAACCCGCAACTGAAGACATGAAGGGCGTCCGCGAAAAAACGGAGACGATTCCGCCTAACGAACAAAAGAGAACGCGGATGGCGCCGCTCGGATATCCGTCGAACCTTCTCGCCCCCGGGCAGACCTACGAATCGGTCAACGAAACGATCGGCTCCATCGTGCTGCGCAACCGCCAGCCCGCGACCTGGTGGATCGGGTTTGTGCTCGCGTTCGGTTTGTTAATGTTGTTTTTCCTCGCCGTCAGCTGGCTCCTTATTCGGGGCGTTGGCCTTTGGGGCATTAACATCCCGGTCGCCTGGGGTTTTGCGATCGTAAACTTCGTCTGGTGGGTCGGGATCGGTCACGCCGGCACTTTTATCTCGGCCATTCTCCTTCTCATGTTTCAGCATTGGCGGACGGCGATCAATCGCTTCGCCGAAGCCATGACTCTTTTCGCGGTGGCTTGCGCCGGGCTGATGCCGCTGCTCCATCTCGGGCGGCCATGGCTCTTCTATTATCTCTTTCCCTATCCCGATACGATGGGACTCTGGCCGCAATTCCGCAGCCCTTTGGTATGGGATGTTTTCGCCGTTGGCACTTATTTCATCGTCTCGCTTTTGTTTTGGTACCTCGGTTTGGTGCCCGACGTCGCTACCCTGCGGGATCGGGCGAAGAAAAGGTGGCAAAAAAAATTCTACGGCACCCTCGCGCTCGGCTGGCGCAATTCCGCCGCGCACTGGCAGCGCCAGCAAATTGCCTACCTCCTCCTCGCCGGTCTCGCGACACCACTGGTCCTATCGGTGCATAGTGTCGTTAGTCTCGATTTTGCGGTCGTGATCGTTCCGGGATGGCACTCGACAATTTTCCCCCCTTACTTCGTGGCGGGCGCGATCTACTCCGGGTTCGCGATGGTGCTCAATATCATCATTCCGGTGCGAAAGGTTTACCACCTGGAGAGCCTCATCACCGAACGCTATCTCAACAACATGGCGAACATCATGTTCGTGACCGGTTTGATGGTCGCCTACGGCTACGTCATCGAAGCCTTCATGTCGTGGTATAGCGGCGATATTTTCGAGCAATATATGATGATGAATCGCACCTTTGGTCCTTACGGCTGGGTCTTTTGGGTGTTGATGCTCTGCAACGTTCTTGTGCCGCAGGCGCTCTGGTCGGCCCGCATCCGGCGCAATCCCCTCACGCTTTTTATCGTAGCTCTGTTCATTAACATCGGGATGTGGGTGGAGCGATTCGTCATCGTGGTCACAAGTCTGCATCGCGATTTCATGCCCTCGGCCTGGGGCATGTTTTATCCGACCTTCTGGGATTGGTCGATCCTTTTTGGGAGTGTCGGGCTTTTCCTTACCCTGCTCTTTTTGTTCGTGCGCTTCTTCCCGATGATCTCGATGTCGGAATCGCGCGAGCTGGTCGCGGAACCGCAAAATGCGAATGCGTTATGACTGGGAATTATCTATATGTCTTATGGGCTTCATGGGCCGTGTTATTATGACTAACGATTCGCTGCACGGATTAGCGGCCGAATTTGAGACGGATGCCGGGTTGATGCGCGCTGCGGAGCAAGCCTACGCGCTCGGCTATCGCAAGATGGATGGCTACACGCCGTTTCCGATCGAGGGCCTGGGGAAGGCGTTAGGCAAGACGAATCGCATCCCGCTGCTCGTTTTGCTTGCGGGAATCCTGGGCGGCTGCAGCGCCTACTTCATGGAGTGGTTTGCGAGCGTGATCAGCTATCCGCTCAACATTGGCGGGCGACCTTTGCACAGCTGGCCGGCGTTTATTCCGATTACATTCGAGCTTACGGTCCTGGGCGCTTCACTCACCGCTTTCTTTTGTTCGTTAGGCCTAAGTGGTCTGCCACAGCCCTATCATCCGATGTTTAACCTGCCTGAGTTCGAGCGGGCCTCGCAGGATCGCTTTTTTCTCTGCATCGAAGCGGCTGACCCGCAATTCGATACTCCGCGGACGCGATCGTTTCTTGAAAGCCTCGATCCCCTGACGGTGAAGGAGGTGGCGAAGTGATGGCGAAGAGAGGCACCCAGTGGGACCGCGGCGCCAGAAACTGGACATGCGGAAGCATGTCCCTCCGGAGGGACGCGCTTCCGCGCGTCCAGTCTCTTGCGCACGAAGATCGGTTTTGGTTTATTCGATACAGTGCTCTGTGTTCCCTGTGTCTCGGTGGTTTACTTTTCTTTCTTGTATCCTGCCGGCAGGACATGTACAACCAGCCAAAAGCAAAGCCGTACTCGGAGAGCAATTTTTTCCGCAACGGAACGAGCGCGCGGCCGCTCCCCGCGCATACGGTCGAATACCATCAGGCGCGAGAGAACGAGCCTTACTATACCGGCCTAACGAATGGCTTGCTGGTCGCGCAGTTGCCCGCGCCGCTGGCCCTGACGCCGGAGCTGCTCGAACGCGGGCGGGAACGCTACGATATCCATTGCGCGGTCTGTCACGGGCTGACGGGCGAGGGGAATGGCGAAGTGGTGCAGCGCGGATTTCCGGCGCCGCCAACTTATCATAACCAACGGCTACGCCAGGCCCCCCTTGGACATTTCTACGACGTCATCACGAACGGCTACGGTGTCATGTATCCTTATGCATCGCGGGTCGCTCCGAACGATCGCTGGGCCATTGCCGCTTACATCCGCGCCCTGCAGTTGAGCCGAGAGGCGAGGGTGACGGACCTTCCCCCTAACGAACAAAAGAAACTGGAGGAAGAACAATGAAGGGCGAGCTTGAGGCGCTAGTGGGACGGCGCAGCCGCATCGCGCTCGGCGTGGGCGTCGCTTGCTTGCTGCTTTGCTTGCTCGGTTGGTTTGTTAATCCGCGGCAGTTTTTTATTTCCTATCTCGTTGCGGAAGTCGTCTGGCTGGGCGTGGGGCTGGGCTGCATGGCGTTTCTCATGATCCATTACCTGACTGGGGGAAAATGGGGCTGGGCGGTGCGCCGCTTTTTCGAAGCGGCGGCGAAGACGCTTCCACTTGTCGGGTTACTTTTCATCCCGATCTGCTTCGGCATTCACTATCTCTATCCATGGGCCATGCCGGATCGAGTGGCCGTGGATCCCGTGCTCCGGCACAAACAGCCTTACCTGAGCGTGCCTTTCTTTGTCATTCGGGCGGTAATCGTCTTCGGGATTTGGAGCTGGATGGCCTGGCTCATGAACAAGTGGTCGCGCGAACAGGATGAGACACTCGATCTTGCGCCGCTGAAACGGCTGCGGAAGCTGAGCGGTCCCGGTCTGGTGATTTATCCCCTAACGATCACGGTAGTCTTCGTGGATTGGGTTATGTCTCTCGAGGCGGATTGGTATTCGACCATGTTTCCGGTCCTTGTCTGCATGGGCCAGATGTTGAGTGGTCTCGCCTTTGTCATCCTCCTTCTCGCCTGGATCGGGCCGCGCACTTCGCTCTCGGAAATCATCGGGAAAGAGAATTTTCATCATCTCGGCAGCCTGCTCCTCGCCTTCACCATGCTTTGGGCTTACCTGGCCTTTTCCCAATTGCTTGTCATTTGGTCGGGGGATTTGCCGCACGAAATTTCCTGGTATCTCCACCGCATCGCCGGCGGCTGGCGCTGGGTGCTGGTGTTCCTGGTTCTATTTCATTTCTTCGGGCCGTTTTTTCTTCTCCTTTCGCGTCAGGTGAAACGCACCGAGCGGGCCTTGGCGGCGATCGCGGGGGTGATGTTCATAGCTCACATAGTGGATGTCTGGTGGATGATCACGCCGACCTTTTATCCGCACGGCTTGCATGTCAGCTGGCTGGACTTTGCCGCTTTCTTCGGTGTCGGCGGCGTCTGGCTTTTCTTTTTCGCCCGCAACCTCGAAACCCGGCCGCTCGTGCCGATGAACGATCCGCGGTTCGCCGTCGCGACGACAGCCGTATGATTCCTCAAGGTGAGCAAAAAGCGGAGAGCGGGCATGAGCACCAGGACGCCGATGTGCCCGGCGTCGTCTTGGTGGGGGCACTCGTGCTGCTCATCGTGGCGATTAGCTTTTTCACGGCGCGGGGGATGCTGGACGTGGCCCGAGATCGAGGCACGGCGGAGCCTGCGCATCGCGGAGAAGCGCACTTTCCGCAGCCGCACCTGGAAGTGCACCCAGGCGCGGATCTCGCAGAGTCAAAACGTGGGGATGAAGTAGAGTTAGGCTCCTATGGTTGGATCGATCGCAAGGCGGGCGTGGTTCGCATTCCGGTCGAACGAGCAATTCAACTCCTGATGGAGCGCGGGCTTCCCGATGTCGGGGCCGGACAAACGCGGCTGCAACTCATGCAAGCTCGACCTTCTGCGGACACCCAGCCCAAGCAGCCCGTGGGATCGCCTGCACCGGAGGGATCGCCGTAATGAAAGTAAAAGCGATGGCACTGCTTCCAATCGTCTGCGCAATCCTGGCGGCCTCCGCGTTTGCGCTCGCCCCTAACGAACTTAACCGTATTGGCTATGACCAGCATATCGGTCAGCCGATTTCCAGCGATCTGACTTTTCACGACGCGGCCAACCGTACCGTCTCTCTCGGGCAACTCTGGAAGAGCAAGCCGACGCTGCTCGTGCTCGGTTACTACCATTGCCCGATGCTCTGCACCTTGATCAATGACGGCTTGATCGAGTCCTTACAGGAGCTGCCTTTCAAAGTCGGCAAGGAGTTCAATGTCATTAACGTGAGCATCGATCCAAACGAAACTCCCGAAGTGGCCGCAGTGAAGAAAAAGGAATATCTCAAACGCTATGGACGGGCGGGGGCCGAAGCGGGCTGGCACTTCCTTACCGGAGATAAGCAGACGATCGGCCAGCTCGCGAATCAAGCCGGTTTCCGCTTCGCCTACGATCCGCAATCGCACGAGTACGCACACCCGAGTGGGCTTGTTGTCCTTACGCCGGAAGGTAAAATCTCCCGCTATTTCTTCGGCGTGAGTTACGAACCGAATGAATTGCGCAGCGCGATCATCGCGGCTTCGAACGGGCAGAGAGGGTCGGTCATTACGCAGCTCATCCTACTTTGCTATCATTACAATCCGATTACCGGAAAGTATGGGGCGCTCGTGCTTGGTCTCCTTCGCGGTCTAAGCATCGCGACCGTCTTGCTCCTGGCGGGATGGATCGCCTGGCTCTCCCGGCGCGATCGAAAGGGCCGCGCCGCGGCGGAGGCGGGATAAGATGGACAAGTTTCGCCTCTTTCCGGTGGAAGCATCGACCAGCGCGCAGCAGGTTGATTGGCTCTATTTCGGCCTGACGGCGATGATGATATTTTTCATCGCGGTAGTTTTCCTCCCGATTATTTTTTTCTCCATCCGCTATCGTCGCGGCTCGAGCGCAGATCGCTCCAATCCCTCTTCCGGTTCAAACCTGCTCGAGAGCGGCTGGACGCTCTTTCCGCTGGTAGTTGGTCTGGGCTTCTTCAGTTGGGGAGCGATACTCTATTATCACATAGAACGGCCCCCGAAAGAGACGCTGCAGGTGCAGGTGGTCGCGAAGCAATGGATGTGGAAACTGCAACACGAGGAAGGTAAAAAAGAAATTAACGAGCTGCACGTGCCCCTCGGCCGCGACATCACCCTAACGATGACCTCGCAGGATGTGATCCACAGTTTTTTCGTTCCCGCATTTCGGGTGAAACAAGATGTGGTGCCGGGGAGATACACCACTGAGTGGTTCCATCCGACGAAGCTGGGAGAGTATCATCTTTTCTGCGCGGAATACTGCGGGACAAATCACTCTGCAATGATCGGGCGGGTCGTGGTCATGCGGCCGGAAGACTATCAAGAGTGGTTGAGCACAGGTGAGACCGGCCAATCCATTGCCATCGAAGGACGCCGGCTTTTCCGCGAGCGCGGCTGCAGCGGTTGTCATGAAGGCAGCCCGGCAATCCGTGCGCCCGTGCTCGAAGGCGTTTACGGAAAGCAGGTGCCGCTTGCGTCTGGCGAAATAGTGACGGCGGACGATCAATATCTTCGCGACTCAATTTTGTTGCCGGGGAAGCAAATATCAGCGGGCTACGAAAACATCATGCCAAGCTTTTCGGGACATATCAGTGAAGCCGAAATCATGAAGATCATCGCGTACTTAAAATCGATCAATGCTCAAGGGCCGGCCGGACAATGAAAACTGCCACCGCCACAGTCATCAGGACCTCGGGCGAGATGGCGCCGCTCAACTATCTGAACGCGGAGCACGGAGTCCGCTCCTGGCTTTTGACGACCGATCACAAACGGATTGGCATTCTCTATCTCTGCACCATCCTTATCTTCTTCACTATTGCGAGCATTGCGGCTGCCATGATGCGGGTGGAACTGCTCACGCCGCAGGGCGATCTGGTGACATCCGAGACTTATAACAAACTCTTCACCATTCACGGGACTCTGATGGTGTGGTTCTTTCTCATCCCATCCATCCCGGCGGTCCTGGGTAACTTCGTCATCCCCCTGATGATCGGCGCCCGAGATGTTGCCTTTCCAAAGCTCAATCTCTTGAGCTGGTATCTTTTCATCATAGGCGGCGCGCTCGCGCTCTGGTCACTTCTTTACGGCGGAGTCGATACCGGCTGGACGTTCTACACCCCTTACAGCACGACATACGCTAACTCTCATGTCATCTCGATGGCCGCGGGCGTTTTCATCGCCGGATTCGGTTCGATTCTAACCGGCCTCAATTTCATCGTCACGATCCATAAGATGCGCGCTCCTGGCCTGACATGGTTCCGCCTGCCCATCTTCATCTGGTCGCACTACGCTACCAGCCTGATTCTGGTGCTGGCCACGCCCGTCCTGGCGATCACGCTCGCGCTGATGTCATTGGAACGCATCTGGGGCGTCGGGATTTTCGATCCGAAACTCGGCGGTGATCCAATTCTCTTCCAACATCTTTTCTGGTTCTACTCTCACCCGGCGGTTTACGTCATGATCCTTCCCGGCATGGGAGTAACCAGCGAATTAATTACCTGTTTCTCTCGCAAGCAGTTGTATGGCTACGCCTGGGTTGCTTGTGCGAGCATGGCGATCGCCATTCTCGGTTTTCTCGTTTGGGGACATCACCTTTTCGTCAGCTCGCAATCGATTTATGCGGGCATGGTCTTTTCAGTTCTCAGCTTCCTTGTTGCCATTCCTTCCGGGATCAAAGTGTTTAACTGGACGGCGACCTTGCACAAAGGCTCGATCACGTTTCAGACGCCAATGCTTTACGCCCTTGGTTTTATAGGTCTGTTTACGATTGGCGGCCTCACGGGACTGTTTCTGGCCTCTCTCGCCGTCGATGTGCATGTCACCGATACCTATTTTATCGTGGCGCACTTTCACTACATCATGGTTGGGGGGATGGTGATGGGCTTCATGGGAGGGCTGCACTTTTGGTGGCCGAAGATCACCGGGCGCCTCTACCCTGAGTTCTGGGGAAGGATGGCGGCTGTTATTACTTTTATTGGCTTTAACCTGACCTTCTTCCCGCAATTTGTGCTTGGCTACCTCGGGATGCCGCGACGTTATCATGCGTATCCGCCGGAATTCCAGGTGTTCAATGTGTTATCAACCGCCGGAGCGTCGATTCTTGGGATCGGCTATCTTTTGCCACTTCTTTATTTCATCTGGTCTTTGAAACGCGGCCGGATTGCGGGACCGAATCCGTGGCGCGCGACTGGCCTGGAATGGCAGACTACCTCGCCGCCGCCGAAGCATAACTTCAAGCAGGTGCCGATCGTCACCGGCCCGCCTTATCAATACTCGGCGGAAGAGGACAATGACCTGGACGTCGCGACCGTATAAGCAACCAGATGCAGGGAACCATAGAGGTTATTCTTAACGCCAAATCGGGTTCACAGAAATCCGATGAGACGCGCGCAGCAATCGAGAAAGTCTTCCAGGAATCTGGACGCGCGTTTCACATTACGACCGCGACAGGTGACCATTTAGGTAAAGTCACCAAGGAAAAGGCGGCAAGCGATTGTGAAGTTCTGGTCGCGGCCGGCGGCGATGGCACGATTTGCTGCGTCGCGGAGGCGGCGCTGAAAACCGGAAAAACGCTCGGGGTCATTCCGCTGGGGACGTTTAACTATTTCGCCAAAAACCTCGGCATCCCACTCGAACCGGAGGAAGCGGCAAAGGTCATTCTTGAGGGGGAAACGGTGCGCGCGCCGGTGCTCGACCTCAATGGCCGCCTGATCCTCAACAACACCAGTATCGGGATTCACCCGGCCGTGCTTTTAAAGCGCCGGCAGATGTATCGGCGCTGGGGGCGGA
>JACDGM010000041.1 GCA_013815325.1 Chthoniobacterales bacterium
CCGGAGACAGGATTAAAATGTTCCGCGTAAAGATCGGAAATTTCCACGGAGTGGCCGAGTCGCCGCAAGGTCTCTGCCGTGTGCCGCGCGAGCGCGCTGGAAAAACTTTTTGGCTCGTGATGGGCATGGACAATGAGAACGTTCATTGTCTTTCCGTATGCGTGTATCGACTTCCTGGCAACTACCCACTATTTGGTGGGATACTTACCAAAACGTGTAATACTTGAGCGTATGAAACTAAATGAATGCCCCGTGACCGAGACGCTCAAATTCATCGGCGGCAAATGGAAGCCGATCATTCTTTTTTCGTTGATGGATGGCGCGATGCGGTCGGGAGAGCTGGCCCGGCAAATTCCCCAGGCCAGCGGCAAGATGCTCACCCAGCAACTGCGCGAATTGGAGAAAGACGGGATCGTCCGGCGAACAATCTACAAACAGGTCCCGCCCAAAGTAGAGTATTCGCTCGCTCCGCGTGGCAAATCACTGCGGCCGATTCTCCTCGCCATGTGTAAATGGGGCGAGGCGAACCAGTCGCTGCGAAATAGTCAGGACAAACGGGCATATTTATGCGCTCAGACATTGACCAGGATGCGCCTAACGAAAAAGCACCAGGCGAAAAGTATAACAAACAGATACCAGGCGAAGAAGCGATCATAGCTTCGTCGTCGCAATAGCATGCCGAGAGCGCAAAGGCCGAGATATGAACCTGCAAATGGAAGATACCAGACAGGGTGAAGCAAAGCGCCGCGCATGCCCGTTGCCACGATATCGAGCGTTCCATAGACGATAGAGGCGCCGTAATAACCCAGGCGATTGCGATCAAAAATTTCCCGATACCTGTCCGACTCCGCCAGGTCTGGCGGGTAGAGAAAGATCGCGAGCATGTATTGCGCGATCGACCAGCAGAGCAGCACTAGAAAGAGGTCGAAAGTCCAGTCCGTTTTCGTTCTCCACGAGAAAGCCACCCACCAGTTCAAGACGAGGACCAGGAAGGTGCTGGCGGTAAATGTCATGTGCACCTCATCGATTGGATTTTGCCTCTGCCGAAAAAAGGCGCGTCCGGCACCGGCTAGTAAATGAGTGATGCCCAAGCCAAACACGATAGATGTCAAAATAGAGATGTACTCGAACTCACTCACGCAGCTTTAGGATTGGTCATGTGATTCGCTCACTACAACCGACATTGGCGCGATGACTCATCGTTGTGAGAAAGCGAGCTTTGTTCCGAGCCCGACAAGAACAGCACCAGCAACACGTTGCCGCCAGCGTAGAAAAGCAGGCTTTTCCAGTAACGACCGGCCCAGATGAGCGACGGTTATGGCAAGAGCAGAGTCAAAGGCGAATCCGATCGATGCGAGAGTCAGTCCGAGGATAAGGAATTGCAACGCAACATGCCCGCGTAGGGGATGGACAAACTGTGGTAGGAACGCCAAAAAGAAAATCGCCACCTTCGGATTTAATAAGCCAGTTGCCATCGCTTGAATTACGCACCGGATAAATGAGTGGCGATTGGCGACAGTATTACCATCTGGCACGCGAGAAGTCGGACGAGTCCGGAAAGCGCGGATGCCGAGATAAACCAGATAGATAGCGCCGAGGTATTTAACTACCGCGAACGCCAGCGATGAAGTAGCCAGTAAAGCCGAAAGCCCGACGGTCGCGGCCACGGTATGACCAAGTGTTCCTAGCTCAAGTCCAAGGCTGGTCGCTATTCCCTGCGTCTGGCCATCACTGGCCGTCCGCGCCAGCACAAGCATTTGGCCTGGACCGGGCACGACCACGAGCGCGCCGGCGGCTAGCGCGTAAATGAATAACTCCGACAAGGTAAACATACTTTAGTTGTGTCCCAATGACTTTGAGCTACGGCCGAGCGATGGCTTGGATCTCGCGCAAAAACTCATCCTTGAAGTAGCCCGCCGGGATGAGGCCTTGTTTCATAAACAAGAGGTGGAACGCTTGCAGAGAAAAGCGATCGCCAAGGAGCTCCTTCGACTCGCGACGCAAAGTGAGAATTTCGTCTTTGCCTAGCCGATAGCTGATGGCTTGGGTGGGCGATTTCGAATAGCGAAGCACGGCCGCCCCTGCCGACGCGCAACTTACCTTCTTCCGCTCGTCAGCAGCGGCGGCTGCGTTTTGGCACGAACCCGGCAGGAAATCGAGACTGGCGGAGATGAAATCAACCGCTTCGTTATACTTAAGCTTCCCGGTATGAATGCCGATATCAACTCTCACACGCAAGTCGCGCAGAAGTTTCGACTGGAGCATATAGAGCCGCTCTTCCGATGTGTAGAATCCTTCGGGATGGTGTGGCTGTGGCTCCGCCATCAGCGCTTCCGCGTAGAGTGCCCAACCTTCGCCTGCCATCGCGTCGCCCCACATCGACGACGAGTCATCGTTCGAGCCAGGAGTCAGCCACCTGACCGGCGAAATTTCGCGGCGATACTGCTTCGTTATCTTGGAGTGAAAATCGTGGCCAGGAAAACCTTCGTGCGCCGCCACGTCAGCGACTGCATGGACGTTTTCTTCGCGCAGTTGGCTTGGGTCATTGCCGGTGGGACGAACGTAAAATGAACCGACGCCGTTGTCTTTGAAAGTGGCAGGCCAGACAAAGGCCGCGCCACTGATCGAGTTACGAAGAGGCTCCGGGGTTTCGACTACGTTCACCTTATAGTCGGCGGGAACAACAAAGAGTCCTGTCTCGCGGCTGTATTCGACCAGGCGATGCACCGCCTTTCGATGATTTTCAATCATCTCTGCATCGCTTTTCGGATACGATTTCGACAGCTCGTCAAGGACCGCGCGAACGGCGGCTTCGTCGTCAGCCTGGGAAAGGGTTAACTTACGCTTGGCGCCGATCTGGCGAGCAAGTGCGATCATCTCACGCCGTGTCGCCGCAATGATGGGCAGCGATTCGTCATACAACTGCACGGAAGATTTTGAGACCTTGAAATTATTTTGTAGCGCCCAATCGTATTCGGTTTCACCAAGCATGAAGCGATCGTCGCCGAACTGTGGCTTGATTTTGAAAGTGTTACTCGCAGCGTCGTGATCGAAGAAAGTCGCCGCGATAAAAGCTCTGAATTCTCGATAAGCGGCTGCGGCTTTTTTCGAGTTGTCGTTTAGCTGCGGAAGGATTCGCTTTTTTTGGGCTTCGCTCACTTGAACTGAGGCCAGCTCCGGCAGCGTCTTATCGAAATAGAGCGCGAAACCTTCCGTGGCAGCGAGGCCGTGCCGCTCAAGCATGCGGAAATCCGGCGTCCTTCCACTCTTGATGCCGGTTTCGAGTTGCGCCTGCGCCGTTTTCAGAAAGCGCGGGATTTCTGCCACGCGATGGCTAACGAGCGTCCATTCTTTCTCTGTCCCACGAGTTTTTCCGCTCGATGGCCTCATTCCTTGCAGTTGTAAGTCGACGCCTTTGAAAGGTTCGTCCGTGTAAGTATCGAGCGCGCGTTCCTGATAGTGCCGCGTTTGATGAAGACGCAGTTGAAAACGGATCTGCGCCAAAGCCAGCTCGCGATCGATCCGCATGGCGGGCGACAGATTTTCCGGCGCGATCGCTGCCAGCGATTCGAGAGCAGTCGTGAGCCAATGGTCTTCTGCGGCGAGCGCGCTCGCAGAATGATCGCGCAGCGCGCCGTCAATTTCGCCCAAAGAAGGATCGAGATTCTCTGCTCCAAGTTGTGTACCGATGTTTGGATTACGGCGCAAAAATTCGAGCACGTATTTGTCGCGCGCTTCCTGGAAATTCTTGTCGGCAGAAGACTGGCTCTCGCTGGCCGCGATCAGGCCCGGACCAAGGGCGAGAGAGAGCGCGAGAAGGATGATGGTAAACGGTGAAGCATTCATATTGAGTTGTTTGTAAAATGGAAATGGCACTTTACAAGAGCCATTAAACGAAATAAAAACAGACCAATTACTTGAGCCAAGTCGGCATGATGCCCCGGTGGCAGATTTTTTAGCGATGGCAAACATGATTCAGGCGCAATCATTCAGCCGCCGTTGAGCACCAGCCGTAAACTCGGGGTTTGTCAAAAATCGCCGACACCTGGAAACTCAAGCGCCGCGTATCGCCGATGAAAAATGTGTTGCTGGAAGCGACCTCATAGACGCGATCCGCCAAAACATTGGCCAGCAGGATGCGCGCAGTGACGGGCGTTTGCCGCACGCTGAATTGGTAGCGGGCACCGATGTCGAGGGTGGTCTGTTCCCGAACCTCGAGCTGCTGGTTTCCCAAAGCGGGATACGGTTGCGTGCTGGCAACGCGGCGGCCCGTGTGGTTGACGCTCATATCGAAGGACAGCCCCTTGACCAGGGGAAAACGGTATTCGAGGTCGAGCCTCGCCAGTTGACCGGTGGATCCAACCGGTCTTGCTCCCGCATCGCCCGCCGTTATGGCCTCGCCACTCACGCGCGGGTCGAAGAACACGACCCCGCCGACAAGAGAGAGACTGTCGCCGATCTGACTGACGACCGAGAGTTCGGCGCCCCTGTTACGCACGGTTCCCAGCGCTGCGTAAATGTTGCTCGCATCAGTGCTGTAATATGGCCGCTCGATTTCAAAAACATCGGCGACGATCCGCGTACGGCCGAGAACCAGCTTCACGCCTGCCTCGCGTTGTTGGGTCAGCGATGCGGGCTGCGCCTCGCCGCGGTTTGCTGCACCGCCCGGCGCAGGGGCAGTTTCCTCGAGGCCTCGGGTATAACCGGCATACAAAGCGAGCCACGGCTTGGGAGTGATCGCGGCGGTCGCGTTATACAGCCATGGGCTGGCCTGCGTTTGAGTTGTTAAGTCAGATTGACGAACAGTCGAGGTGTAGTCGGTCTTTTGCAGGCCGACGTTGAATTCCAGGAAGTTGTCCCAGCGACCGACATAGGCGACGCCCAGCGTGGCCTGGCGCACCAAATTGGCAGTCGTATCCCCAAAATCAAAGCGGGGCGCGGGGACGGGGTTGGCTTCGCCGATGAATGTCGAACCCAGATCAGCCGCGTCGCCGCCGCCGAACACCAATCGCTTGTCGCGCCCGCGAGCCGATAGGTGGATAGCCTGGCGAAAGTGCTCGCCATCGTTCGCCCAGCTCAACCGCAGCTCGCCGGAGGTCCAGCGCGAAGGCGCCTCGGGTTCGGAGACCACCAACTCCTGCGCCCCGCCATCTGGCGCGATGTGCAGAAACAAGTCGGTAAATCTGCTGTATCTGGTCGAACGCGACTCGAAAACGCCCGCGCGCAGTGTGAAATCGCCGCCAAGCTCGATCCGGCCAAGCATGCCGTAAGTCATGCTCCTCTGGCTGTTCTGAGCCCAGTCCTGACCATAGAAGCGACGGCCATGAATTTCCGGTGGAATAGTGGGACCGTCGGTGACGAGCAGGGGCCTGGTATCGCCGCGGTTGTCGGCTGCGCTCCAGAACGCCGTCACCTCACCGGTTGCAAATCGCACCCTCGGGAGGATGGCGAGCGACCATGATGTGCCTTGGCGACCCTCTTCGTGCTGATCGGCGCTGTATCCGGCGCCTGCGGCAAGGCTGGCACGACCGTTGATAAGCGGAATTTGACTGTCGAGTTCAAGAAAATGGCCTCCGTAGTTTGACTGACCTCCCACGACGCTCACGATAAGATCGTCGCCTGACGAGCGCAGCCGATAGTCAACAATGCCGGATGGCGCGGGGAGGGGATAGGTGAGCGCGGCGACGCCGACGCGGATGTCCGACCCGGTTATGAGTCGGGAGGTGAGCCCGTTGCCACCGAGGTCGAAATACAGGCCGTCCAGACGTCGATTCCCGGCGGTGACCGGACTGAAACCCCGCACCTCGTCATCGCTATAGAGTCCGATCTTTTCATTCCCGATGCTGGTGCCGAAGGCGTCGGATGCGGCAGTCACCGCGTTTTCCGAGGCCCGCTGAGCCTTGGCTGGCCCGGCGATGACTATGGCCGCGGCTACAAGAGTGATCATCACACCGCCGGCGCGCGGCGCCGCTAAAAAGGCCAATGTCATATGAATTGTTTTAAAAATCGAAATGGCCCTTTACAAGAGCCATTAAACGAAATATAAACAGACCACTATTTCCGAGTTGCTTTAGTACGATTTCACTCCAGCGCGACTCTTTTACCGATGGCAAAACATAATTCAGGCGCAATCATTCAGCCGTTTCGCCAGGTGACGGGGACGGTGCGCGTGCCGTTGCATCGGCAGGTTTATCAGCGGATCAAAAACGCTATTCTCGACGGAGCTCTCGCGCCGGGCGTGCGGCTGCCTTCGGCTCGCGTGCTGGCGAGCGATGCTCGCGTTTCGCGCAACACCACGGAGATCGCGTTTGCCCAGCTCGAAGCGGAAGGCTTGATCGAAAGGCGAGTCGGCGCGGGCAGCTTTGTCGCTGCCGCGATGCCGGAGTTCGTCGGAAAAGTGAATGGTGCTCGCGCTTCCCGGCGGCCCGCGTCCGGCAATCACAATTCCCTTTCAACGCGGGGACGCCGCATCACCGCCGCCGCCAAAACTGATCCCACGGTAACCCTGGCGTTCGCGCCATGTATGCCGAGCCTGGACGCGTTTCCGTTGCAGACCTGGAATCGTTTGACTGCGCGGCGTGCGCGGCTGGCCGGACGTGCGCTCCTCGGCAACGGCGATCCAAGAGGTTACCCACCGCTGCGCGAAGCGGTGGCCCATTACCTGAACACCGCGCGCGGCGTGCAATGCGACGCGGAGCAAGTCGTCATCCTGTCAGGCACGCAACAAGCCTTGAACCTAACGACCCGTCTCCTGCTGGATGCTGACGAGCCGGCGTGGATCGAAGAACCTGGCTACCTGGGAGCGCGGGCCGCTTTGCAGAACGCGGGCGCGCGGATCGTTCCGGTCCCGGTCGATGAACATGGATTGAATGTCGAACGACAGATCAAACTCGCGCCGTCGGCGCGGCTCGCTTACATCACGCCGTCGCACCAATATCCACTCGGCGTCACGATGAGCCTTGCGCGACGGCTGGCTCTGCTCGCGTGGGCGCAGCGGGAAAGCGCCTGGATTTTCGAGGACGATTACGACAGCGAATTTCGCTATGATGGGCGACCGCTGGCGGCGGTGCAGGGACTCGATTCCGGCGGACGCGTCATCTACGCGGGTTCGTTCAACAAGGTCATGTTCCCATCACTCCGGATCGCCTACATCGTCGTTCCGCCACAGCTGGTCGATGCCTTTATTGCGGCCCGCGCGGTGACTGACGGGGCCGCACCGGCGCTCGCGCAAATTGTCATGACGGACTTTATCGCCGAAGGATATTTCAGTTCCCATCTGCGCCAGATGCGGGCGCTTTATCGCGAGCGCCGAGACCTCTTGCTCGAGGCCGTGGTTTGCGAACTCGCAAACTCCCTGTCGGTGGAAGCCTCCGAAGCCGGTATGCACCTCGCCGGTCACATCGGCAAAGCGAAGGACGATGTGAAAATCTCCGAGCAAGCCGCCGCACGCAACTTTCACCTTCCCCCCTTATCCCGTTACTACCTCGTTGATCGCCGCGCGCGACCAGGATTGATCCTTAACTACGCCGGGACTTCTCCCGAAAACATCCGTCGCATGGTCCGCACCCTGGCGACGCTTTTATAACAACGGCCTTTGCTACGATCGGTTCCGAGGATGCCGAATAATATGACAGCCAAAACCACCGTCAGAGTCGGAACACGTGCCGATGCCGAGTTACTGCTCTGGGAGGACGACGCTTCGCCGGGAAGCCAAGCGCGGCCAACTCTCACCGGTGACTTTCGCAAGTAACTCACGCACCGATTCGGTATTCTTCAGATGCCAGCGCGAACCAATCGTCACCAGTTTTTCAACCTTCAATGAAGTAAGCGAAGCGAGCCGGTAGGCGGCGATTCCTCCGTCGCTGAAGCCAATGACGCTCAGTGTGTCAATTCCCAGATGATCGAGAACACGCTCCACATCCTTTTGAACGCGTCCGTAGGTTAACGCATCCTCTCCGAGCGTTGATTTGCCCTGCCCGCGACTGTCGATTCCGATTACCCGAAAATCCTTTTGCAAACCAGCGAGGACAGGATTGAAATCTTCGATGCTCCCAAACCCGCCGTGCAAAAATAACAGAACCGGGCCGTCCTCGGCGCCGGTTGGTTCGTAATAGATTTTGGCGCCGTCTCCTTCGAGATGTTTCCCGGCCAGATGGTTGAACGGTTTCACTTTCGGTTGCCCGACGAGGAGCGACTGGCGCTGCCGTCCACTCCAATCGACTTGCCCGGACGGGGTATTCTCAAGCCTTGGATTCGGACTTTAGAGGGTCAGCATGACGATGGATTAGCTTCCACTCGTCGCTCTCGCGACGAAACACTTCTGTTACCCGCAAGTCCATAGGAATTGGTTCCATTTTTCCTTTCATTCGGACAGTGCTCCGCTGAATGCCTGCCCAATAGGCAATTCCATCGCTGGCTGACATGTGCAGTATCTCGAAGCTATTTTCGCTCCCCGGTTCGAAGAGCCTGGCGCTACTCTCGTTAGCCGCGTTCACTTCTTCCGCGCCGGCCACACAATCTCCCTTTGGACCAAAAATGGTCGCCGGCGAAACGTGAGTCGCAATTCGGTCGAGCGGACCGATGTCCCCGTTCACAAAAGCTCGTGACGCTTCTTCGCGCCGTTTCATAAAGTCCTCAAAATCTTGCAAGTCAGTTTTCATGATTTTCTCGATTATTTGTTCAAATTGAATACTTGATCAAGATGCTTTCCGTCCAGGTGGCGTATTTCGTCGCCGCGGCCGGCAAATCACTTCGCCCGGTTCTCCTCCCGTATCAGGAAAGCTCGGACGAACGTTCCAGCATCCGCGCGAGATGGAGTTGCTCCGGTCCGACTTGGGATAACTGCAGCGCGCGGCGGAAGCTTTTGGCGGCCGCGCAATGGTCGTGCAGTCTCCATTGCAACTCGCCGATGACGGCGTGGAGGAGATAATGGGACTCCAGCCGCTCGCGCTGTTCCATCGCCGCGACGGCATCGAGGCCGGCTTGCGCGCCGTGCAAATTCGCCACTGCCACGGCGCGATTCAAAGCGACGATCGGCGAGGGTTTGAGGCGATGGAGTTCATCGTAATGGCGCAGAATGCGGGCCCAATCGGTCGAGGCGGAATCCGTTGCCAGGCAATGACAGGCGGCGATCCCAGCTTGCAGATGGTAAGCGGTCAGCTCATTGCCTTGTGCCGCTTCCGCCAGATGAATGAGGCCGCGCTCGATTAAGGATTGGTCCCACTGCGAGCGGTCCTGATCGTCGAGCGGCAACAAATCGCCGGCCTGATCGAGGCGAGCGGGAAAGCGTGCGCTGGTGAGTAACATGAGCGCGAGCAGCGCGTGGCTGCGAGGAGTATTTCCGGCCGGGTGCGCCACGAGCAGCGTGGTCAAGCGGATCGCTTCCTGGCAGAGTTCTTCGCGAAGCAAGCGATCGCCCGCGGAGGCTTTGTAGCCTTCGTTGAAAAGAAGGTAGAGCGACGCGAGGACGCCATCGAGGCGCTCGCTGAGATCTCCGCTTTCGGGAATATCGAACCCGAGTCCGGCGCTTTGGATGCGCTGCTTCGTGCGGGTGAGCTGTTTCTCGATCGCCGCTTCGCTGGTGAGAAAAGCGCGCGCAATTTCGCTCGTGCTGAAACCGCAGAGCACTTTGAGCGCGAGCACGACCTGCGCGTCGGGCGCGATTGATGGATGACTGCAAACGAACATCAGCCGCAAGGCGTCATCGCGAATCTCGTGTTCGTCATCTGCCAGGACCGACGGCGTCGAATGCGTTTGTTCGAAATGGGTGATGAGGGCCGGCTCTTTCGCGGCGGACATGTTGCGGTGTCGCATGGTGTCGCGCGCCAGATTTATCGCGACGCGAGTAATCCAGGCCGCCGGATTGGCGGGCACACCGCCCATCGACCAGGTGCGCAGGGCGCGGAGCATGGCTTCCTGCGCAACGTCTTCGGCCAGGGTGAGGTTCTGTATGCCGAGCATGCGGATGAGCGCGCCGTGCAATCTTCCGGTCTCGTGGCGGAAGAAGTGTTCCACCAGCTGAGAGGCGGATTCGGCTGGCGCCGCGGCCATTGCGGTCTGGTCAACCATTGCCAAAGAAGCGGAGAGTGACACGAAAGGTTAAACCGCGGCGAGGCCGGCTTCGGCGTGATGTTCCACCCCGAGATGACAGCTTTCCGCCAACTGGCGAAGTTCGATCTCGAGACCGTGTTCGAGTCCTGGATGCTGTCGCGCGATCGCGGTCGCTTCGTCCAGTCCGCTAACGAGTAATTTCACGTAACCGCCAATCGCTTCCTTCGCCTCGGCAAACGGTCCATCGACGACGCGTTCCCCGCCCGCGCCGGAAACGACGCGCGTCTCGAGCTCGAGCGGCTGGCCCTCGAAGGCTTTACCCTGCGCTGCGAGCGAATCGTACCAATCGTTCCAGCGCGTCATGAGCTGTTGCCGCTCGTCTGGCGACAAGTGCGCATAATTTTCCGGGCCGGAATTGCGAAAAAGCAAAAGATATGGAGTGGCGTTTGATTTCATAAGGGTGTTCGTGATTCTGCGGTTGAAGTGCGGTCTCTAAGATTACGACGAACGGCCGGCGCGTAAACGGACAGGGAACGCAACGTCGAAAAAAATGTTCGAAGTGTCCGAATCCCATCGGCTCGTTCGTCGCATTGAATGAAGAGGAGACCGGGACACCGCGATTCTCTTTCTCGCTAAAAACCAACGAAACCTAAACCTACTTAAATCCTATGATCATGAATATTCTTCTCGCGCTTGGCGCGATCATTGTCTTGTTCCTGGTCGTCGTCGCCACGCGACCGAACGACTTCCGTATTTCACGCAGCACAACCATTCTCGCACCAGCGGAGGCCGCCTTCGCGCAGGTAAACGATCTGCGCCGCTGGCAGGAGATGTCGCCCTACGCAAAATTGGATCCGGCGGCGAAGTACACGTTCGGTGGCCCGAGGACGGGAACGGGAGCGACTCTCGCCTGGACCGGGAATAAACAAGTCGGCGAAGGCCGCCTTACGATCATCGAGAGCCGGCCTGACGAGTTAGTCAGAATGAAACTGGAATTCTTCAAGCCTTTCCAGGTCACGAACACCGCCGAACTCACCTTCGAAGAGGGCGACACGGGAACGAAGGTGACCTGGGCCATGTTCGGCAAAAGCAAGTTCATGTGCAAAGCCATAGGCCTTTTCATGAACATGGACAAAATGTGCGGGGATTCATTTGCAGAGGGTCTCGCGAATATGAAAACGATCGCCGAGGGCGCAACGGAAAGCCGGGCGTTATCGTTCAGCAGTGGCCGCTCGCTAAATCATGGTCAACCATTGGCCGCCGGCGCTGCTACCGTCCAATTCAACTGAATCGAGAAGACGGGAACTTCCAATGACCCACAAGCAACACCTCACATCCGACAATGAATAAGACCACGACCCCGAACGAACCGCTCACACCGGCCACGGAGCTGGCGGCGAAGAATGAATCCCATTCCCTAAGACCGATGCGTAGGATCACAGGCAGCGTCTTCCTGTCGCTCGACGGTGTGATGCAGGCGCCCGGCGGCCCGACCGAGGACTGGACCGGCGGGTTCGAGCACGGCGGCTGGCTGTTCAAATTCTCCGATGAGGTGGTGGGCGAAACGATCGGCGCCTTCTTCGGCGGCGAATATGATCTGTTGCTCGGGCGGCGGACCTACGACATCTTCGCCGCGTACTGGCCCTATGCCGAGGGTGAGAATGCGCCGATGGGGGAAGCGTTCACGCGCGCCGGCAAATATGTGCTGACTCGCGGCGACCAGCCGCTGCCATGGGCGAACAGCCATCGCCTCAAGAGCATCGACGAGGTCGCGGCGCTCAAGCAGGGCGACGGTCCCGACCTGCTGATCCAGGGGTCGGGCACGATCTACCCGGAGTTGTTTTCGGCCGGGCTGCTCGACCGACTGATGCTGATGACCTTCCCAGTGACGCTCGGCAAGGGCAAGCGGCTGTTCGGCGATGACATACCCGCGGGCGCGCTCAAGCTGGTCGAACACAAGGTCAGCCCAAGCGGCGTGGTGATCGCGACTTACGAACCGAACGGCGCGATCCCGCAAGGCTCGTTTCAGCACGAGCAGCCCAGCGAGCGCGAACTGGAGCGGCAACGAAAGATGAAGGACGGGAGTTGGTGATCCCGGCCTAAGGAGAAACCCGATGGTGGATTCCCATTTGACGCTCATCGACGAGCATCTGTCCTTCCCGAATCAAAGCGCCGACTATCGCGAAGCGCGCAACAAGTTGCTCGAAGCCGCCCGCGCGGCTCAGAACGGCGGCAAAATCCACAAAGAGGAGGAGTCGATCGGTGAATACGGATTCATCGCTCTGATCATCGATCCTGAGGGAAACATGATCGGACTTCACTCAATGCAGTAGGGAACAGGGCCAAACGAAACACCAAACCCAAACCAAAAAATGACCATGAAGACAAACGAAACCCTGGTGCCGGCAGATAAGCTGGCGGAAAAAAACGACGCCCGTTTCCCGAACGAAAGCGAGGAGTATCGCAAGGCGCGCAACGCGTTGCTCGCTGAGGAGATCGAGCTGCGCCGTCACATCTGGCGGATCGGCGAGATGCGGCGTGCCCTTCCGCCGGGTGGCGAAGTTACCAAGGATTATCGCTTCGTCGGAAAAGATGGTGAGGACGGCCTCGAAGACCTCTTCGGCGACAAGGATACCCTCGTCGTCTACAGCATGATGTACGGCCCGCAGCGCAAGGAGGGTTGCCCGATGTGCACGGCGCAGCTGAGTGCCTGGGACCCGGAAGTTCCGCATCTAGAGCAGCGGATCGCCCTTGTTGTTGTCGCGCGTTCGCCTTATGAACGCATCGCGAAATATGCCAAGAGTCGCGGCTGGAAAAACCTAAAAGTCTATTCCGACCCGAGCGGAGATTTCACCGAAGACTTCGTCGGCGAGCGGGATGCCGACATGCCCGCCTACACTGTCTTCAAGCGTGATGGGGACACGCTCCGCCATTTCTACAGCGCCGAAGGCAATGCGGAGATGGCCGATCCCGGCCAGGATCCGCACAACGCCCCCGACATGAACCCGCTCTGGATTATTCTCGACACCACGCCCGAGGGCCGCGGAACCGACTGGTATCCGAAGTTGAACTATGACCCATCATAGTGGCCGCAATCTGCGGCTGATTTCAGTGCACCACCGAGCGTAGTGAATAAGATCAAGATGAAAGGAATGGACCGACAGTTATGAGTAAATTTATGGTTTTGTACCAAGCTCCGTTTAATGCCTCCCAAAAGATGGGGGCATCCACGCCGGCTCAGATGAAGACCGGTTTGGCCGAATGGAGAGCCTGGAAAGAGAAGACTGAGAGAACCGGCGCCTCGTTCGAATTTGGCATGCCTTTGGATGCAAAACGTCATTTGGAGCCCGATGGCGCCACGAGCGAAAGCAAACTCAAGGTGTCTGGGTATGGCATAATCGAAGCCGAGTCACTGGAGATGGCGGTGGGACTGCTCAAAGATCATCCGCATTTGAAGTCCGAAGGCGCTTCACTTGAGTTGCTGGCGTTTGTGTCAATGCCAGGGCTGTAGAGCAACCGCTTGAGTTGATGTACCCGAAGTAGTTACGAGAACTGAGGGAGTCAAGAATCGAAGTTCGTCATGAACCCTTTCGTTAGGCGACTTGCCGCCCGTTGCAATCCCACGGGATACCTTGCAATTATCCTTTTCTTCCTGATGACCACGTCACAAACCAATGCGCAGCACACTCAAATCGGCCGCTATGCATCGGTGAACGGTTTGAAGATGTATTACGAGATCCACGGTAGCGGCAGGCCGCTCGTCTTGATCCACGGCGGGGGCTCAACCATCAAGTCCACCTTCGGCTGCATCCTGCCGGACATGGCAAGAACACATCAGGTGATCGCGGTAGAACTGCAGGCCCACGGGCATACCCTGGATATCGATCGCCCATTGAGCTTCGAACAAGACGCCGATGATGTCGCGGCCTTGCTCAAACAGCTTCATATCGAAAAAGCGGATTTCATGGGCTTCAGCAACGGCGGCACCACCTGCCTGCAGGTCGCCATCCGGCACCCGGAATTAGTGAACAAACTCGTGCTCGCCTCTGCCACTTACAAACGGGACGGCATGTGGCCCGGCTTCTTCGAAGGCTTTGAAAACGCTTCCCTGAAGGATATGCCCAAACCGCTGCAAGACGCCTATCTGGAAGCCAATCCGGACCCCAAAGGACTCCAGACGATGTTCGACCGGGATGTCGCCAGAATGGTCGCCTTTAAGGATATCAGCGACGAAGATATCCGCGCCATCGAGGCGCCCTCATTGGTCATCAATGGTTACGCCGATGTGGTGCGTCCCGAACACGCGCTGGCGTTATCACGCGCGCTGTCACATGCCCAACTGGCCATCCTGCCGGGCAGACATGGAGATTATGTCGGAGAGATCTGCGCAGCAGATAAGAACAGTAAGATACCGTTGCTAGTGGCGGCCTTGATCGAAGCATTCCTCAAATCGTGAATGACACCGATCTACCAAGTTCAACCGATCTCGTCGTCGAAGGCGGCTGCGGGACCTGATGGAGGGCCTTGTTGTCGAGGCCTGCAACCAAGACTTTGACGGGGACGAAATGTTTCATGCATTTCTGGTCATCCCTTCCGGTAGCTTCCAATGAATTCAACCGAAACGAAAATGCCGTTGCGTAATCGGCAATGGATATACCGCACGCGGCCGGAAGGGGTGGTTAGCAGCGAGCATTACAAACTGGTCGAGACGCCGATTGATCCGATGCCTGCCGCGCAGGAACTGATCGTGCGCGCGCACTTCATTAGCGTGGATCCCTACATGCGCATCCAGCAAGCGGCCCGAAACACCTGGGAAGAGCCGCATCCGCTCGGCATCGTGCAGCGCGCAGGAGTCGTCGCGCAAGTCATCGCCGCCGGCGCGGACGTGACCGGTTTCGCACCGGGCGACTTCGTCTTGACCTACACGGGCTGGCAGGAGCTCGCCCGCTGTCATCCGCTGGAAGTGACGAAGCTCGATCCCGATCTTGCGCCGGTCTCGACCGCGCTCGGTGTGCTCGGGATGCCGGGACGCACAGCGTGGTTCGGTTTGATGGAGGCGGGGCGGCCGAAGCCTGGAGAAACGGTCGTCGTCTCTGGCACGGCAGGAGCGGTTGGCTCGCTCGTGGTGCAGTTTGCGAAACGCGCCGGCTGCCGGGTCGTAGGCATCGCCGGGGGGAAGGAGAAATGCGACTTCGTGCGCGCGCGGCTCGGCGCGCATGAGGCCGTCGATTACCGGCGTTTCGGGCCTAACGACTGGCGCGAATTCTCGGCCGAACTGGCGCGGGTCTGCGGCGGCGAGAGCCGGGTCGATGTTTACTTCGATAATGTTGGTGGCCTAACGACGGATGGCGTTCTGCCGCAGCTCGCTTTGCGAGCGCGCATCGTCATCTGCGGGCAAATCAGCCAATATGGCGGCGGACTGGACGAACGGCGCCGGGGCCGCGGTTTCTGCAACATCTTCTCTTTCAACGCGCCAACATTCAAGGCGTGCTCGCGCGCGACTTCGCTCCGCGCATGGCCGAGTACGTGCGACTCGCCGCGCCCTGGGTGCGATCCGGAGAGCTCGTCTTCGAGGAAACGATCGTGGACGGCTTCGAGCAACTGCCCCGCGCGCTGGAACGTTTGTTCTCGGGCAAGAGTCGCGGCAAGATGCTTGTCCGCGTCGCGAAGTAACTTCCTTAATGAAGCCTGGTAAAACTGCCCACTCGCAAAAAAATAAAATTCGATGAAAGCCAATTGGCGCGATTCCAATTTAAAAAAGATTTCCATCTCCGAGGATTGGTTCGAGGTCTATGAGATTACGACCAACCTTTTCGTTTCTACGAGCCTCGTCACTACGAGAGGACTATCGCCGCGAACGAGATTATCTCGTTTGCGCTCCCGTAAAAAGATTGTCTTTTTCCGTGTCTCCACCGCCTCGACTTGGAAGCACCAAACAACCTAACCAGTCGATGCCGCTAACCCCGAAAGCGTTCGGGGCAACTGATCTGTTCTCGTTAGGCTGCGCGCGCGCTATGAGGTCCAACAACTATGACTAAAACTCCCAACATTACGATTCGAGAAGCCGTGCCGCAGGACGTCGCGCTTATCCTTGGCTTCATCCGCAAGAAGGCGGCTTTCGATGGAGTGCCGCATTGGGTGGAGGCCACGGAGGAGAAATTGCAGAGTGAGCTTTTTAGTCAGCATCCTAAAGCGTTCGTTTTATTTGCCGAGGTTAGTGGCCAAGTCGTCGGCTTCGCGATTTATTTTCTGACATTCTCATCGTTTATGGCTCGACCTGGTATCTGGCTGGACGATTTGTTTGTGGATGAGAGTGCGCGTGGTCAGGGAGCAGGCAAGGCTTTGCTGGCACATCTGGCGGGGCTCGCGGACGAGCGCGGATATGGCCGTGTCGAGTGGGTTACCGCCGCTGGCAACGCTAACGGATTAGCATTTTATCAACGCAACGGAGCGCGGGTGCAGGATGGAGTGCGCGTCTTGCGGTTAGATCGTCCTGCCATTTCGCACTTAGCACAAAATGGAGTAGCCTAACAAGTGCGCTGCAGCGAACCGGCACCCGCGCTTCTGGTTTGTGAGTCATTGGTGTTACAACATCATTGGCTTCGGAGACGCGGCGTTTCCGGTGCCGGTCGCTGAGCTTGGTCGTTAGGCCTGCGCATGCGTACCACGCGAGCCATTTCGAAGAGCGAGCAGTTCGGACAAACCGAACGTCAATCCCGTCACTTCAAAGGAGAAAAAGAGAAAAAATGAATGTCCTAAGAATTGCTGCGTTCTCTGATGGGGATAGCGGAGGCAATCCCGCAGGCGTCTTGATTGGCGATGAGCTTCCTACCGACTCGGAGATGCAGCGAATCGCAGCGGAGGTTGGATTCTCGGAGACTGCTTTTGCTATTTCGACCGGCACAGCTTGGCGAGTACGCTATTTCTCGCCAGAATCCGAAGTGCCATTCTGTGGTCATGCAACGATTGCACTTGGTGCGGCTCTCGCCCTCAGGCATGGCGACGGTGTGTTCACGTTGACCCTCAACCAAGCCGACATCACGGTTGAAGGCCGTCGAAACGGCGGGGTCATTGCCGCCGCGCTGCAGTCTCCGCCCACGCGCAGCATGCCAGCACCGCCTCAACTTGTGTCCGCCGTCCTCGGCTTGTTCGGCTACACGCATGATGATCTTGACCCCAGCATTCCGCCTGCGCTTGCCCATGGCGGAGCAGACCATCTGGTACTGGGCCTGAAAACCCGCGAAGCACTTGCCTCGATGAAGTACGACTTTAATACCGGTCGCAGCCTGATGAATCGAGAGGGCCTGGTAACCATTCTCCTTGCCTACGCCGAGACTCCGCAGCTCTTCCACACTCGCAACCCGTTCGCGTCCGGCGGCGTCTACGAAGATCCGGCAACTGGCGCTGCGACGGCTGCTCTTGCTGGTTACCTGCGTGACATCTCGTGGCCCCACGGTGGCGTCATCAATGTTGTGCAGGGCGAAGACATGGGTATGCGCTCTCGCCTACGGGCCGAAATCTCGCCATCGCCCGGCAGCTCGATCCGAGTCTCTGGTACTGCTCGGATCATGCAGGCTTGAACGGACAAACTCGCCACTATTCACTACTCTGGGGTCAGTCCTAAGTTTCAACTATTTGTCGCGGCCAACGCCACCATGCTCGACTCTTGAACGCGCCGAAATTCCCTCTCCTCGATGCAGGTGGCGTGGGACACCGCTATCTGCCATTGCAAAGCGTGAAGATCGGTTATGAAGGACAACCCATCGTGGGCGTGTGGTAGCGGAGACATTCGAGGAAGCGACGCATGCGGCGACCCTCGTGCGCGCGAGTTATCGCCCGCCGACGCCGTTCGAGATCGATTTTCGTCGTCGTCTCGATTCAAACAGGACCTTTGAGCTTTATGCTATGCGTCCAGGGAGAGAGCCTTGCGCCCGGCTCTTTCAACGCATTCATCGCCAGTTGATATGGACCTGGACCGTAGCTGATACGCGCCACTCCCAATCTCGCGAGTTCCTCTTTCTGAAAAGCGAACCAGCGGAGCGCGAACGAGCCCCCCACAAAGTTTCGTTCGGACGTTTCCGGTTTGCGACTTGACAGAGGTTTCGTCATTTCGCAAATTAACGAAATAATGAGCCGACATAGAAAGCTATCCGTGCGACTCGGAGTCTACAAAGCGCTCGCCAATGACAAACGATTGCGGATTCTCGAGTACCTGAAGGATCCTGTGGCTCACTTTTCGCCGCAGGTTGATGGCGACCTGGTTGAGGATGGCGTCTGCGCCGATTTCATCCGTGCGAAGCTTGGCCTAAGTCCCGCGACGGCCACGCAGCACCTGAAAGTCTTAGCCGGTGCCGGACTGATCCGAGGAAAGCGGGTCAAGCAATGGATCTTTTACAAACGATGTGAAGACCAAATAACCAAAGTAAAGGCGGTACTCGCGCAGGAACTTTAACCGATGCATTCGATTGCATATCACCATGTTGACGTCTTTGCCCCGCGAGCCTTCACCGGGAACAGCTTGACGGTTTTTCCTGAGGCTGAGGGATTGAATGGGGCGCAAATGCTGGCCATCACGCGCGAGTTGCGCCACTTCGAGAGTATCTTTCTTCAACCTACGGATACTCCGAATACCTATCGCGCCCGGGTTTTCGACCTGATCGAGGAACTGGATTTTGCAGGTCATCCGATCCTAGGAGCGGCAAGTGTGCTCCACGATCTCAGGCACAGCGTCGAGAAAGAGACTTGGTCGTTCGTACTGAACACCAAGACTGTCACAGCGACGACATCCTGTAATGAAAATGGCCACAGCGCGCTTCTTGATCAAGGGAAGCCGGAGTTCTTCGGCGAAGTTCAGCAGACGTTCCTGGGAGAACTCGTCGCTGCACTGAACCTCAGCCTCTCTGATCTTTCCTCTCGTTTCCCTCCCGAAGTCATTTCAACCGGATTGCGGTATCTCGTTGTTCCGATTGAATGCGGACTTGATCGAGCTCGCATCGTCCATCGGAATTTCGATGCGTTGCTGGCCACGGTCGGAGCGCAGTTCGCCTATGTGCTCGATGTGAATGCGCTGGAAGGACGACACTGGAATAACAACGGCCTGCTAGAGGATGTTGCGACGGGCAGCGGAGCCGGCACCGTCGGTGCCTACGTGGTAAAAAGGGAGCGGGTCCCTGCTAACCAAGAGTTCATACTTCAGCAGGGCCGATTTACAGGACGCCCGAGTGAAATACGAGTTCTTGGAACCGGGTCCAGCTCGCATGTGTGCAGTGTTTTGGTCGGCGGGGAAGTTGCTCGGGTCGGACGCGGGGTGCTGGAGACGTTACCGTGAGTTTGCCGATCATAGCTGCTGATCAACTGCGACAGCTCGTCGGCTTCGAGGACCTGATTGAACCTGTGTCTCGCGCATTTCAGGATTTCAGCCTGGGCCTCGCCGCGAGCGAACTAATCGTGATGTTCCCCGCGCCTAAGCCAGAGCTAGGTGACGTTTACGTGAAGACGGGCAATATCCAAGGCCACCACTCCTACATCGTTAAAGTTTCGCCATGGTTCGCCGTGAACAAGGAGGGCGGTCAGTCGCAGGGCGGCTTCATCGCCGTATTCGACGCGCACACTGGCCATACCTCCGCGATCTTAAATGAAGAACACTACCTTTCGGACATCCGAACAGCGGCCGCCGGGGCGCTGGCTGCGCGGGTTCTGACACCGCAGCGTGTTAAGACTGCCGTAGTCGTTGGCACGGGTGTGCAGGCGTACTGGCAACCGCAGGCGCTATTCCATGAACGCCCATTCGAAGAACTTGTTGTTTGGGGACGCGATCCAGTTAAGGCGCAGCGGTTGGTTGAGCGGCTGCGGCCGAGACTCGAGCGCGTGCAGATCAGGACGTCAGACAACCTTGAGGAGGCGGTCCGCCAAGCCGACGTGGTCATGACGACCACGCCTGCAAAAGAGCCGCTCATCAAAGGAGAATGGTTACACCCCGGACAGCACATCACCGCCGTCGGGGCCGATGATTCGACGAAGTGCGAACTCGATGCCGAGTGTTTTCACCGTGCTGACTATATTGCGGTGGACAGCCTTGAATCTGCTAAAGAGCACGGCGACGTTCACCGCCACATCGCAAGGGGAGCAATCGAACCCGACTGCGTGGATGGTGAAATTGGAGAGATTCTGGCGGGCCGGATTAACGGGCGAACATCGCAGGAACAGATCACGATTGCCAAGTTCATCGGGCTAGGTGGGCAGGATCTCGCCGCCGCCGAAGTTGTCCTTGAGAGACTGGAGTTATCTAACAGGAGCCCATCGTGATCTTACGCACTTGGGGTGCACGCACGCCCGTTGAGTGCGCGGACGCTTTCTACCATCACTTGCTCGCAACCGGGATCGCGGACTACCGAAAGATAGCTGGTTGCCGTGAAGTTCACTTAGTGCGACGGGACGAGGGCGGCGTCACTCATTTTCTGCTGTTGTCATTCTGGGATTCGCTCGATGCAATTCGCACTTATACAGGCGAAAACTTTGAAGTCGCAGTTCTCTATCCCGGAGATGAGGCGTATCGCTTAGACCCGGATCACTTCGTCCATCATTTCGACACCGTAAGCACTGATCCGTCCGCCGCCGACGCCCGTTCGGAGGCCGAGATCGGCCCGACGCTCACCGATGCGACGGGTAGTTGATCTTATTTTCGTTAGTAAAACTGCCCACTATTAAAAAATGAAAGTCGATGAAAGACAATTGGCGCGATTCCAATTTTAAAAAGATTTCCATCTCCGAGGATTGGTTCGAGGTCTATGAGATTACGACCAACCTTTTCGTTTTCTACGAGCCTCGTCACTACGAGCAGACTATCGCCAACCTGGTGATAGGACAGCAAAAGGCGGCCCTGATCGACACGGGTTGTGGAATTGGCAACCTACGTAAGGCCGTAGAAGAGGTAACCGATAAACCGGTGGTAGTTATCAACACCCACACCCATCCCGATCATCTCGGCAGTAACCGCCAATTTGATGAAATTGCCATGTATGACCACCCATTGTCTCATCGCGTCGCGGCAAGAGGAGTATCCCATCAGATCATGCAGACCGAAATTCTGGCTGAAAGCCTGGTGATCAAACCTTGGCCCCGAGGTTTTGATCCGAGCAGTTTTGCTCTGCCATCGTTTGAGGTCAGTCATTGGCTGCGGGACGGTGACCGGCTCAGTCTTGGTGGCCGGGATTTGGAGGCGATCCACACGCCCGGTGAGGCTGCGGATCACATTTGCCTGCTGGACAGGGCTGACCGGATACTTTTCTGCGGTGATATTTTGCTTCATGGACCAGTATGGACGCATTTGGAAGGCGGCAGTCTGAAAGACCTGATAACGAGTTACCGGAGACTGATGGGTTATTTCGATGATTTTGACCATCTGATGCCCAGCCACAACGAACCCTGGCTCGACAAGGACCTTTTACCCGAAACTCTGGCCGGGGCCGAAAAAGTAGTCTCTGGTCAAGCCGAGTCTCGGGAAATTATCGATCCCTGGAACAGACGGCTGAGGCAGTATTCCTTTGGTCGATTCGAAATATTAACCAATTAGCAAGATCATGATTGCCGTGACCATTCTTTATCCAGCGAAAGAAGCCGCTCACTTTGATGCGACCTACTATGTCGAAACCCATATGCCGGCGAGCATGCACAGACTTAGAAGCGCCCTGCGAGGTGTGACCGTTTCCCAAGGTGTCACCGGCATTCCGCTCGGTTCTCCGCCGCCGTACTTCGCTGTCTGTGAGTTGCTCTTTGATTCCACCGACGCCTTTCTCGCCGCCTTCTCTCCTCATGCGGAGTGGTTGCAAGGCGACATCAAGAAATACACCGACGTCGAACCAGTCATCCAGATAAGCGAGGTAAAGATACACCGGCAATTTGTCGCGCAGTTATGAATGGATGAGGCTCAGCAATGGAGTGTTGGATCAATACAGTATCCAGAGATCACGTCCTTCTTGGAAAGAAGGACGGCTTCATTCAAGCAGGACACGGCAAGGCTTCACCACTCAAGAAACTCTCGAAGGGAGACGACGTAATCTACTACTCGTCTCGGACATCCCTCAAAAATGGCGAGCCGCTCCAGCGCTTCACCGCGATCTGCCGCATTAAAGACGATTTGATCTACCAAGCCGAAACGAAATTATCTTTCTGCCCGTACCGAAGAGACGCGATTTACTTTGATGTGACTGAGGTAGAAATAAGGCCTCTGATTCCATGTCTATCCTTCATTAAGAACAAACAATCATGGGGCTACATGTTCCGGGTTGGTCTCTTCACCATCCCTAAAGCCGACTTCGATCTGATCGCAAAGCAGATGAAGCTAAGATCGCGGGACCGTTAGAATCACGGCTTAGCTAGGCGCTCTTTTTCTATCCAAGGAGATGCCGAGGTCTTCCCGAAGCTTTCGCCGGTCGAGCGCTGTTAAGCGCGGCAACTTTGGCAATGTTCGGCTCGATCGCATCCGGTTATTTTCCTTCCTCGCCAAGATGCGAAAACCAGGAGCGATCCTCGACCAGGATGCAGCGCGATTTCTCGGCGTGCGCGAGATTCTCTCGCGCCTCCAGATCCGACATGAGCTTCTCCCGGTAAGCCTCGTAAGCAGTCAGGTTCTCAAAACCAATCAGCGCCAGAGCGATATTATCCGCACCGCCAAGCCCTTTCTTCGGAAGAAAATAGCCGAGCGGCTTGCCGCCGCAGCGACGGATGATCCCACCTTCCATCCAGCGGCGTGCATAAGCTTCGAAGTCTCCCAGCTTATGCGGATCAATCGTGTAGCGGATGCAATGGTAGATCATCCACCCAGATTATTGGGCGTCGCGGGCTTGTTCAATTCATTTACGGATGAAATGTGAGGAGGGCGATCGCAGACTTCAAAAACCGCCCATTGCGCCATTCGACGGCAAACCGTGGCATCGAGCTGAGGATCAGCAGCGCAATGTTCTCTCGGTGAACCGCGATCCAGACTTCGATTTTGTCGCTCGCAAGAAGGAGGTCTTTATGGGTTTGCGTTGAAAAAACACTTTCTTTTCGAGCGAGGGGCGGGTCCGGGATGCAGGCTTCGTTGGTTTTCGCAAGCTGAAGAGAGCGCGGATGACGGCGACGGTCACTCGAACCTAATTGCATACCTTGCGAGTTGTTCGCGGAAACCCTGCCGCCAGGCTTCGGGCAAGGCCTCGACCCGCAACGCACGCTGTAACGTGCTCACATCATCCTTTTCAAACAGGTGCAAGCGAGTGATATCAGCTACCGTTACCCTTTGCTCGTCGCGATGCGCTAGCTCTATCTTGTTGCCTGCTTGCAATGTTCCTTCCCGCGTTACGGCAAGATAAAATCCAGTCCGGCGGCTAACAACGAACCGCTTTACCATATCTGGTCGGCCGAACCTGATATTTAGTTTGTAGCACGGCATTCTCGGTTCCGTTATCATCACTTCTGCCTCGCCGATGCGGAAGCGGTCGCCGATGTTTACGGTGTCTTCCAACAACCCTTCCGAGGTGAAGTTCTCGCCGAATATGCCGTAAGGAAGAGACATGCCAGGAAGCTCACTTTTCCAAAACTCATAGTGCTCACTTGAGTAGGTATACACAGCCTTGCCCGGGCCGCCATGGACCGATAAATCGGCCTGTGAATCCCCTTCCAGGTTAAGAGTTCGCAGATACACTGCGTTTTTCACCGGTTCCTTGAAGATCCCAGTCATGACGATCTTGTCTTGCCAACCGACCTCGCGCGGCAGTCCGGTGTTTACAGAAAGAAGTTTCGTCGTCTTCCGATGTTCGGTGGTTGATGGGACACCTATTGCCCTCAGTTAATGGGCAGAGTATCTAAAATGTGAATCTCAGCCTTCGGCGCATCACGCAGATTTCGCGCCTCTATGACGCCGGGTCGTTGGGCTGATGCAGTCATGAGTAGGATCGCGTCGGGACTCATTTTGTCCCCATACTCCCAGCCGGCCGCTTTCGGAAACTGCAGGTTCTTTGTGTATTCGGTCCGGCGTTTGTCTATCTCCGCATTCCGGCTTTTCCAGTGTCGCCGCAGCTCGCCAGCCTCATCCTGCGCGCTAGGAAAGCCATCTAAGTGGATGACGCCATTCTGGACCATGATGCACGTAATCTCCTCCGGAGCTGCACTGATGAGACGAAACCCAATCGGAACTCCGTAATCTTGCATGTAGAGCCCGTAGCGGGTTACTCCGCGGGCGAGGAGAAATTTGCGCACGGTTTCGGCGAGGTGGTCGAAGGTATAACGATATAAATTGTGATCTGGCGCATCGGAGTACCCGAACGAAGGGTAATCGACAGCGAGGACGTGCCACGAATGTGAGCTGGCCAGTCCTTGCATGACCTCCTGATACATGATGGAGGATGATGGGTTCCCGTGCAGAAACACGATCGCAGGAGCGGTGCTCGGTCCGCCTTCGCGATAAAACAGATTGATGCCATCGACCTTCTGCCATCCGTATTTAAGGGCATCCGCTCTGGCTGTCATCGTCACGATCGCTCCGACGAACAAAACTAAGAGGCAGTATTTCAACCGCGAGGCTGAATCCGAAAACGCAGTAGCGCGCAATCCAATGGACAATAGGGTAAAAGGAATCTCTCGAAACCGGTTTGGCATTTGTGCAAAATTAGCTGTCGTTAGGTCGATCGGATCATCAATTTCAAACCAGCACGCTGGACGCGTGTGCGGTCTCATGTTCCAAATCCGCCGTCGTTTCGCTCCCAAGCGGCGTAATCTTTGCGCCCATGTTTGCCAGTTGCAGTAATGCGGAGCGTCGCGCTTCGTCAGCCGTTAGTGCGCCAAGTAATTCGTGGAACAGATTACAGGTGCCCGTTCCATTCGGATCAATAGAAACATCCAAGCCTAGCATGATGGCTTCTCGGGAAGTGGTAGAAACGCAACCGTGGGTGTAGAAGCCGACGATTAAGACCTCTTCGACCATGAGACTCTTCAGCCAGGCGCCAATGTTGGAACCGGTAAACGCTCCGTATACCTCCTTGAGAAATTCAGCTTCCAGGTCACCTGCCGGCTTCGGCCCCAAGCCGGTGGAATATTCGGCACCCCAGGTATTCGGAATAAAGGCAGCCGATTCGTTCGGTCGGTTATGATGCCGCACCCATGCGATGGGACGACGTTCGCGGCGCGCCTCCTCCGCTCTTTGTTTGATCACCTCGAGCGCGTCCGAGTGATTCGGGACCGGTCTTTGACCGTTCTGCGAGAATTCGTTTTGGGCGTCTATGACGATGAGTGCTTGCATGAATTTTGTTTCCTTTGTGGGTGTTGGTTGCAAGTCTGGGTGAGATGAGTATATGAATCAAACTCATTGTTTTCACAACGAAGATGAATCTGTTTCATGATAGCCAACTCGAGCTTCGGCATCTTCGCCTTCTTCATGCGGTCGCCCGGGAAGGAAGCCTCGCCCGCGTCGCTCCGTTGCTTCATCTCAGCCAGTCGGCGCTCAGTCACCAACTTCGCATCCTCGAAGAACGGGTTGGATTGAAATTATTCGCGCGAAATCGGCGGCGAATGGAGCTTACGCCCGCGGGGAAACGGCTCCTCACCTCCGCAGAAGCCGTCCTCCAGGAAATGGAGCGAGCCGGACGAGATCTCGCGGCGATGCAGGGAGGACCAGCCTCGGTCTTGCGAGTCTCGACCGAATGCAACACCTGTTACCATTGGCTGCCCCCCGTGCTGAGCGCGCTTCAGAAAAAGTATTTGGCGCTGGAAGTGGAAATCAACGTCGAGGCAACGCGGCGGCCCTTCGCGGCGCTCTTTGCCGGCGAATTGGACGCGGCCATCGTCTATTCAACCCGAAGCGACCGCCGGGTTGTCTTCCGTGATCTCTTCAAAGACGAGTTAGTCATCATCGCTCATCCGGAACATCGGCTTGCGGCAAGGAAGTTTGTCGAACCGATTGATCTTGCGGGTGAGGTTATCCTGTATTACGGCGGGGTCGATGACGTAAGTACGCTGGCTACTCAGATTCTGGCGCCGGCTGGCGTGCGCCCTAAAAAACTCATAAAGGTTCCGCTCACCGAAGCCATCATCGAGATGGTGAAGGCGGGGCACGGGATCAGTATGATGCCTAACTGGTCGGCGCTTCCCTATGTCGAATCCGGAGACCTAGTCGCGATGCGAATGACACGACGAGGCGTGTATCGAGATTGGAAACTGGCGGTGCCTCGAGAGAAACGTGGACTCGACCATCTTGTAGAATTCGGAAACCTTCTCGCCGCGTATTCAAAGCCAGCAAAGTTATGGAAAGCGCGTTACGCATCGAAGCGGAGGAGCTCCGCTTCCTTCGGCAAGAAGACTTCGCGCAGATTCAAGGGATAGTTCGCCAGACCTGCGCGACAGCGATGAAACGCTCTTCCATGCAACGGAGACGCTTCCGAAGTAAGGTTCACTATCTTTCTGCCTCGCCGCGTTTTGCTGTCGTTAAACCGAATTCCAGACTACGACTTCTTCGCGCTCATCGCGTCCCAGCGGCGTTGCATTTCCTCCGGCGCAACTTTCTCTTTCTCTTGCGAGATCGTCCATTCATGGCCGAAGGGATCACGCAACGAGCCGGTGCGATGTCCGTAAAATTCATCGGTTAACTCTCGCATTACCTCCGCACCCGCTTTGACCGCGCGAGCGAAATCGGCGTCCACGTTCTCGCTCATCAAGCCGAGTTTTACCGTCGTCCCACCGAGAGTGCGCGGCGTTTTGTTATACGCTGGATATTCGTCCGCCAACATGATTAGCGCGTCGCGGATCATGATTTCCGCATGGCCGATCTTGCCGCTTTCGGGCTCGATCAATCGGTAACGTTCTTCCGCACCGAAAGCCGCTTTGTAAAAGTCGATCGCTTTGGCGGCGTCATTGACAGCGATGGCGGGTGAGAGAGTCGGGTAGTGCATGCTCAAAAGGTAGTCGCGTCCAGACTGCGAACAAGAAGCAGGTCGCCAGGACCGCCGTCGTCAGCCGTCGCCAGCAAGCACGACTCGTTAGGTATCGCATCAATCATCGTCGCTCCTCAAGCGCGAGCTTGATTGCGAACCCGGCTAAAAGCCCGCCGAACAACCACCGCTGTATTCGCTCCCACACAGGCTGTCTCTGCAGACGCGACGCGATGATACCGGCCGTGAAGATGACGAGAAGGTTGCATGCGGTGCTCACGGCAATGTGGATTAGCCCGAGGACGATGCTCGGCCCCAAAACGCTCCCTCTCATCGGGCCGATGAACTGAGGGAAGATGGAAAGGTAGAACATGGCCGTCTTCGGATTGAGCGCGTTGCTCACGAACCCCATGCGGTAGAGTCGGCCCGGCGTATCTGCCGAGACCGGTCGCTTGAGTGCGGCAAAAGCGCCGCTGCCGCGGACCGTGCGCCACGCGAGATAGAGGAGATAACCGGCGCCGAGCAATCGGAGCGCGTTATATGCGACGGGGACGACGAGGAGGAAGGCGGTCAGACCGAACGCCGCTGCGAAGAGGTGAACCGTAAAACCAGTCTCGACGCCCAAGAGCGCGACGATACCGGCGGCGCGGCCTTGCGAGAGTGTACGCGAGAGCATGTAAGCCTGGTTCGGCCCTGGCGAGAGGGCAAGGGCTGCCGTGGCGACAACGAAGAGGAGAAGTTGGTGGAACGTTAGCATAGTTTTACGTGTAGTTCGTGAACACCTACCCAGTAGTAGAACGAATCGTCTTATTGGTTTCTGAGTGAAGCTTCAGTTCGTTCGATGAGGCAACGATGACTAGAGTTGGCTCAGCGATTTTTTAGAAATGGTATCGGTATCAGACGATCGAGCAGCGCTTCTGGACATTCCTCCGGCACATATTGACCGCATCCCGGCAAAACTACACCTTGCAGACTATCTGAATAGGGCTTCAACGTCGTCTCGACTTTGTCCCCAAAATTATTTGCGCGAAATCGGCGGCGAATGGAGCTTACGCCCGCGGGGAGCGAGCCGGACGAGATCTCGCGGCGATGCAGGGAGGACCAGCCTCGGTCGTGCGAGTCTCGACCGAATGCAACACCTGTTACCATTGGCTGCCCCCCGTGCTGAGCGCGCTTCAGAAAAAGTATTTGGCGCTGGAAGTGGAAATCAACGTCGAGGCAACGCGGCGCTCTTTGCCGGCGAATTGGATGCGGCCATCGTCTATTCAACCCGAAGCGACCGCCGGGTTGTCTTCCGTGATCTCTTCAAAGACGAGTTAGTCATCATCGCTCATCCGGAACATCGGCCTGCGGCAAGGAAGTTTGTCGAACCGCTTGATTCTTGCGGGTGAGGTTTATCCTGTATTACGGCGGCTAACCAGTCGATCCGAAAATAACCGGATACGGCTATATTTCCGGCGCGCCCGAGTCGAACCTCTCCACGTTTTTCCGCAGGAGCCGAGCTGGCGAGTATCCGACACCGCGTGATGATCAGGTCGCTCTGGCAGTAGAGCAGCCCGCTTCGACTTATTCGATATCACTGGTCGCGTAATGAAAAACGCGACTCTTCTTCTTTCACTTCTCGCGAGCGCAATGCTCACGAGCTGCGCGGGCGTTAGTCCTACTCGCATTATCGGGAACACCATCGGCGCGGCCGGCGGTGCGCTAATTGGCAGCAAGCTCAGCAAAGGCGATCCGCTGATCACGACCGCGAGCGCAGGCGCTGGCGTCCTTCTGAGTGAATCGCTCCAGGCGGGGAGCAACGCCTCTGCAAACAAGTCATACGATGCCGGATATGACAAAGCGCGCAGCGACTCAGCGAAGCAGCAATTCCAAACGCTCAACGATCGTCAGCGAGTTGGTCCGCAAGTTGATGATCCCATGCACGTGCGCTCAATCGAAGTGCCGCTGCCAGAACGGCAGGAGAACGGTGTCATTCTCGCACCAAGCACCGCAACCATTCGCATTCAGGAATAATCACTCTCCGCTCATGAAACTCTTCGTCTCCATTCTTGCGTCCTTGTTCGCCGCGCCCGCAGCGAGCGCTCAGGTCGTCGTGGTTGATCCCGCGGCCATTGCGCACAACCAGGCGAACCACGCCGTCGATCTTGCGAAATACGTCGAGATGGTGCGTAACCAGGTCACGCAGATCAACACCTTGACGCAGCAGCTTCAGCAGATCCAGGCGTACGTGAAGGCGTTCGGTAATCCTGAGCAGCTCGTGAACATCATTGGTGCGAACGGCCTGATGGATAGCCTGCACACGAGTGGCGTTGGCGAAACGATCGGGCAACTGCAGCAGTCGGTCAGCGGCGTCGAAGCGTTGCGATACAGCGCGAATGGTCTGTATCACAGCCTCGGCAGCACATTCACCACACCGGGCGGAGTGCAGGTGCCGCGCGCCGAAGAGCTGTATCGGAAATTCGGTGCGGTTCAGCAGACATCGCGCAACTTCCAAAGCGTTACTGATGACGTGCTCTCGCGTCGCGCGAACCTGCGCAACGAGATCGCTTCGACGACGCAGCAGTTGCAGGCGTCGAGCACTGGCGCGGAAACGCAGAAGCTGACCGGAGTGCTTGTCGGCTACAACGCAGAACTCGCAACGGTTGATCACGAGATCGACAACGCGAGTGCTCAGGTCGTTAACCAGGACGTGGAAAACCGCGCAGATCGCGAACGCGAGGAACAGGCGCGTCGCGAAGAACGCCAGGCGCAGATGGAAGAGAGCTTCCGTCGGTATGGCGAAGTGTTCCGGCTGGAGACAACGCCACCGCAATTTCCGACTGGCCACTAATTGCACTGCCTAACGACTTCAAGCGGATGAACGATTTTAACACACTGTTCCCAAACTTTCTCAATCAGTGCGCGGAGATGAACCGTGTGCTGACGCCGATTGCATTCGTGCTGCTGGCGATCGGGGTCGTTTCTTCGACGCTGACCGGTCGCCGCAGCCCGAGCGCTTATCTACGGACTGTGGGACGCACCTTCGCCATCGCGGCGGTGCTCGCCTACCTGCCGACTTGGAGCAACGAGGCCGCGATGGTTGTCGACACAACCGTAAAGGAGACGCTGCACGCCGACCCAGCGGGCGTACACGATCAGTACCAGAAAGCGCTCGCGGCGGGGAAGGGCTCAGCACCGACTAGCTCAGGTTCAAAGTCCTGGTGGGACATGCTCGATGGGCAGGCAATCTTTGAAGGGCTGATCTCCGCGGCGATGGTCGCGCTCGGCTTTCTCGCGAGCGTCATCGTCTTCTACGCCTACCTCGTTCAGAAATTCATTCTCTACGTCGGCTTTGCGCTTGCGCCGATTTTCATTGGCTTCCTCGCGGTGCGGACGCTGCACTCGATCGGCGTCGGATTTCTCCTTGGCTACGTCGACGTGATCTGCTGGCCGCTTGGCTGGGGTGCGGCCTCATTGCTAACCTCAGGGCTCATTCAGTTCATGACGGACCAGAGCTTTCTCGCATCTGGCGGATTCACTGGCGGCGCCGGCTATGGCCTCCAAAATTTGATGGGGCTCGCCGCACTCGCACTTTGGCTGATCTCCAGCACGATCGCCGCGCCGATCATTCTCCAGAAGGCAATCGCGACCGGCGCGCAAGTTGGCCAGGGCCTTGTCGCGACAGCGACGACTGCCGGCATCGCGGGCGCAACTGCGGGAGCGGGAGCTGCGGCCACATTCGGGGCGGGAGGCGGCTTCGCAGGATTCGCGGCTGGCGCTGCGGCGGGGGGAAGTGCGGCGGTGATCGGAGCTGCTGAGGCATCAACGAGCGGCAGCTCCTACTCACCGATGGGGAACCTCGTTGGCTCGTTAGGCGGTTCGCGCGGAATGCGTCGTCCGTCGCGCAAACCAAAGAAGAACGACCCGACGGGCGACGATGCAGTGCGTGAACTCCTCCAACACTCTCGCAACTAACCGATGGAAACAATCTCTTCTGACCTAAGAACAACGACTCCCGCTGCACAGAAGCCGCGGAACGTCCGTCGGGAAGTCGACCCGGTGCGGGTCTTCGTCGACAAGGATCGGCTGGCGCGGTTCTGGTTTCTCGCCGCCGTTGTTGTGCTCATCGGCGCGGCCGTTGAACGCATTCACCTCGCGCGCACCCTGACGGAGCGCGAGCGCGTGGTGATCGTTGATCCAGCGGGCACATTCTTCGTTTCACCGCTCCTGCAATTCCAAGAAGCACGCGACCTGCACGCGCAGCAAAGCACGCTCGCCGCTCTCGCGTTTCTGGAGCGCAACCCGAAAGGCTTCGATCACCCGGAGCTGCTAAAGCAGATGTTTCTTAAAGCGGCGAACGAAAAGGCACATGTCGAGTGGTCGGCCGAAGAGCCCGAGTTCAAAGCCAAGCAGCTGCACCAGAAGGCGGAGATTGCGAAGATCGATTTCGTCGAAACGCGCAGCGATGCCGTCCTGACGCAAGTCAGCGGGCAGCTGATTCGCAGCGGCATTTTTCAGGAACGCGCTTTCAGCGAGGCGGTGCCGTTCACGCTCAAGCTCAAGATGCTCCGCAACCCGAACATGGTCAAGTACGGCCGCTTCCCGACTGCCATCCAGGACTTCAAGTATGAACCGACTCGTTAGGCTGTTTCTGCTCAGTGCAATGTCGACTGCACCCGTGCTGCAGGCGGCAGAGCAGCGCGTGCAAGATCTCGCGCTGGACGATCACACGGTCTACAGCATTCCGGTCTCGGGCGCTCGGATCACGACGATCAGTTTCCCGTCGCCAATCTCCGCGATCGACGGCGCACTCGTCACGATCGATGGCAAAACGCCTGGGCTCTTTCAAGTGGCCCATACGAAGGGGACTGCATATGTCTCGCTGCGAGCGCTCGCGAAAGATGCCACCACGAACCTGAACGTGCGATGGAACAATCGCACCTACGCATTCGAATTGCGGGAGAGTGCCGAGCCGTGGTATTCGGTCGTGCTCCGCAGCGCGCCTGAGAAATCCAATCGCCCGCCACGCCCGCTCACGCCGCCGCGGCTGCTCGGGTTGATCGACAAGGCGAAAGCGTTCGCCTTACTGCGAACGCAACAGCCGGATGTTGTCGCTGATGTCGCATACGAGGACCACCGCCAGCAACCGGTCGTCAGCGATTGCGGTGAATACGAGGTGCGACTCACCGAAGCGTTTCGCTTCCCTCAAGACGGCGCGACCGTCTTTCACCTCGTCATCGTTAACCGCAGCGACAACGCGCTGGAACACACACCCGAGAAGCTGGAGGTGCGTGTCGCGGATCGCGTCTTCAACCCGTCGATCACCGATCTGGTAAGCGGGATCGCGCCACACGAGTCGACGGTTGGCTACGTCGTTGTGAGCGGCGGCCCGGCTGGCGGCAACGATCTCTCGCTCAAGAACGAATTCTCCTTCGTTCTCTCGCGCCGTGGTCCGTCGGTCGAGATCAACACGCCGGACGGAAAAGACATCGAACCACCCGCCCTACCGCAATGACACCGCGTCGCTTCCTCAATTTCTTCCGATCGCCGACCGGCGCACTCACGCTCTTTCTGCTCGGGCTGCTGATCGTATTGGTGCTGGTCAACAGCCGCCGCCCTGCTCACGAACGCGTCTCGTTAGTCCCGAAACAGCTGCAGACGAAGGACCGCGATAAAGCGCCGCAGGTGCCGGAAACAATCCGGCGAAAGGGCGCGGGAAGAAGGCCGTTCGAAGAAGCGTTTTTCTCCTGTAATTGCGTTGACCCGCGCAAACAATGGCACCTGGCAAGGCGTGCGTGACATTAAACTCCAAAGAACTCCTTAAAGCGTCGAAGCGTCGTTGTTCCATCGCTATGCACGGCAGCCAAGGATATCGCCGACTCGAAGGCCTCATGGGATTGGCGGGTGCGTTCCTGTTCTTTTGCGGCGACATGTTGTTCTACGGTCACTGGGGCTCTGGCGCCAGTTTTCGGGAGGGGATGCTGACTGTCCTTCGTCATGGCTCTTTGACTCGCCTTTTTGTCGGAGGCCTCCTCGGACCCGTCGCCGCTTGTTTCTGCATTGTCGGTTTCTGGACGTGCGGCAGAATGTGGTGCCCCGCGCCCCTTTCTGGGGCCGACTGGTGTTCTTCACCCTCGCCGCTATGATGGTGATAGGCAGCGCGTTCACGCACTCTGGGTACCGCGCGGATTGGCGATCAAATACGCGGACACCTTAGGAACAGCTGCTCCGAGTTACTCGGTGCATTGCGCGATTACTGGCAAATGGCCTATAACTTGGCTGCAATTCCTGCTTACCTCGGCGGGATCTTACTCTTGATATTGGTCCTATTCGGCAAGACCCTCTATCCCCGTTGGACGGTAGTCGCGAACTTCGGTGTTCTCTCGCTAGTCGCGCCATTCGCAGAGCGGATTCCGGCACCTCTTGGTGCGGTGCTTGTAGGCGGTTTCATTAATCTTTCCATTGCAGTGTTCTTCTTAGTGTCGCTTATCTCGACTTGCAATCGTCCGAGAGACTTAACGGATTGACTATGCTTTGTTCGCACTGCGCTCGCTAAGATCCGCGTTATGAATTTCGACATCGCCGAGCGAAAGAGCGCAATTATCCTCGCTGCTGTAGCCGTCGTCCAAGGTGCCTGGGTACTCTGGAACCTGCGACTGGACGGCTGGCGTTTTGTTCATTACCTCGGCTTCGCTTCCGGACAGTCGGGCAACCTGCTTGGCTGGGCCGCAGCGGCCTTCGTCGCGATCATTTACGTCGTCGTGTCCGCGAGACGACTCCCCTCCGTTCGCAAGCACCTTGTTCGGCCCTCTTTCCTAAAACTGCTGGCGCTCGCGGTCGCGATCGCCGCTGGCATTCTCGAGGAAGTCATGTTCCGCCGCTGGACGATGAACTGGCTCATGGCTCACGGACAAGGAGCGATTGTCCAGGTACTCGGCTCGGGTTTGTTCTTCGGAGCGGCCCACGGCATCTGGGGCTTGATGGGTAAGAGTATCCGCGTGGCGATTGGGGCCACGGTTGCTACCGGTTTGCTGGGCGTTCTCCTCGCGCTTGTCTTCCTGCTCGCCGGCCGTAGCCTTGCTCCCTGCATCGTTGCGCATTTCTTCATCACCCTGCTCATCGAACCCGGCCTTGTTCTCGCCGCCACCCGCGGCGAAATGGGTCTGCGACGCTAGCAGCGATCACATGGCGAGGACCGCGACGCCGGAGGCGGTTCGATGTTCGGTCGACCGCAGCCGATTCGTGTTACAACCCTCGCATTTAGCCCCAACTTGACCGAAGGCGCTATTATATTGCTCGCTGCGCGCCGTAAAGGTATTGCTCGCTATGCTGCGCTCCACCTTGACTGTGCTCGCTCCGCAAGAAGACGTCGTTATCGGTTGCGTTCGAGAAGCTACTGCTCGCTTCCACAAAGGTGTGATAGTCAGCGCGTGAATGACATGTCGCGTAGCGCTTTCGCGATCCGCGCTTTAACTCGCTGCAGCTCTTCCGCCGGCACCGGGTGTCCCTCCGCTTCTTCGATCAAATGATCCAGCAGGATCTTGCGACGACCTCCTCTGCGGTGGGCTGCGAGTGTCTTGCGCGTGAGCTTGCGTTGTAGCTTCGATCGCGGGTCTGCGGTCGTGGAAGAGTGTGGTCCGCTGACGAGCAGGTCGTAGCGAATCAGACCTGTGACGTAGGCGGAAAACGAAGGGTAGCCAAGCTCCTGCCATCGCACGTCGACGAGCCGCCATATATCGAATGGAAAAGTCACACGCTCCGGCACTGCGCTAAGCGGCACCGGGCGAAGTTAGTGCCGGCCGCGCGCGGCGATGTCTTGCAAGTGGTTAATTCCCTCGACGAGTTGCACGAGAAGCCCTTCACGCTTTTGCCCCGGTCGATAACGTGAAACCAACTCACGGTCCACAGCATCTTGTGCGGCCTGAGTGTCACGCGCGATTCGGAGCGTGATCTCGTGCCTTGCGTCGGACCGAAGATCATAACAGACCAACTCCACAGCGTAGGGCGTGAAAATGCAGTGCTTAAATTCCGTGTAGCGCCGCTTTACCGCCGGAGCAAGCAGGCCGGGGAGAGTGATGCTTTTGCGAACTCCTCTGGCCATGATGGTGATTCCCCTTCCCGTCCCGACGCTCATTCTTGTTTAAAACCGGGGTGCTTGGCAAGCCATGTGTCGAGCCGTTGCAACGTGCATTTGCCCAGCGAGAACGGCGTGTCCGAGGCATTCTTGATTTGCGACATCGCGGTGCGTCCCACGCCGGAGAGGACGCACAGTTCGGCGCTGTTGAACTGCCGATGCGGAAATTTCGCCCCTAGAAAAAGCAACGCTGCAATGGTGGTGGCGGAGGAAAACGCGCCGCTCTCGGCGACCTCGATGCGGTGTGTGGTGGCTTGTTTAATCATTCGTTGGTCCCTTTCTTCTGCCCAGCTGAAAATACGTTCACATGAACACAGAGACAATGTTCGAGTAATGGCCACTTCACCGAAGGAGACAGGCTGCCCCGCCCCTTAGACGGAGGTTTTTGCGGCTCGCGCGGGTCGGCAGGCCTTGAAACCTGTCAAAAAGTTTCGCAGAGCGGCAGAGGACGCCTGCTGCCCTCGTAAGAACACCGGAGGAAGAACAGCGGGCCATTCATCAGCCCGGCAAAAAACGGGGTGTAGAGCGCTCGTGTCGCGCGAGTTCTGGAGCAGGTGCGCCAGGATTAGCGCGGCAAGAAACCTCAACCCTGCTTTTATTGCCATGACCGAAATCCAAGTAAAGAGACTCGTAAACGAAGCCGTTCTCCTCCATCGCGACATCGCGATCCGCACCGAGCGACTGAAGATGCTAAAAGCCAATCTGATTCGCGAAGCTCGCCGCCACGAGCACGAATTTACCCCGACCGATAACGGCGGTTCGCGCTGGTCAGTGAACGGCAACAACGGCTGCATCGCGCGCGTCAACTTTCCCGCTCCCGCGCTTGTGTCGCACATCGACTCCGAGACCGAGCTGTTCGACCACGTGCTCGGACTCGCAGGTGAGTCGTTGGATCGGCTGTTCGCGTCGGTCTACTACCTGCGGCCGGTCGCGGAGTTCCGCGAAGAAGTCGTCACCACGCTGCCACAAGCAGAAGCCGCGAAACTGATCGAGCTGTGTCAGACAACCTCCGCACCGCGCGTGAGCTTTGAGACCGCGCCGACCACCGCGCGCACGCCGAGGGACTGACGGTGCGCTACAAGAATAACGTTGGACCGCAGGTCCGACGCCGCCGATACACGCTCGGCTGGTCGCAGTCAGTTTTTGCTGCCAAACTGCAAATCGCTGGCTTCGATATCAGCCGCAGTGGTGTCTCCAAAATCGAGGCCCGTCTGTCGTACGTGGATGATAAGACCCTTCTCTATCTCGCAGAGGTTCTGAACGTGCCGGTCCAAGAACTCTTCCCGCCGAGAATGCCTGGCAACCGTATCCACGACTTCATGGAGAAACTTGAGACAACGCGATTCTGATGCTCGCTCATCAAAGACTGGATCGACGAAAACACCATTCGAAATGGGCGAATGCGCGAAAGACAATTTCATTGTACACGCCTTTTGTACACGCCAGGTCGAAAACAGAGCAAGTCACAGTTAATCGGAGCAAACACTGGATTCGATTGAATCGCCGTAAGTGCCTGATTTGCAACGACAGCTAACGATAGCTAAAGCCGGCTAGGAGGCTCGAACTCCTGACCTGCTGATTACAAATCAGCTGCTCTACCAACTGAGCTATGCCGGCATTTAGGAGGGAAAAATGAAGTCCATCTCACCCTCCAAAGAACACATCTTATACACCAATCTTATACGCTGTCGAGGGTCGCGCGCGTTCGTTCGAAGCCAAGAGGGAACGGATGAGGGCGTACGTTTCGAGGTCGCCCAGAGCGCTCCTCCCGACCCTGCACCTCGCTCCGTCGCTGGAGCGGCAGCCACGCGCGCGAGCCTCATTATGAATGGCGGTAATGCGCGGCGTAACGCCGCGCGGCCGTCTTGTGAACACGCCGAACGAAAGCGATTGGGAAGCAACTCCGATCCAGAATCTGACGCGATATCGCACATCCGGTACATACTTCGCACGTTTTCGAGTCGGTAAGAAACTCGTTTGGAAAAGCCTGAAGACGACCGTCTTTTCGGTCGCAAGACAGCGGCTGTCGGACATGATGCGGGAGCATCGCGCAAAGGCTCAATCGGTGACAGCGTTCGCCAATGGCAAGATAAACGTGGGCGATGCGGCGGCGGTTTACCTTCAGAAGGTCAAGGCTAACGTCTCACTGAAGCCACGTTCAAAGGATTACCGCGAGATGATGATCGACTTCATCCGACGCTCGTGGCCCGCGCTGAACGAAACAGATGTGCGAAAGGTGACTGAGCGGGATTGCGAAAACTGGCTCATGCGCTACCAACAACGGTACGCGCCCACCGTGGTCAACAACAGCATCGGGACGTTACGGGCGATCTTCGATGAGGCGATCAGGAGTGGCGCGCGCTTCGACAATCCCGCTGCTGAGCTTTCGCGTGTGAAGGTACGAGCGAAGCGACTCGAGCTGCCATCACGCGAGGATTTCCTGAAGTTCGTTGAGGAGATTCGTACGGCCGGTGCGCGTCAGTCGAAGGATTGCGCCGATCTTGTGCGGTTTCTCGCCTACAGCGGTGTGCGCATTGGCGAGGCTAGGTTCGTCACTTGGGCGGAGGCGAACTTCGAACGAAAAGGTAACAGATGACTCAGTAAGCTATCTCGCGTAACAAAGTTTGCATGGATCCGGCGCTGCTTGCGATATGCACAGTTTTCGTGGTGCTCGCGGTCATTGCCATTCGCATCGGAGTGGCGATTGGGTCGCGTAAGAAACGATCGCCGCAGATCACGCAGACTCAAGTGATGTCGAAGACACCCTCATCCCAGAGCGGATCAAGAGCAATCCTGTCGCCTCAACCGGCGGTGACGCCAACCACCGCGTTTACTAAACCGGAACGAGCAACTATTTCCGGAATCGGTATCTCTTTATCATTTGGTCACGAAGAGCAGGCCGTGCCTCAGCCACGCCCCGCCGCTGCGAAGCTGACATGGTACGCACCCGGCGAATCTCTAATTCATGCTGGTTTGGTGATTGATGCCGGCATGCTCTATCTGAGCGCGCGCCCTCTTGCGTGGCCCGGCGAACCTTCCGCGATCATTACGTCTCTCTCGGTGGGAGCGACCGCGGCGCACCCGCTCCAGGACTTTGGTTATTATCCGGCGTATGACCGCGTAACTCCGGAGCAACGGCGTTCATACCTAGAGTGGCTCGCGGCAGGTCGGCAAGATTCAGATCCAAGTCAGCGATCACTCGGACATGTCTTCATGTTCTTCTATGGACTGGAGCGTCGGGTTCTGCTCAATCATGACCGTGATCCTCGGCTGCTGGAGGAAATGATTCGGCTGCTTCAGCACTACGGCGCTGCGCACAAGTCGCGATCGCTACGAACATACTTCCTCCAGCTTTTGCATTTCGCCGGCTGGCAACTCGGCGCTGATGCGTATCGGGAACTGTGGCCCCGTCTTCTCGAACTGGATGATGACCGTCCCGATGAAGATGGACTGCGCTTCGTGCTCGCGAATCTTCATCAACGAGGAGAGCCACTAGATTGGACGGTCGCTTACCGACTAGCCATCAGCAGTCATGAGAGTCGGCGCAGCACCGTCGTCGCGCGAGCGCAGGAAAAATTCTTCGCGTTATTTCAGCAGCGTTTTCAGGAACAGTTCGCCGGCGCGCTTATTCCGGAGGCAGCGAAGCAGCAAACGCTCGTGCAATATCGGCCGGCTAGCAGCGCTTTGGCTCAGATGCGCTACGAAGCGCGAAACGGAGAGGCCTTGGAGTTAAGACTGCCGAATGTGACCGGTCTTCACCGACAGTTCAAAGCCCTGCCGGCGATCTGGAATTCGTGTGTGGACGATCTCTCCGGATACAGCAGAGCTCTATTCTCAAACAAGCAAGGGCATGCCGCCGCATTGGCGAGGTGGCAGTCGTTACCAGTCGAACTCAAGAGAATCGAAGAGCATCCGCTCAAGGCCGGGCTCGACGAACTGGTCGCGAACTCGCCACGCGAAGGCGATTACATCTTCGTCCCAGTGGCGGCGCTGGCCGCCTTGGCAGAAGTGCCGGAGCGAGCAAAGCTGAGTATCGCGATCTGCGTGGGAAGCCGCTGGTGAGCGATTGCGGCGATTATCAGGTAAGGCTGACAGAAGCTTTCCGCTTCGCAGATGAAGACACCCTCGTTTTTCATCTGACCATCGAAAACA
>JACDGM010000042.1 GCA_013815325.1 Chthoniobacterales bacterium
GTGGCGAAATCGCGCCTACTGCCGTCCATGAAATATCCCAACCTGCGGAAAATAACCCTAACGACAATGGCCTTGGCTGCTTCATTTGCGCTCAGCGCAAAAGCGGGCACGGCTCATTTCTCCAGTGCGCGGAGCGCGCAGCAATCGACAAATCCGTTTCATCGTTTGCATGTGCTGCCCAACGCGGTAACGGCCACGTATCAATATGACGACGGAAGCTCGGAAGACTCGGTCGGATTCGGGGATGGCACGCAAAACTTCGAGTCGCTCTGGTTTAATCAGTTCGCCGTCATTTCAGGTTCCAATGTGATTACCTCAGTCGAGATCGCTTGGGGAACCCCGGCTTTTCCTGAAAACGGTTTAAACGGCACGCCCGTGACCATTGCGGTTTGGAGCGATCCGAATGGCGACGGTGATCCCAGCGATGCTGTCTTGCTCGGTTCGGTCCCTGGGACCATCCAGAATGCAGACACTGACACCTTCGTGACTTATACCTTCACTACGCCGGTGACCGTCCCAGGCACCAGCTTCTTCGTCGGTGACATGACGCCGGCGCACCCAGGGGTTGAACTCTTTTACCAAGCCCAGGATACAGATGATCTTGCGCCCAACAAATCTTGGATCGCGGCTATGAGCAGCGGCGCCCCAGTGGATATCGTCAACATTGGCGGCAACGACCTCATCGGCACGATTGACAGCTTCGGACTTCCCGGCAACTGGATGATCCGTGCCAATGCGGGCGGCGGCGGCGGCGAACTCTCGCTCGTAAGTGCAGTGTCGAGAAAAAATCAGGGCAGCGCTGGAACGTTCGACGTTGCATTACCGTTGACCGGTGCGCCGGGGATTGAACCGCGCCAGGATAGCCGCTACGACATCGTGTTTACTTTCTCCGATGCGGTGACCTCGGTGGACAATGTCTCGACCAGCTGTGGATCGGTCGGTAGCACTTCTATCAACGGCGGCGAAGTCACTGTGACTCTTACTGGACTTGCCCGCGGCTGCAACACTGAGGAGATCACAGTCACTCTCAATGGGGTAAACGGTGGCTCAGGTACTGTCGCCTCCGCGTCCGTCACCTTTGGCCTCTTAATTGGCGACGTCAACGGCGATGGCAGGGTCTCCAGGGCCGACGGCCAGTTGGTCAGTTCGAAATTGGGGAATAAGGTCACGGAGTCCGACTTCCGCGCGGATGTGACCGCCGATGGCCGGATTACCCATGACGATTCCGTAGTGGTGAAAGCCCACGCGGGCACCGCGCTGCCGTAAACTGAGAAAAACCTAAAATCGAATCGTATCCGGGAGTCGTCCTAACCGACTCCCGGATGACTGAAGCGGGTGAGCCCGCTTGCCGCTAAAAGAAACATTCAACTAAATGGCGTTGAATGGTTCTTTTTTGAGGCTCGAAAAGAGCGCAAGGGAGCCCGTCACATGTCTTACGTTGGCGCCGTCTTTCCTTGGTCCCGGAGATCCCCGCCCGATATCAGGTGCGGCTGCCGCCGAGCAATTCGCGCAGGACGAACGGCAGGATGCCGCCGTGCCGGTAATAGTCGATCTCGATCGGCGTATCGATTCGCAATTTCACCGGGATGTTTCGCGACTCACCATCGACCCACTTGATTTCGATCGTCAATTCCTGCCCGGGCTGAATCGACTCCGAGAGCCCGCTGACACTGAAAACTTCCGAGCCGTTCAAGCCTAACGATTGCGCGGTCGCGCCCTCCGCGAACTGGAGCGGGAGCACGCCCATTCCGACTAGATTCGAGCGGTGGATGCGCTCATAACTGGCCGCCACGACCGCTTTCACGCCTAACAATCGCGTCCCTTTCGCCGCCCAATCGCGACTCGACCCGGTACCGTATTCGTGGCCGGCAAGAATGATGAGCGGGGTCTTCGTTTCGGCGTATTTCATGGCTGCGTCGAAGATCGACATTTGCTCGCCGCTCGGCTGATGAATCGTCACCCCGCCTTCCACACCCGGCACCATCAAGTTCTTGATCCGCACGTTCGCGAATGTGCCGCGCGTCATGACGAGATCGTTCCCGCGCCGACTGCCGTAACTGTTAAAATCCTCCGGCTCGATTCCGCGCGAGACCAGATATTTTCCCGCGGGCGAGTTCGCCTTGATCGCGCCTGCCGGTGAGATGTGATCCGTTGTGACGGAGTCGCCGAAAATGCCTAACGGCCGGGCGCCGGGGATGTCCTCGATCCGTCCGACAGCCATGGTGAAGCCGGCGAAGAAAGGCGGGTCGTGAATGTAGTCGCTCTCCTCGTTCCATTGATAAACGTCGCCGCTGCTCGCGGAGATTTCGTTCCACTTCGGATTTTGACCGGCAAAGTCGCGATAGAGCCGGCGGAAAACTTCGGGAGTCAGGGCGGAGCGCATCGTGTCGCGGATTTCGCCTAACGAGGGCCAGAGATCTCTCAGAAAAACTTCGCGCCCTTCCTTGTCGGTCGCGATTGGGTCGTGCGCGAGATCGAGATTGATCCGTCCGGCGAGCGCGAAAGCGACCACGAGCGGGGGCGACATGAGGAAGTTTGCCTTAATGCTCTGGTGCACCCGCGCTTCGAAATTGCGGTTGCCGGAAAGGACCGAAGCGGCGACCAGATCGAACTCATGGAGCGCCTTTTCGATCTTCGGATGAAGCGGGCCGGAATTGCCGATGCAGGTGGTGCAGCCGTAGCCGACGACGTTGAAGCCGAGCTGATCGAGATAGGTTTGCAGGCCGGTTTTCGTTAGGTAATCGGAGACCACGCGTGAGCCGGGAGCGAGCGAGGTCTTGACCGACGGGTCGATCGTTAGGCCGCGCTCCACCGCTTTTTTCGCGAGCAGACCGGCGGCGAGCATGACGCTCGGGTTACTCGTGTTTGTGCAGCTCGTGATCGCGGCGATGAGGACGCTGCCGTGCCCGATACGGCTTTGCCCGTATTCGAAAACCTGACTCTTTTCCGCCCTGATCTCGTCGCCCGTGTCGGGCGTCGGACGGTTGCTGACCATCTCGATCTTGTTCAGCTGATCGCCTGCCTCGATGCCCTGCTCCTCGCGATCGGTCGAGACCATGTTTTCGGATTCAACCGGGGCGCCGTTCAGACTAACGAGATGTTGCGCAGCGAGATCGCCCTTCGCTTTTCCGTAGCCGCCGTCTTTGACCGGCATCTCGAGAAGAGAACGAAAGACGCTCCCGAGTTCCGGCAGGTTGATCCGATCTTGCGGGCGTTTCGGACCGGCGACGCTCGGCTGGACGTCACTGAGATCGAGCTCGAGATCGACGCTGTAGTCGATCTCGCCTTTGCGCGGCATCCCGAACATTTTCTGCGCGCGAAAATAACTTTCGAAAGCGACGCATTGTTCATCGGTGCGGCCGGTGGCGCGCAGGTAATTAACCGACTCGGCGTCAACCGGGAAATAGCCCATGGTGGCGCCGTACTCGGGCGCCATGTTGCCGATCGTGGCGCGATCGGGCAGCGGCAGTTTGGCGGCGCCTTCGCCGTAGAATTCCACAAATTTTCCGACGACTTTTTGCGCGCGCAGCATCTGGGTGATGTGGAGCGCGAGATCGGTCGCGGTGACGCCTTCGCCTAACGAGCGGGTGAGATGGACGCCGACAACTTCCGGCGTTAAAAAATAAACCGGCTGTCCGAGCATGCCCGCTTCTGCTTCAATGCCGCCGACACCCCAGCCGACGACGCCGAGGCCGTTGATCATCGTGGTGTGCGAGTCGGTGCCGACGAGCGTGTCGGGGTAGAAGATGGTTGATGGTTGATGGTTGATAGTTGATAGCGTGGAAAGGACGCCTTTCGCCAGGTACTCGAGGTTGACTTGGTGCACGATGCCGATGCCGGGCGGGACGAGGCCGAATGTCTTGAACGCTTGCTGGCCCCATTTGAGGAATTCATAGCGCTCGCGGTTTCGCTTGAACTCCATGTCCATGTTGAGACGCAAGGCGACGGCCGACCCGGCGAAATCGACCTGCACCGAGTGATCGACCACGAGATCGACGGGCACGAGCGGCTCGATAATTTTCGGATCGCCGCCGACGCGCTGCACGGCGCTGCGCATGGCCGCGAGATCGACCACGAGCGGCACGCCGGTGAAATCCTGCAGGACGATGCGCGCGACGACGAACGGAATCTCTTCGTTAGCAGGCGCCTTCGCGTTCCAGTTCGCGAGCGTCTCGACGTCCTTGCGTCTGACTTTTTTGCCGTCGCAATTGCGCAGGACCGATTCGAGGACGATGCGAATGCTGACGGGAAGGCGCGAGATGTTGCCGAGACCTTGCTCTTCAAGCGCAGGCAGTGAGTGAAGAAATCCTTCGCGGCCCTGGTCAGTTTGGAATTTTTGCAGCGTTTTGAATTCGTCGTTCATCAGACGGCCGATTCTCGCGATCTCAAGGCGGTGATGTGGAGGACCGGCAACAGATCGTAGAGACCATGGTCGTCCTGCACAACAATCAGACTACCCTTTTCTGCCCCAGTGAAGATGTGATCTCGGCTTCGCACCGGAACTTCCCGTCCGCTGCTCAGTTCAATCGTAAACGGGACAAATGGCGCCTGCTCGATCAGCCTCATCAATTCTTCGCGCATGGCTATTTTAATTCCGCGAGCTTCGCTTTAATTTTGTCGAAGTCGGGCAACTCGCGCGCGTCGTCGCTGCTTTCGGAATATTGGATGACGCCGTCACGATCGACGATAAAGGCGGCGCGCTTGGCCACGCCCGCGAAGCCGAGATTCAGCTGCGGCAGGAATGAGTCATAGGCGACGCCATACTCCTCCGTCACCTTGTGCTCGTAGTCACTCAGCAGGGTGACGGCGATCTTTTCCTTTTGCGCCCACGCTTCCTGGGAAAAAGGATTGTCGCCGCTGATGCCATAAACCGCGCAGTTCAGCTCGCCGTATTCACGCAGGCCGTTGCCGACGCCGCACATTTCGGTCGTGCAGGTGCCGGTGAAAGCCATCGGGAAAAAGAGGAGCAGGGTATTTTTGTCGCCGAAATTTTCGCTCAGCCTAACGGGGCGGGGGCCGTCGGCGGTCTTGGTGGGAAGAGTGAAGTCGGGTGCTTTGGTTCCAACTGCGAGTGTCATGGGTGTTCTCCGGTTGAGGTTGGTTTGGCAGGAGAGGTCAGTATAGAAACCGGCGTTCGCCCGGTCAAAAGATTTGCGCCGCGGCGGCGTCCGTTAGGCGGCCATCCTCTACGAAACTGGACGTGCGTCCAGTTCATAGTGCGGAGTAGCTCGTTTAGGCGCGCTTCTGCGCAGTTATCCCTTTGCGCGCGGCCGCCGCTGGATCTGCCGGCGCCGCCACCTTTTCCGGCGCCGCGGCCGTGAAGATCACCTTGTCCGGCGCGTGCTTGACTTTGAGCTTGGGCAATTTCGGGAGCGAATCGGGAATGATGCGGACGAGCGCCCCGAGCTGGAGCTGAGAGTAAACTGCGGTGACATCCTTCGAGCACATGCGCACGCAACCGTAGCTGGAGGGTTTGCCGATGGTTTTTTCCTCGGCCGTGCCGTGAATGTAGATGCAGCGATTAAAGGCATTGGCGTTGGCAGGCTCGAGGCCGCGCAACCAGATGATGCGGGTCACGATTGGGTCGCGGCCGGGGGCGTTAGGCGCGAGGATTTCCCCGGTGAAACGGCGTTTGTGGAAGACCGCGCCGGGAGGAGCGTGATCGCCGATTTTCTCCGCCACCTGGAGCCAGCCTAACGGCGTCGCCATGCTGCCCCAACGATCGCCGATTCCGAACTTGGAAGTGGAAACCGGATAAATTGCGCCGCGTTTTCCATCCTCGATCACCATCAGTTTCTGGTCGCGCACGCTGATGATGATGCGCGGCGGAATGACGGTCTCGGGAGCGGCCCGCAAGTCCAGAGCGGCGAAAATGAAGAGCGTCAGAACTAGAAAAGCTGCGCGGGAAAACATGGGCGGTTTATTAAAGGGCGAGCGGGATCGGGTCACGCAGGAAATGCATTTTCGCGCGAGCCGGCCAAAATAAATCCCGGCCACCATTGTGCGACAGAGGTGAGGGCGACGTAAAGGAAACCCATCTGAAAAAGGATGAGGAAAGGGAGGGTAAGATACTGGCCGTGGGCGCAGGCGTAATAAACGAAGTAGCTGAAATAGCCCGCGAAACCGATCTCGATAATCGGGAGGAGCGACTTGAGCGGCATGTAACGGCAGGAGCGCCATGCCTGCGCCTTGTGTTCGATGCCGTACTTTGGCGTGCGCTTAAATTCCGACTGGTGATTGAAGACCGCCTCGAGGACGGCGCGCGCGTTGTTGATAGAGAGGCCGACGCCGAGAGCGAGGAGCGCGGGGAGGAGGAGGATATCCTTCATCCAGGTGCGCGGGTGCAGTTCACGTTGCGCGCAAATGTAAAAGACGGCGACCGAAAGGGAGGCGGTGAGGAAAATCGGCACGTCGATGAGGAAGATGCGCAGCCAACCGGATTGCGGCCCGCCTAACGATGGGTGCAGGAGCACGCACAAAGAGGCGAGGAGGAGATAAGCGAAATTCGAGGTGAGATGTCCGGTCGCCTCGATCTTGATCGGCAACGGCAGCTCGCTGCGCCAGATGCGGGGAAGCAATTTCTTGCAGGTCTGGATCGAACCTTTCGTCCAGCGGTGTTGTTGAGATTTGAAACCGTTCATGTCCACGGGCAATTCCGCCGGTGTCACGACATCGGTGAGGAAGACGAATTTCCAGCCTGCGAGCTGCGCGCGATAGCTGAGATCGAGGTCTTCGGTCAAGGTGTCGTGTTGCCAGCCACCTGATTGTTGGATGCAAGATTTGCGCCAAAGACCGGCGGTGCCGTTGAAATTAAAAAAGCGTCCACTGCGGCTGCGCGCGACCTGTTCGAGGAGGAGATGGCCATCGAGGAACATCGCCTGCACGCGAGTGAGAAGGGAGTAGCTGCGATTGATGTGGCCCCAGCGCGTCTGGATCATACCGACCTTCGGATCGGTAAAAAAGTGGACCGTTTTCTGAAGCAGCTCCGGTTGAGGAATGAAGTCGGCATCGAGGATGCAGACGAAATCGCCTCGGGCGGAATCGAGTCCTACCTCGAGCGCGCCGGCTTTAAATCCCACCCGATCGGGCCGATGAAGCAACTCGACGTCGAAGCCGCGGGCGACGAGCCGCTCGACGCAGGACCTGGTAACGTCGCGCGTCTCATCGGTGGAATCATCGAGCACTTGGATCTGCAACCGGTCGCGTGGGTAATCGAGCTCGCTGACCGCTTTGAGGAGGCGCTCGACGACATAGATCTCATTGAAAAGGGGAAGCTGCACGGTCACCACCGGGAGATCATGGAAATGCGCGAGCGGCTGCGGGGGACGGTTCCGATTTTTCAGAAAAAGATAGACGATGAAATAGCGGTGCAGTCCGTAACCCGAGAGGCCGATCAAGACGCTCAGGTAACAGACCGTCCAGATAACATCCACAACGCTTCCTCCCATAGTGATTCCCATCGCGCGACAGATAAGGCGCACAGAGGCGACATGATGCCGCTTCCCGGTGGTGCGTCAAATCAAATTTCGGTCTTGCACGCCGGGCGAATTTGCGTCCGCCTCCGCTTGGAAAACCGAGATGAGCAGCGGCATTCGCCGGTTGCTTCGCGGGCGAAGTAGCCGAAAACTGACGAAGGCAAAGTCGAGATCGTGCGAGAGAAAAGTAAATTTCCCAGCGGGAGCCGCGGCCGCTTCGAACGGCTGAACATGGTCGTCATCATTCTGATCGCTGGCTGGGTGCCGTCGATTTTTATGCTCGCGATCTCCTACACGATCCTCACCCGCACGTTGGAATCAAAAATCCTGCGCGACCGGCAGACTTTCGTGCAGCTCATCGCGCACTTCGTGGGCGACGATCTCAGCCGGACCGGCGCGGTGGTCGAATACTACCAGACTTTTCAACATCTCGGCGAAATTCTCAGCTCGTCTTATGCCGAGTTTGAAGGTCAGAAATGGCTGACCGAAACCTATTATTCCCAACCGCGCATCGACGGAATGTTTCTTGCCAATTCGGACGGGCACCTCATCGCGTCGATTCCACCGGAACCGGGGCTGATCGGCCGCGACTTTGGCTCGGCGAACTGGATGCGCGGCGCGCACGTGGCCACCGGAGTTTACGTGTCGGCGGTGCACCCGCGGACTGCCGACAAACGCAACGCGGCGAACATCGTGGGGACGGTGCGGGCGGCGGACGGTTCGACGCTTGGCTTCATCGGGGTCTCGGTGTTAGTCGAACGGATCGGCCGTCGCTTGTCGACGATCGGGTTTGCTGACCAGGCGAGTTGCCAGATCGTCGATCAGGCTGGGAGCGCGCTTTTCTCTGGGAACTTTCAGGCGAATCCCGGGCCAGTCTCGAGCGCGTATCAGACGTTGATCAACAACATCCGCAACGACAAGACCGGCCATATCGAGCGACAGGGGAACATTTATTCATTCTCACCAGTGGAAGGCACCGGCTGGACGGCAGTGGTAAAGCAACCGCGCGCCGTTGCCTACCAACCTGTGCACGATTTGTTGCAAAAAACCACGGTGCTCGCGCTCTGGCTGATCGTCGGGACGGCGATCATTGCGTGGCTGGCGAGCAAGGTTTACCGGCGGCAGGGCGAAGCCGCCGCGCGGATCGAGCGCGAGGTCACCTTCAATGACAAAATTCTCGCGAACATGCCTAGCGGCATTGCGCTGGTCGATCCGGCGTCGCGCCGTTTTCTCCAGGCAAATGATGCCTTCGGCCAAATGGCCCGGCGTTTTGGAAATCTGCCGCCGGGCAAGGAAGTGAGCGACGCGACCTATCAGGAAGTGGAGATCGCGCCACGGGAAGCGATCGAGAAAGTGCTAGCTTTCGGTACGCCGTTCCAACTTATCGAGCAACCTCTGGTCGACGGCGGAGGCGCAACCAATTTTGTAAACGTCAACCTGCTTCGGCTGCAGGATTCGAAGCAAACCGTGCAAGGAGTTCTCTTCCTCGTCGAGGACAGGACGCGCGACGTGCGGCTGCGGCAGGAATTGATTGCGGCCAACGCTTCGAAGGATCAGTTCCTCGCCTTGCTCTCGCATGAATTGCGCAACCCGCTCTCGCCCGTCATCGCGATGGTCGCGGAGCTGGAGGCGCGCACGCCGGATGGGCCGGAGGTGCGCCAGGCGTTGGCGGTCATTCGCCGAAACGTCGAACTGGAAGCGCGCTTGATCGATGACCTGCTCGACATCACCCGCATTTCGAAAGGTAAACTGCAGCTCAGTTTCGAGCTCACCTCGGTGCACGAGACGCTCCTGCGCTCCTACGAGATTTGTCGCGAAGATATTCTACAGAAAAAACTGGAGTTCGAATTTCGCCTCCAGGCGGTCCACGAACACGTCAACGGCGACCCCGCGCGTTTGCAGCAGGTCTTTTGGAATTTACTTAAGAACGCGGTCAAATTTACGCCCGCGGGTGGGCAGATCGCGGTCGAGACATCCAACCCGCGGGAGGACCAGATCGAGATTCGCACGATCGACAACGGCATCGGGATCGAGCCGGAGAAGATCAGCAAAATTTTCAATGCTTTCGAGCAAGGGCAAAGCTCGATCACCCGCAAATTCGGCGGACTCGGCCTCGGGCTTGCTATTTCCAAAGCGATGGTGGGCGCGCATGGCGGCAGCATTGCCGTGGAAAGTGCGGGTGCTGATCGGGGGACAATGTTCCGGATAGTGCTCAACACCGTTCCCGCGCCGGTTCAAGAAAAGCGTACCATCAAGCGCTCGCCAGTCGTGACAGCGGACACTTTTGCGGATAAAAGCGCCGCCCGAAAAACTCACCTCCTTGTAGTGGATGACCATCACGACACGTGTCTCGGAATGAAAATGCTGCTCGAACGGCGCGGGTACCGGATCACGCTCGCGCACACTGCCGATCAGGCGGTCCAGAAAGCGCACGATGAAAAGTTCGATCTCTTGATCAGCGACATCGGATTGCCGGATCGGAGCGGCTACGAATTGATGAAGGAATTGCGCGCCACCCGTTCGCTCCGCGGTATTGCCCTAAGCGGTTTCGGGATGGAAAATGACATAAACAAAGCGCGCGCCGCCGGCTTTTCGGAGCATCTCACAAAGCCGGTTAACTTCGAGCGGCTCGATAAGGCGATTCGCAATTTGCTCGAGGCTGAAGTGAACAGCCATTCCTGAGCACGGGCACTGCCGCATTTTGCAGGTTTCTAAGCCTTGGGCAGTTGCGCGTCGACCATGCCGCAGATGACGTGGAGGAGGAATTTGTGCGCCTCTTGAACGCGCGCCGTTGTATCGCTGCGCACCAGCAGCTCGATTTGCGCGAGGCCTTTCGCCGAACCGCCGTCCCGTCCGAGGAGAGCGACTGTCGTTAGGCCGCGAGCCTTTCCCTCCTCGAGCGCGCGCAGAATGTTCTTCGAGTTGCCGCTGGTCGTGATCGCCACTAGAACGTCCCCCTCTTGCGCAAGTCCCGCGACTTGCCGGGCGAACACTTCATCAAATCCGTAATCATTCCCGATAGCGCTCATGAGGCTGCCTCCCTGCGCGAGGTTGAGCGCGGGATAGGGTCGCCGATCAGTGATAAATCGGCAGCCGAATTCCGCCGAGAAATCGGCGCCGTCGGCGGCGCTGCCACCGTTGCCGCAAACGAGCAGCTTTCTGCCCGAGCAAAGACATTTCACCATCGCGTCGGCTGCTTGCGATACCGGCTGCGCCAAGTCAGCAAGCGTTTGGAAAGTTCGGCAGGCAGCCTGGATGGAGGCGTCCAGATCATTCGGTAGGTTACTCATTAAAATGGTCGGACTCTTCCGCGTGCCAATAGCTCCGGGGTTACAAGTTGCAAGGTTTTCCTTACTTTCTTAGGCGCCAATCACCTTTTTCGTTGCCTAACCGTAAGGTTTTTGATAAAGGTTCTAACATGGGAAGCGACCTGAGCACGCAGCAGCGCCGTTTTGTTTGCGGCGCGCAAAGCTTTCGGAGCAACTCGCATCTAATGCAGTCCCTCGGGAGCAAATTCGCTGCCGCGTGGCCGGATTTTAAGCCTCGGCGACAAAATTTTATATACAAAGATTTCGAAATTTCATACGCTCCATAACGAACGGATTTTTACGTATAAAAAGCGCATGAAAGCTCAATTCAACACTTTGAAGGGCGGGAACGACCGCAGCGGCACGAGCGAATCACCTCCAGTTACGCTCTCGGTTATTTTTCCAGCCTTTAATGAGGAAGCTAATATTCAACGAACCGTTGAATCGGCCCGGCTCGTCCTGCCGAAGCTCGCGAAAACTTGGGAAATCATCCTCGTCAACGACGGCAGCAAAGATGCAACCACACCGCTCTGCGACCACCTCGCTGAGCAATATCCAGAAGTCCGGGCAATCCATCACGTCGATAACCGGGGCTACGGAGCCGCGCTCAAGAGTGGAATCTTGGCCGCGCGCCACGACTTCATCTTCTTCACCGATTCCGACGGCCAATTCGATCTTGAGGAACTCGAGGGCCTGATCGAATGGGCGAGCCAGTACGACATAGTGACCGGTTATCGAGGCAAGCGCCAGGATCCGCCGCATCGCCTGATCAACGCCTTCGGCTGGAAAATGCTCGTCCGCATGGTCCTTGGAGTGAAAGTGCGCGACATCGATTGCGCCTTCAAGATTTTCCAACGCTCCGTCTTCGATCGCGTGCAAATCCGTTCTGTTGGTGCAATGGTCAACACCGAAATTCTGGCGCAGGCGAATGCCTTCGGGATGCGCATTCACGAGGTGAAAGTGACTCATTATCCGCGGCAATTTGGGAAGTCTTCCGGAGCGAATCTACGGGTTATCGCCAAGGCCTTCCGCGAGCTGCTGCGGCTCTACCGGCAGTTGCGCACCGTCACGCACGAGCAAGAGGGACTTTACCGGACTGATTTGCCGATCCCGCACAAAGTCTTCCGCCACGGAGTGCCCGAGAAGCTGGGTGAGGGGGTCGTTGCCGTCTCACATCGCTTCAATGTGGAGACGGGGAAGGAATCCCCCTCAAGCCGGGAGTGCTTCGTCGATTAGCGGGACCTTTCGGCCTTCTGCGCCGTGAGCTGCCCCAGCCCTTCTCGAGGGGCCCGTGCCGGGTCGATCCAGTTTGCGCAGACAAGGATGCTTTTCTAAGCTGCGGTTTTTCGGAAATCGCGATTCCGGAGCAAAGAAAGGGCGGCGAAAAGGAACGGCGGTAATCCGGAAGAGCGACACCATCATCATCAGAAATGGTTCAACCAGCAGAATCAAGTCATCTATCAAATAAAACCAACCCCCGTGCCGCCGAACGGTGTGATTTCGGATGGCCCGTCGAATGCTTTGCAAAATACCGTAAGTCAAATCGTGCAAGTTTCTTCCACGGCACCGGGCTGGTTCCTGGAAGAAAACTTCGAACGCCTGGCGAATGCCTGGGCCTGCTTAAGCTCCCGATAACATGTTGAAGAAATTATTTTCAAGGCAGCCTGCCGAAACGGCAGCGCAAGAGACACCGCTGCGCTCGGCCGCGGCAGGGAAAAAACGTGTCTTGCTCATTGGACTCGATTGCGTCGACCCCGACCTCGTCTTCAATCGCTGGTTTGACGAGTTACCGAACCTTAAATCTCTATACGAGCATGGTCTACACGGTCCTCTGCGTTCCTGCGACCCCCCTATCACAGTGCCGGCCTGGTCGGTCATGATGTCGTCGAAGAGCCCGGGTATGCTTGGAGTTTACGGATTCCGCAATCGCGCTGACCATTCTTATGATCGTTATACTATCGCTAACTCGCTTGCGATTAAGGAAGATCGTCTCTGGGAAATTCTCTCACGTGCGGGGAAACGCTGCATCGTCATCGGCGTGCCGGGGACCTATCCGCCCAAGCCGTTGAATGGTCTGATGGTAACCGATTTCCTTACGCCCGATATCACTTGTGATTACACATATCCGCCGCAGCTCAAAGCCGAGATCGAGCAAGTTGTAGGTGAATACATTCTCGACGTACGGGATTTTCGTTCGGGCAACAAGGCTAAGATTCTCGCCGATATCCACGAGATGACGCGCAAGCGTTTCCAACTCGCGCGCCATTTGCTCAAGAAAGAGGACTGGGATTATTTTATGATGGTGGAAATGGGAACCGACCGCATTCACCACGCCTTTTGGGATAATATGGATCCAGCGCATCGTTTCTATGTGGCCGGTAACGAGTTTGAGAATGCGATCCACGACTATTACCTGGAAGTGGACCGGGAGATTGGAGAGTTACTGAAGCTTGTCGATGACAACACGGATGTGTTGGTGGTTTCTGATCACGGCGCGAAACGAATGGATGGCGGGATTTGTGTAAACGAGTGGCTGATGCGCAACGGTTACCTCGCTCTCCGAGAAAAGCCGGAGAGCGCGGTGCCGCTTTCCAAGGTCAAGATCGATTGGCCGCACACCATGGCCTGGGGAGATGGCGGATATTACGCGCGGATTTTCCTGAATGTTGCGGGACGGGAGCCGGATGGGACGATTCCGCCCGAGGATTACGAGAAGGTGCGGGATGAGCTGATCGCCGGTCTGAAATCGATCCGGGATGAGAACGACCGCGAGATTGGCACCCAGGTCTATCGCCCCGAGGAGCTTTATCAGGAAGTCCGCGGAGTGGCTCCTGACCTGATCGTCTATTTCGGTGATCTCTACTGGCGATCGGTCGGCACAGTGGGCGGCGGTAAGTTGCACACCTTCGAAAATGACACGGGTCCTGATGGAGCCAATCATGCTCAGCACGGCATTATCATGGTTCGTCCAGCCGGTGGCTTGCCTCGAGATCACGTCCTCGAAGGCGCCAGGATCGTAGATGTGGCGCCGACTGTTTTGCGACTGCTTGGTTTGCCTATCCCCGGTGACATGGAAGGCAAGGTCCTGCACGCTTAATCCAGCTCATGCATAATCAACCGAAGAATTACCTTAGCCAAATAAAAATGGTGCGCGCGCGGACACCGCTCCGTCTTAGTTTTGCCGGTGGCGGCACCGATGTCTCGCCTTATGCGGACACGCGCGGCGGCTGTGTGCTCAATGCCACGATCTCGCGCTATGTCTATGCCACGCTCGTTCCTAAGTCAGAACGTTCCATCGGCTTCCGATCTTTTGATTACGGGACAGTCGTTTACTGGACTCAGGAAGAACACTTTCAATTCGACGGGCAAATGGATTTGGTAAAGGGAGTGTTGAAGCGTTTCGAGCTCGATAAATTCCGCACCGAAGGGTTTGATCTTTTCGTCCATGCCGATGCGCCGCCCGGTTCTGGCCTAGGTAGCTCTTCGACCTTTACGGTTGCACTTATCGGGCTATTCCGAGAGCTGCTGGGATTGCCGATTACCTCGGCTGGCATGGCGGGATTGGCCTATGACATCGAGCGCAACGACGTCGGGATCAAAGGCGGCCGCCAGGATCAGTACGCCGCGGCTTTCGGTGGCTTTAATTTCATGGAATTCCATGGCGAAGAAGTCGTGGTGACTCCGTTGCGCCTGAGCGAGTATCTTATCAACGAGCTCGAATATAACTTGATACTTTGTTTCACCGGCAGCCGCGAATCCCAGCCGATCATCGATAGCCAGATGGAGAGCGCGAAAAACGAAGAAGTGGAACCTCTCGCCGCGATGGATCAGGTGAAAGCGATCGCCTTCGAGATGAAGAAGGCGTTGCTCGCAAACGATCTTGATCGCTTTGGGGAAATGCTGCACGAAGGCTGGTTGCAGAAGAAAAAGATGGCCAAGGGCATCACCACCCCGCGCATCGACGAGCTCTACGAAGAAGCGCGCAAGGCTGGCGCGATCGGCGGCAAGATAACCGGAGCGGGCGGCGGCGGCCATCTTCTCCTCTATTGTCCATTCAACAAACGCCACATCGTCCGCGAGCGTCTCAGCGCGCTTGGCACCTCGGTGACTGACTTCCGATTTGACCCCGTCGGGATGCAAACGTGGCGGGTTTACAAATAGTGAGTAACCAACCCTGGTTCCGCCCGATCTTTACGGAAGCTGTTATGGCGTTTAATCTCCTCGCGATATGAAGAAGCACCCGAAAGCCGTAGTCATCGGCTTGGATGCGGCGACCTGGACCCTGATCCACCCCTGGGTAGCCGAGGGCGGCATGCCGAACCTGGCAAAATTGATGAAGGTCGGCGTCTCCGGAAAACTCGAGTCCATCTTGCCGCCGATCACTCCGCCTGCCTGGACTTCATTTATGACCGGGAAGAATCCGGGTAAGCACGGCATCTTCAATTTCGTCGAGACGGAGCAGGGGGCCTATGCAATGAATTACATTAACGGTGCCTCGCGACGGTCGCCGAGTGTCTGGAAATTGCTAAACGATGCGGGCTATAGCGTTGGTACGATGAACATCCCGTTCACTTATCCGCCGGAGAAGTTGGACGGGTTCCAAATTTCCGGTCTGGATACACCGTCGGAAACCAGTCCTTTCGTCCACCCACCCGAGCTCAAGCAGGAACTCGTCGATCACATGGTCACGATCAGGCATGACATTCGCTACCTCGGCTTCATGTCGACGGATGAACGGCGCGATCAAGTCCTCGCCGAGATGGAGAAGATCGACCAGCAATGGACCGACGCGGCCCTCTACCTTTTGGAAAATCATCCGCAGGACGTAATGATGTTCGTCTTCATGTCGATCGACACAGTGCAGCATTATTTTTGGCAGTACATGGATCGGAACCACTTTTTGCACGAGGCGACGGCGGCGCCCCGGTTTCAAAATGCGGTTAGGCAAGTCTATGAGCGGCTCGATACCGCGACGGGTCGAATCCTGGAAAAGCTGCCGGCCGATACGACCGTTTTCGTCGTTTCGGACCATGGAGGTGGCCCGGTCTCCGATCGCACGATCTACCTGAACCGCTACCTCGCGCAGCTCGGGTTGCTCCATTACAAGGAGGATAAAACCTCTGCCGCGGGCAGGTTCGGCCGCAAAATCCTGCGTGACGCCTATGCCCTTCTTCGCAGCTCGCTCCCTCCGCGTCAGAAGGGGTTTTTGGCCGAGCTGTTCCCTGCTCTGCGAAGGAAGGCGGAATTGGCCTACACTTCCTTCGCTTCAATCGACTGGTCGCGCACCAAAGCCTATTGCAGCGAAGTGCTCGCGGCGCCGCCTAGCATCTGGATCAACCTCAAAGGACTAAAACCTTCCGGTATTGTCGAGCCGAGCGAGTATGCGTCACTCATTGATGTGATCATCGAAAAGCTGCGCGAACTAAAAGATCCGCGGACCGGCCAACGAGTGATAGCACGGATTTACCGGCGCGAGGATATCTTTCATGGTCCCTTTGCCAGCGAAGGCGCTGACCTCATCCTCGATTGGTGGAGTGAAGACAGCCAGCTTGGGACCGAGCCGAGCTTTCCCGAAGACACTTATAAGCCGCCACTCGTCATCCGCGAACATCGCCCTTCTGGGAACTCCGAATGGGGCGGCACACATCGGCTTCACGGAATTCTGGTCGCGTCCGGGCCTGTCATTCGCCAGGATACTGAAATCGACAATGCGCGCTTGATCGACCTTGCTCCCACGCTGCTCCATCTCTTCGGCGTCGCCGTGCCCGAGGACATGGATGGCCGCGTCCTGGTGGAGGCGTTTCAACCGGACTTCCTTGCCGCGCACCCGGTCAAAGCTGGGGCTGCCTCCGGCACTTCAGCCAACGATCGATCGAGTGGTTACACTGATGAAGAGTCAGCCAAGGTCGAGGAGCGCCTCCAGGCTCTCGGCTATCTCGAGTAAGTATCCATCCTCGCATTCGCCCATATGTTTGAAATCATCCGAGCCGATCTAGATCGCAAAGTCCGAGGCTACGGCGTCCGGCCGCAGGATAAGACTTTCTTTCGTAAGCGGATCACGCCGTTTCTGGAGTTTGGAACGATTGGCGTGGTCGTCTATCGCTTCGGCCGCTGGGTCTATAGCATCAAGATCCCGGTCATCCGGCAGATCATGATTTTTGTTTACCTGGTCGTGAATACTTTGTGCATGGCGATAACAGGCATCCACATCCAACGGGAAAGCGACATTGGGCCGGGACTGGTCATTCATAACTTTTGCAATGTCATGGTGCTGGTGAAGCGAATGGGTCACAGCTGCACCTTAAATCAAGGAGTCACGGTTGGGAGTGTCCGCGGCACTGGCTGGCCGACCATCGGTAACAATGTTTATTTTGGAACCGGCTGCAAAGTCATGGGCGGGGTGACTGTGGGTGACAACGTCGTGGTGAGTGCGAATTCACTCGTCGTGGCCGATGTGCCAGGTAACTGCACGGTCATGGGAGTGCCGGCACGGATCATCTCGCGCGACGCGGCCAGTCCTTATTTGAAAACGGCCATCACTCCGCAGCGCGACGAAGCGCGTCAGTCATGAAGGATTCGCAGACCGGGTATTCAATTGCGATGGTGGCGGCTTGTCCGTTTCCGGCGAATCACGGCTCCGCGGCAAGTATTCGCGAGATGTCCGATACGCTCTCGGAAATGGGTCATGACGTTCACATCGTAACTTATCCGACTGGTCAGGACGAAATCCGCGTCCGCCGCGCCAAGGTTCATCGGACGGCGCCGTTTCAACCAGAAACCAACGCAAAGGTCGGTCCGTCTCCGGAGAAATTCCTTTTCGACTTTCAGTTACTCCGATTGCTTTGCCGGGTTATCCGGCGCGAACGAATAGATATCATTCATGCGCACAACTACGAAGGTGCGCTCGTTGGCATCATGGCCAAATGGATAACTGGTCGGCCGCTGCTTTACAACGCAGTTAATCTCATGGCTGATGAGCTAGCCGGCTACCGTTTCATCCGCCCGGCCTGGATCGCCCACGGGCTCGCTCGCGCTTTGGATTGGTTTACGCCTATTTTTCCCGATCACATCACGGCCGTTTCTCCGGAGTTGAAGGACTGGTTTATTGAACATGGGGTCCGGGCTGGAAAAGTCGACATGGTGCCAGCCGGCATCGAGCCGGAATTGTTCGATAACCCGACGCCGGAAAAGTTTCGACAACAGTATCAGATCAACGGCCGGCCAGTCGTGATGTATACCGGGGTCTTGAATGCCTTCCAGAGGGTTGACTACTTGCTCCGCGCCTTCGCCATAGCTTTGCAGACACAGCCGGATGCTCTCTTGTTAATGGTTAGTCCACTCGTCTCTGAATCGCATGAGAAAGAGCTCAAACAGCTCGCCGCCGAGCTGGGGATATCGCCCGCAATTATCTGGATCGCGCCACACGCGCTCGAGGATCTGCCGAGTTACCTTGCACTCGCAGATGTGACTGTTGTCCCCCGGCCTGAGTGTCCCGGCCATCCGGTGAAGCTGTTAAACTACATGCTCGCCGGCAAAGCGATTGTTTCTTTCGCCGGCGGGGCCAAGGGCGTCCGTCATCTGCACGATGCCTTCATTGTGCCGAATCACGATTACGAAGCGCTTGGCCGCGGAATTGTGACTCTCTTAAACGATCGGACGCTCGCGGCTGAGCTGGGCGCCAATGCCCGCGCCACCGTACTGGCGGATTTCGACTGGCGGCAAATCTGCCGAAAGATCGAGCGCATCTACGACCAGCTTCTCGGCGTCTCGCCCGCCCACTTTCGCGCCCTAAATGAACCCGGTGCTCCCGCTGCGGCGGAACGCTAACCCTCTCTCGCATCTGTGGCTTCGCCAATCGCACATAGTTTCGCCGGCATCTGGACTTTTATGCCGCTCCTGTCGCGCGTGCGCTACCGGGTTTCGGAATGGCGGCCTTACCTGCCAAAACTTTTTCTACTTATATTGCTCGCGAATTTGCCGGACTTCGATTTTCTGATCGAACTCGGATTTCCCGCCCACGAACTGCATCGCGGCTTCACCCATAGCCTCATAGCTGCCATCGTTGTGTCGTTAGGGCTGGGCTGCATCTGGCGCATCGTTCCCGGATTCTGGCGTAGCGTCCTGCTCTACTTCGCTGCCTACGGATCGCATCTTTCGATCGACCTCTGCACCGGCACCCATCTCGGGTGGAGCAATAGCGGGTCGGGCATTCCGCTCTTCTGGCCCTGGCACCAGCAATTCAGTTCGCCGTTAATCTTAGTTTACGGTGTCCATCACGGAACTCTTGCGGCGTTATTTAGTCTCGACAACGCGTTTTCTTCCACCTATGAATTACTCACCTTCGGCGGGATCACGGCAGTCTTACTCATCTTATGGAAACAAAAACTAAAACCGCAGACGCACCGGCCCGGCCCGGAACCAGCACCTCATCCCCTCGCCGAGCTCCAACCTCACAAATGAAACGCTCCCACTGGGTCGTCTTCCTCATCATATGTCTTATCCTCGGATTTCTCGTCTTCGAGACGGTCATCCACGTGATCAACACTAACACCGGTAAGGCGCGGTCAGTCCATGCGGCCTCACCGGTGGAGACTGTGCCAGTCCGCCGGCTAACGCTCGACGAGGTGATCGGCGGCGCTGGCGCCGTCGAGCAGGCCGAGACGGTCCAGCTTACCACTCAGATCCCTTCGCAGGTTCTCGAGGTGCCGGTGAAGATTGGTGACCTGGTCAAGAAAGGTGATCTGCTCGTTCGCTGGGATGATCGCCTCATGCAGGCCACTCTCGAGGCGGATCGCGCCTACGTGGAAACCAACAAGATCAAAATCCAGGACGAGGCACGACAAGTCGAGCGTTATAGGGCGTTAGGGAAAAAGAACATGGGAACGCCCATGGAACTAGAGAAGAGCGAGATGGCCATGGCTGACGCCAAGGAGGCGCTCGCCAAAGCAACGCTTTCGCTCCGCCAGACGGAGATCGAACTCGAACATGTCAAGATGACATCTCCGCTGGACGGCATCGTGCTCGAACGTCTCGTCAATCCCGGCGAGACGACTCATCATGACCAGATAGTGATGAAGCTTGGTTCTCTTAACACCGTCCTGATGGCCGCTAAAATAAGCGAAGAGAAGATGCATTCGGTCGAGTTAGGCCTTCCTGCTGAGACTAGCTTTCCCGCCTTCCCTGGCGATGCCTTCCAAGGCAAGGTGGTGAAGATCGATCCCAACATCGACCCGATCACACGCACCTTTACGACTTACATCGAAATAAAGAACTCTGATTTCCGGCTCAAGCCCGGACTATCTGGATTCGCGCGCATCCGCCGCACGGCCAAGGATGTCCTGGCCGTACCCAGCATCGCGATCATGAATCCTTCCGGCGAACAAGCCTCCGTCTATGTCGTCAGTGATTCTGGCCATGCCAATCAGCGCAAGGTGCACGCAGGAAACGTCGTCGAGGCGATGACGGAAATTACAAGCGGCCTTAAAGAAGGCGAGAAGGTGGTAACGGTGGGTCAGCTATACCTAAAAGAAAATGATAAAGTCCATTCCACATCGAGATCCAATTTTTAACAGTAGCCTCGCTGCTCTTCTCATCTCCCTCCTCTTCGCCGGGCCTTGCGCATCGGCCGGGCAGGAGGTTTCTGAATCTGCTTCCTCGGAGGCTTTGACCCTGAGGGACTGTATCGCTATCGCGCTGCAAGAAAGCCCTGTCCTGGAGGCCAGTCGTTTCGATGTCGCCTCAGCCAGAGAAGATGCTCGCGCCGCGCGCAGTCAGACGCTGCCGCGACTAACCGGGTCGGCAACCGCGGAGATTTTTTCGGGGAGCCCAACAAGCAAGTTCTCCGTCGTTAACACCGGGAGTGCCACTGGGATAGGTGTGGGTTCTAACAATGTAGGTCTCGGCGCGGTCGAAATTTATTCCGGGCAGTTGACTTACCCACTGTTTAAGGAGGGAAGTATTCTGGGCCTGAACACTGCGCCCGCAGTGGCGAGCAGGCAGGCCAGAACGAGGAATCTGGCCTGGACTAGCCGCCTCCGCCGCGAAGAGGTCATCGCGCGCATCACGGACGCGTTCATCACGACAGTTTCGGCCGAAAATCGGTCCGGATTTGCTGCGCGCAGGGTGGAGCTCCTTGATAGCCAGGTTGGCATTACCGAAGAACAGGAAAAGCAAGGCCTGACCTTGCCGATTGACCTCAAACTTGCGCGCAGTCAACTCAGTGGCGCACAGACTCTCTCCAAGATCCTTCGACAACAGGCCGTGGCGGGAAAGATCGAAATGGCCAGGGCTCTGGGCTTGGATTCCCCATCTGAGTTACACCTATCGAACCAACTGCCGGAGGCTCCTGAACCGCCGAGCGCTGAGCAATTGCTCGGCCCTTCGCTTAACCAGCATCCCTCGCTTCAGGTCCAGCGAGCGGTGATCGATCAAGCGAAGGAAGATTACCGTTTGGAGCGCTTCCGCTTATATCCAGAGGTTAATCTGTCTGGGTCAGCCGTTCATATCGATGATTTCAGTCCCTCCAGTGCCGAGATTTACACCGGCTTAGTGACAGTCACCGTTCCGATCTTTGACTTCGGCGCTCAGTTAGCCACGACTCGCGCAAGGCTGGCAAAATACAAGGCTGAGCGAGCGCGGCTTCTTTCGGTGGCCGATGATGTGACCTTTGAAATAGTCACCATCTACCAGAGCATCTATGTCCTTAGCCAGAATATCCTCGCCCTTCAACAAGAGGTCGCGAAAGCGGATCGAGATGTACAAGTCACCGGCTCGCAGCAACAACAGGGAATTGCTCCCCCTTTGACTGCCATCGAGAAGGAGCTGCATCTCATCGCCAAGCGGGATGACTTGGACGGCCTCCAAGTGCGCCGGCTCATGCTCTACGCAGCCCTGCAGAAGGCGGCTGGCGGCTCCTGGAAGTGGATTCAATGAAACAATCCCAGACGATTGTAAAGAACGCGGTCTTCGGCATCGCGTCCTCGGTCATTGGCGGCGCCGTCTATCTCGCGACGGTTCTAACGATCGCGCATAAGGTCAGCGTTATAGAGTTTGGTAAGTATTCGTTTGTTTTGGCCTTCGCGATGTTTTTCCAGTTGTTGGCCGATGCTGGGTTGTCCCGAATGATGATCCGCGAAATTGCCAGGGAACCGGAAAGCGTTGGGCCTTTGGTCGGCGCCTGCGCTTCACTAATCTGGCTCGTGTCTCTCGCGATCTGCCTCCTGGTGGGAATCATAGTTGTCTTCTTACCTTACGGGACGGATGTGAAGATGGCAGCTTTTGTCATGAGCTTCGCGACTCTCGCGACCTTCCATGCGGCGGGCTATAGCGCCGTTCTGCGTGCCTTTGAAGATAACGAGCTAAATTACCTGGGTTTTATCCTGCAAAAAATCCTGCTTCTGGTTTTCATTCTCGTCGTGATTCACTTTAAGACTGGATTGGTAGGATTTGTCGTCGCCCACCTCGTTTCCAATGTGCTGCTCTGGAATTTCTACCACATCGTGGTGGCCAAGTTCTATACGCCCATCAAGCTTCGGGTTGATGTGCCGCTCTGGAAGTCTCTCCTGCTCTCAGCCCTGCCGATGGGCGGCGGGGTAATGCTGCGGCAACTCGCCCTTCAGCTTGACATCCTCGTCCTGACCTGGATGACAAACCTAACGACTGTAGGATTGTTCAGCGGCCCCTACCGGATCAGCATGGCTCTGCGGACTGTGCCGCAGACACTCGCCCTTCCCCTCTATCCCCTTTATTCACGCACCGCCCACCTTGCTCCGGGGCGCTTCGCCGAGGTCTACCAACAGAGCTTGAAGTTCTTCATTCTCATCAGCATCCCGTTCGCGGCCTTCTTTCTGTCTTGGTCGAAGCCGGTTCTGCAACTGGCTCTGGGAGCCAAGTTTTTGCCGGCGCTCCCCGCGATGCAACTTCTCGGTTTGGGGCTGGTCCCGTTCTTTATGTCGACTTTGTTTCAATATCTTTTTGCTGCGCTCGACGAACAGAAGCGATTCCTGATCAGCACCTGTATCGGATCTGCTTTACGCATTCTTCTTCTCGTCCTTCTTATTCCGCCGTTCCATTTCGTCGGTCCGGCGATCGCCTTCGTCTGTGCGGAGACGGTGATTGTTGGGATCTGGATCTACCAACTCACGAAGCTCGGATACTCCGCGAACCTGGGAACCACGATTTGGCGGCCGATTGCCGCCGGGGCTGCGATGGCGCTTGTCCTTTACTCAGTGCAAGTCTCATCGCTCCCCTGGCAGTTGGGCGGGGCCGCGCTCTCGCTCGTGATTTATGTTCTCGCTTTACTCGCTCTGAGGACTTTCTCAAACGAGGAGATCCATCAAGCGCGAGAGGGGATTGCCTTCGTGTCACCCTTCGTCGCATCCTGGGCGAAAAAACTTAAACGCGACACGTGAAGATAACAAAGCACCTGGCAGTGTGGGCCGAGTGGGCTGCGCAATTCTGGAACTCCTATTGGCTGCTAATCGTCGGCAGCGGCCTGCTTTTTGGCTCGGTGCTGCTCAAGTGGATTGAATTTCCGTTCAGCAACAATCTTAGCGGTATTCAGTTATCCTTGTCGCGTAACTCTGGTCTCATGCCACACCTATCTCTGCTTTCGTTTGGGGTTGTTGGGGCGGTTGTTTTACTCGTCGGGCTCCTTTGGCAGCGATTTTTCACTTCTGCGCTCGGTTTGGCCGGAGCGGTCCTTCTCACGCTCTGTGTCTTAACTCCTGCCCACATCGCTTTTAAGCAGCCGACAATGCTTCGCCGTCTTACCGATGAACTGGATGTGATTGCATTGACTAAGGCTTTCACGAGGGAGGTTCTGCCCCAAAACTACGGCGCCGTTGAACTCGTCCCTAGACGCTTGGTCCTTTATACCGCCTGGGGGCGATTCCTCGCCGCCTGGTCTTTTCTCAGGCTCGGTTGGTATTGCTTCGCGCTTGGGGGGCTTCTGGTTTTTGCCGAAGGGATACGCCGTCTTCCTGGTGGCAGGGCGTTGACTGGACTGATGCTGCTCTGCCTTCCGATAGGCGCGTTTGTCGTCGTGCTGATTCCGCCGTTGATCGGTCAACATTATTTCGCCCATGGCGCCATAGCCAAGGCCCGCGGACGCAATCAAGAAGCTATAGCTGATTACCGGAAGGCGATGCGATGGGATGCTTGGCATGCCCAGGATATTGATCTTTATTCCACGATCGGTCAGCTCCAGGAAGAGGCGGGGATCGACGAGAGTTCGCCTGAGCGCCATATTAGCCGAGCTGTAGAGTTACGCGACGCTAATGAGTTCGATCCCGCTCTCTTTGAGTTTAGTCGGGCCATGGAGGCGGGCGGTGCGCTCGAAGCAGCCGCGAGACGGGAGTCGGCGCAGACTCGGATAGATCTTGGCCTTGCTTTATACGACGCTGGCGGCGTCGGCGGCGCTCTCGCCAGCTGGCAGCAGGCGCTTGCCGATGACCCCACTCAGACCTACGCTTTATTTTATCTTGCCCGCGGATATTATGATATCGGTCGCTACGAAGCGGGGGTCGAAGCTGTCAAACGCCTGGCGAAAATCATACCCGATCACACCTCAATGTTGGGCGACGTCTACTCGCTCGCAGCGGATTGCTACGCCAAACTGGGCCGCGACGCGGATGCCCGGCATTATTATAACCTGTCGCTCTCTGCCGATGCTATCGAAAACTATTGGGCACTGACGGGACTTATCGGCCAATAACTCATGACGACGTCACCGAACTCTTGGCAGTCCTTTCCGCGGCGTTCACTCTGGTTGTCATGGTCTTTGGTCGTTGCCTGTGGGCTAATGCTCGGATACTTCATCCTACAGACTTACCTGAGTCCGCAAGAGCGACAATATCAGCTCAACTTCGGCAGTGCCCAATGGATCGAACCGGCAGAGGTTGCGCCGATCGCTTATTTCCGCAAGGAGATTTTCCTGAGTCATACGCCCGAACAGGCTTGGGTGGAGGTCGCGGCCACCGATAATTTTAAGCTTATCGTTAACGGCCACACCATCGGGAGCAAAGATTCCCTGAAAAGTCGAGTCGCTGGAATTTATGACATTAAAAAGCCCTTGAAAGTGGGAACGAACGTCATAGCGGTTTCCATTTCGCGCACTTCTTTTCCCGGGCCGGCACAGCTGCTCGCTTGCGGCCTCTTCAAAGAGCCCGGCGCCAAGGTGACCTCGTTTGTCTCGGATGAGAGTTGGAGAGTCACTGACAACACCGGGATCGTGCAAGGAAACGAGGAGTGGACTTCCGCGCGGGTGGAAGACGAGCTTTGGCCGAAGGCTCGAACCTCAGTAATCAAGGAGAATCCTATTCGCGTCGACTGGGTGGATACGAATCCGCTCCTGTTTCAACTCCCTTCGGTCGGCTCATGGATAATGCCCGAGCGCGCCGGAGCCGAGGCAATCTTTTCGACTTCACTCGACGCGGATACGATGCGTCAGGAGACATGGATTCAAGTTGCGAGCTCGGGGGATCTGGATTTTCTCGTGAACGGGCACCTCGTCACCCTTCCTATTACTTCATCTGTCGCTCTGAAACGCTCGCCCCATCTGGCAACCGCTCAGCCCACTCCCGATCAGGCCCAGGCACACCCAGGTGCAAGCCCTGGAGCAGGCACTCCATCCACTAAATCGAGTGCCTCTGTTGAGACAGCTCTTCTCGCCGCCTATGACATTAGCTATTGGATTAAAAAAGGTCCTAACTCAATCGTAGTGGCGGTTCGCGACGATCGTAGCCCGGCGCGCCTTTTTGCTGATGGCTTTCTCGTTCGCAACGATGGCAGCGTCCGCCGCTTCATGACCGACTCTCATTGGCGAGCGGGAGATCAACCGGGCGGTCCTCGGGCGGCAGTAAGCGATCGCATAGTGGAAACCGGGAAGGACGGAACGGCGCCCTGGGGTTATCTTCCGCAGGAGCCAGCCAAAGCCGTTGATCATTCTAGCTTCGCGACCCTGGCGAAATCTACCGGGGTGCTTTTGGGAACGATTGTCGTAACTGTGGCCCTCTGGCTTTTGATATCGGCGATTGTCGCGGGCGGGAGACGGGAGCCACTCGCCTATTCCATGGCTCGTGACGCCCTCTTTCATGGTCCGATCGTGGTTGGCCTCGCCCTGCTGCTTCTTCCGGAGTACGATCCTCGCTTTCCAGCCGGCTGGTCTTTCCGGCCCGGGTTCATCATCGGCGCGATCGCTATCCTCTTAGCCTTTCGCTTGCTCCATCTCTTCGCAAACGGCCGAGTAGTCAGGAGCGTCCGGGCGACTGTAACGCGCGGGAGACAGATCGATTTTCAAGTCCTTCTGCCCTACCTGCTACTCGCGGTGATCATGGGTCTGGGTTTCGGACTGCGATACCACAACCTTGGTTATATGTCCTTTGACCACGACGAAATGGGGTTGGTCGCGAAGTCGAAGGGAATCCCTAAGCTTGGTTTTCCCTATACGTCGTATGCGGGAGAGCCCCGCCCCGCCACAACCTACGAGGCGGTGCCTTATCCGCTGGCTCTTTCGGGTTTGTTGTTTGGCTATTCAGAGTGGTCCATGCGGCTCCCCTCCTGCCTGATGGGCACGCTTTCCATCGGGATCCTCGCGCTCATGGCTCGCCGCCTCTTTAACTGGCGGACCGGCCTCTTCGCCGCTTTCGTCTATGCCTCTCTTCCGCTCGATATCCGGTGGGCGCAGAACGCCTTTTACCTCACGCAGTGCCAGTTGATGTCGATGTTGAGCATCTGGTTATTTTATGAGGCGATCAGAGTTCGCCCGCTGCGCCGGGGGTATCTGACTGCCTTCGCGACTGTCTTTTGCCTGACTTATCTGTCGTGGGAGGGAAGCGGCTTTCTTCTTCCGGCTCTTTTTCTCGGGCTAGTCGTTATCCGCTGGGGCGAGTGGTGGTGGCTGAAGGAATTCCACCTCTACCGGTGCGTCTTCTTCATCGCGGTTGTGGTGGTCGCACAGTACTGTTCGCGCACCATCGCTGGCTCTCCGTATCTCCAAGTTGGATCCGGTCTTTCGAATCTCAGCGGTCCGTCCCTCTTTTTCCTGACGCCCGGCTACCAGCCGACGTTTTACATAGATAAGTTGTGGCTGGCTGAAGGCCACGTCTTCTTCACGATCCTGATCTTCCTTGGCCTTCCCTTCTGCTGGCGCCACCGCGGCTTTCGTTATGTCTTCGTCGTGCTGGTGACGCTCTTCGTGCTCCACACTAACTTTCTGGCCGCTTTGTCTCCACGGTACTGCTACTATTTTCAGCCACTCCTTATTCTCGGCGGGGTCGCTGCCGCGATGATGCTCTACGATCGTTTGGTTTCGCTTGCCCACCGCGAAGGCGATTCCGTCGTGGCGCGTTTTGCCGCGCATGCCACTGGACTCGCCTTGCTGGCGCTGCTCTTTCTCCAGAGTAACGAGTGGCTGATGAAGGAATACAAACTCTCCAGTACGGGCGACACTCCCGGGCTGATGACGCGGCTTAATACCTATCGCTACGATTATCGAGGCGCAGCGCAATTTGTTATGAGTCATGTTCAGCCGGGCGACCTGATTATCCCGGGTATCCCGCACGTCTTTGAGTATTACGCCGGAAGACCGGGCGATTATTTCCTGGATACGCTCCTTGGGTCCAAAATCCCATACAATCAAAACCTGGCCCAACCGGGGTTTGTGGATAAGTTCGCGGGGTTGCCGGCAATCCGTAACTTGACGGAGTTGCTGGAAGTAACCCATCGCGCCCGGCGCACCTGGATTATTTTCGCGCCTTATTCTTCGTTCGAGAAATTGAGTAATCGAAACGTGCTCGACTATCTCGATCAGAACTCAAAGGTCGAATTTGAGAGTTATCGAGCAAAAGTCTTACTCGTGCAGGGCGCGATGCAGCCGGGGAGCGTTGCCGCCAGCCGTTAGCCTTTCTCGCCTCAAGATACGGGCCGGAGCTGGGAGTTGATGAAAGAGCAGGTTTTGCCGCCGCCAGGTCCGCCGACGATCGATTGCAGCTACATTGAGGCGGCCCGAGGACGAGTCGCAGAGATGCGTGCCTGGAAGCCGGAGACACTCGATCCGCCCAGCGTGCCGGAACTCGAAGCGATGCTGGGTCAGCCCATCACGCGTTGCGACTCGATAGGAGAGAATTGGCGAAATCGTGTCTATCGCATCGGATTGGAAAACGGCGCGACCGCTTTGGCGAAACAGGTCATCATGGGCACGGGCGAGATGTTGCAGTATCAGCATGACCAGTTGCTCGGGCTGGCGAAACTGAACATCTCAGGCTTGCGTGTGCCCAAGCCCCTCGGTCTGATGCGCGAGAAACGTGTTTTGATAATGGAATTCGCTCGCGGCGAAACGATCCAGGCCTTGGTGTGGAATCGCCGGCGTGAGCGAGAGCTAATGCAGGCTTGCGAGCTGGCTGGTAAAATTCTCGGTCAAATCGAAATCGCGCGAACGGAGAAGATTGGTGCTATGCCGGTCAAAGAGCTGGCCCGCGACCTGGCAATTGCTCGCTGGTCCCTAACGAAACGTCAGCAAACGCTGCTCTCGCAGGCTTTCGCTCGCCTCGCGGGGGTGAACGTGCGCGTTGGAGAGGTTTATTACGATTACAAACCGGCCAATCTGATATTTGCAGACGACCAGATATCTCTGATCGATCCGCCCGACATCTTTCGGCGAGGAGTGTTACTCTGGGACTTTGCCTGCTTCCGCAGCTCGATGCGGCGCCACCTCTGGCGGTTAAGTCTGCGCTGGCCGGACCAGAGGCGGCGGGCGCTCATCCATCAGAGCCTCGCTGGTTTCGAACGCTCCTATCTTTCAAAGGTGGGCCAGCCTTACCTCGAGCCAGCGCTTTTCGCGACGGCGCTGCAGCTTCTCGAACTGCAACGGACCGCGGTGTTGATGACCATGCAGCAGGGGAAGGTGGAACTCGCGCAGCTGGGGAGACCTATCGCCCTGGGTAAACGGCTTGGGAGTTCTTTGGCCAACCGATTAACATTGCCTTTGCTGGAGGTGGAAAAGCATTGGCTCTTTAGGCAACTCGCGCGCATTCGGTTTTGATGCGATCGCGGGCCGATAATCGCACGCCAAACAGAAAGGCTGCAACGTGGCCGCCGGCTGGCGATGTCCGGTCCGCCTAACGAGGCGCCCTAAGTATGAGGGGCTTTTGCAGGGCATTCCAGCCTAACGAATGCCTCACCTGCAAACGTTGGATCGTGGATCGTGATAGCCTTCACTCATCGCTGGCCCCTGCGCGCCTCTTTTCGATTTGCGCCGCCTGAGCCTGAAAGCCGCTTCGCAAGTCCGCCAGGCCTGCCTTTAATTCTCCTATCTCTTTCTCCTGCTCTTCCACCCGGCGATGCTCCTTCAAGAATTCGTTGAGCAACATCGCGTTCACTTCCTCGTAACGGACGCTGAAGGGTTTGCCTTGCTCATCGCGCATCACCAGCTCGGGAGCGACTTGGGCGACCTCTTCCGCGACCAGGCCGAACTGCGCGGCGCCCTCGGGATCGAAATCCTTTTTGTAACGGAAACTCACCGGCCGCAGCGCCAGGATGGCTTCACTTTGTTTATCCATCGGCTTAATGGCTTTCTTGAAACGCGCCGAGGAACCCCTCACTCCAAGCTGCCCGGCAGCGTTGACGCCGACCGGCTGCAATCCGCCCAGCGCGAGGCCGCGAATGCCTGCGACATAAGTAGCGGTTTGCGTCCCCGGAGTTCCGATCCGGATCGTGTTCGCTTCGCTGGCGCTGCCGCCAACGTGCCCGATCTCGATGTTGTTGCTCCCAGTCTTTAGAACCGAGCCGGCAGAAAAGCCTAACACGGTGTTGTTACTGCCGGTCGTGAGAAAGCCGGCGGCAAAGCTTCCTACGGCCACGTTGTCTATGCCAGTGGTATTCATGTTCAAGGCGCCGTAACCCACCGCGGTATTGTCGTGGCCAGTGCTATTGAAGGCGATCGTTTTCGCTCCGAAGCCGGTGTTATAGCTGCCGGTTGTGCTGAAGCCTAGCGCCGAATCGCCCACCGCCGTATTATAGTTACCCGTCGTATTGAACACGAGCGCGTCCGAGCCGATGCCAATGTTACTGAAGCCAATAGTGTTTGAATAAAGAGCCCCGCCGCCGACTGCGACGTTTGCGTTGCCCGTCGTATTGGAATACAGCGCTAGATAGCCAACTGCGGTTTCTCCATCGCCGAGGGTATTGTTAAAAAGGGCACTAGCACCGACCGCCACACTTCCCGAGCCGTATGTATTGTGATAAAGAGCTTCAAACCCGGCCGCAGTATTTCGCCCGAAGGCGTCAGATGGCAAGCTAAACAGCGCATCCTGACCGAGCGCCGTGTTTTCGATAGGATAAGCGCCGCCCGGCGGAGGTGTGACAGCGAGGATTGTAGATGCTGGAGTAAGGGTGACGAAAGCAACGATTCCAACGATGGATAGGTTTGTCTTCATACAGTGAGCGCAGTGCCGGGACATTCGCACCATTGACAGATTAGCCAAACCGAATCTGACGGAGAGCGTCTGCGACCAAATTTGTCCAACACCAATTTATCGGCAACAACATCGCTCACATCAGCCATAGATATAATTAGAACGACATTGCAGAAGATTGGACGGCTTGGCTTTTGCTCAGCTATTTAGCCATTGCGGAGATCTGTCAGGGCCAGGAGGCACCCACCCTGCTCCGAGCCCGATAACTCTAGACCCCCCATTCAGCCCGGCGCCTATCAGACGGGTGATACGACGATGTTGGAGCGAACAGAATTCGTCCGTCTGGGAGCGGGCCATGGCCGATTGCCTTGGTAGTACACGGCGGCGGGTTCCACGGCGGACGATTCGATGAGGCGGATATCACGCCCGTTTACAGGGATCTGGTGAACGCGGGATTTTCACTTTCGGAATTTCTTACCGATTGGCCCCGCCTGGAATGACTCCAGGGCAAAGTGACCACGATTTGGACTCAACCTCCGGGCGACCGCCTGAGCAGACTAACGACATGAAGCAGCAGGTGCTCTCAGCGCGTTTTGATACTCGCGGCAATGGCACTGTTGTTGTGATTGGAGGCTCCGCTGGCGGAAGCCACGGCGTTTGGGTGGCTATTGACACGACGGCAAGCCAAGGGGGCCTCGCTTGGCAATTGTCAAAGCGCGTTAACGCGACCTCCAGCCTCTCGGGCGCATATGATTATCCAAGATTGATCCCACCGATCCAAATGATGGGCCATCCGAGCTGGTGAGGCAATTGAGACAGGTGATTCTTAACTGTAGGAACCTTACCAGGTCCCAGATCGCCCAAATTTACGCGCTCTCGCCTGTGGTTTTAGTTACAAGCAGTGACGTCAAACCGATGCAGCTCATCGACAGCACGACCGACACGCAGCCGGCGCCGCAACGCATCGCCATGACCAATGCCTTGACCGCTCATGGAGTAACCAACTTTCAATCCTTCACTCCGCAAGGAAGCCTGGGCCACGCCTTCGACTATTGGAACATGACCGACCCGGCCACACGGCTCACGATCGGCCAGGAAGTTATCAATTTCCTGAACGCAAACATCCCCGCCTCATTAAGGTTAGCGTGCCTTGGGGAAGGACTCGTTGTCCAGGGCGCACGCCTAATCTCCTCTCGGGGCGAAACCGTCTCCGTCCCGCTCGCACTCGCCGTTTCCTGTTCCAGGTAATCGTCCGAGACCGACGAGTCCTCCATCGAAAACCACACCAGACGAGTGCCGGTCCAACCCTCATCCCTCGAGTTCCCGATTGAGCCGGTAGCTCTAAATGCTTGAATAAGCCCGACTGATGGCCTTGCGCGTCGCGGAGCGAATCGAAAACATGGTGGAATTAAGCGAGTCCTGCGGGCGAGAACGCGCTCCTTCAAGCTCAGCGGCAATGCGTTTAACTTCTGTGGCATTCCGTGCAACAGCGCTTTCGAAGATCGTCCTGGCACATTCGTAGAGTTCGATGTCGTAGGAGTTATTCTCAATGATCAAGTCGAGCGTCGATTTTGCGAGATCGTGCTTCTTTGGCCGGGAACGGGTGACGTTGAAACTGGAGTAGGTGTTGAACTGCCAGCCGAAGCGCAGCTTCATCAGGGCCAGGCTTTCCTCGAAACGCTCAGAGAGGCCCACGACAGCGAAGTGTCGCCGGAGATTGTCCTTGGCCTTCTCCGAGATTTCTGCCGTGCAGGGCTCTTCATAATCAGCTCCCGCGATTATCTTTGATTGCACATTGTCCCGTCGGGACCAGCGCACGAAGTCGTCGATCGTCCAGTTCCCGCGGCGAAATTTCCAATAGAGCGGGTGTAATTTATAGCTCCGCATGAAGTAAAAGGCGGAGATGACCCGATCAACGGGTTCGCGCAAGACGGTAATGTAGGTGGCCGGCTGCGGGAGAACCTCGTGAAGGCCAAAGAGCATGTGCCCCTTGAACATGCGGGTTCTCTGCAAGCGGCGCGGAGATAGCTTTCGCAGATGCGCGGACGACCATTCGAAGAGAACCGGATCGATCGAATACATTTGCAGGAGAGGATACTCCCATTCGATCAAGCGGTTAAGAGTGGTGCCGGCGGTCTTGGGGAGGTGCAGGAAGATGACCGCTTCGTCTGCGCTTGCCCGGTTGATATCCGTTGCTTCGGCGCTTGGCGCAATCGAGGATTTCATCATTAATGGCGATACTTACCTTCAGTAACCAGCTTCTGCTTGTAGCCCTCGTAACCCAGTCGCCTGGCTTCGTCCCAAGCCTTCGATACATCTGCCGATGTTGCAGGACTCATGCCATCGCCATGCCACAGCTCCCAATATTCTCCCTGCGCATGGACGAGATTGAGAACGGCCATTTCGATCGAGCCCATGCGGTCGTTAGGACGGGAGAGACTTGCCAGGCTTTGAAACCCGTGGTGCGCGCGGTCTCGATACTTTTGCACGAGAGCGTAAGACATCATGCCGCTGTCTTCCCTGCGACCAGTAAGCTGGCAGTTCTGAATGGTGAAGCGCTCGGGGTATTTACCCAGACCGTATTCGATAATGCGCTCATTGAATGCGGGAGGCAGATCCAAAACTTTGGAGAGGTGTAGAGATACCTCCTGTCGAGGGAAAGCCTGGGCCCATTGGTCGGTATAAGTTTTGTAAACGTCGAATAGTTTCTCTTCGTAATTACCGAGAGCAGCCCAGCGCCGGAGCTCGGAGTGAGACTTCGGTAGGTGCATCTCGGCGCTGAGGAAATTGGCGCAGGTGAGGACGACGGAGACGCAGAGCGGATCGGACGCATAGTGTTGCCCGAGCTGCCGAATGATCGCGGAAAAATCGCGCTGATATATAGGGTCCCAAGGAACGGGAATCGCGATGGCCTGGCCAACATTGGCGCGATGTGGATTTCTGACCTGCGTGTTAAAGGATTGCCCGCCCTCGTCATAGACGAAAGCGGGAGTGTGTGCTCCGGGCTTCAGGCCGAGCTGATATTTGACATTGACTTTTCGGAGCACGCCCACCGCTTTGTCGAGCGCCGTAAAATCCGGCTTCCCTTGTTCCTTCTCAATATCTTTCCAGGCGAAATTGAGGCAAACCCCGTTCAGATGTGAATTCGCCCGAATTTGGCTGGAAAATTCTTCCAGTGCTTGCTCATCTTGAGGAAGTTTTTGCATTACCCATAAGCCGGTGCGGATTGGCGGCTCGCGCTCGCCCGCGGCGTGGGTTGGATTGGCGAGCAAGCAGATGAACCCGCATAGAACCCCAATGAGTCGGCAAGTCGGCAGGTGGGTCATAGGATAGATGTAACTTTGCTCACCAGAAAGCGTCCGCTACCAAGAGTAGACTGAACGAAGCTCTCGAACTTTCCGGGGATCGGGGTAGAGCTGGTAAGAAGCGCCGTCTGTTGGATTGCTTCCTTGTTCTGGCGCAGATCCTCTTCGAATCGTTTCCGGCCAAACTCGTAAAGCTCGATGTCATACCTGTTATGCTCCCGAATCATTTCGACCATCGCGGGATCGACCGCGGGACGAGTCTTGGCGACTTTGCGGTTTTCGTAATAGGGGATATCCCATCCAAACAATGCGCCGATGAGCAATAAACTTTCCTGAAACCTTTCACTCAGTCCCACCACTCGAAAGGAAGTGGTTAAGTTTTGCTTCGCGGTTTCCAGAACATGTTCATCGCACGGCCCGACACTTGGAGCGCCGGCCACCAGCTTGGTCTGCAGATTCCGACGCTGCGCGGTAATCTCGAGGTAATCCTCCAGGCCGACTCCTTTGGCTCGTAATTTCCGGTAGAGGGGATGTAAAGGGCGCCGCAAGATAAAATAGTAAGAGGACAGAATCCGGGCCACGGGATCGCGGAGCATGGTGATGTAGGCGCCTCCCTGAGGCAGGCATTCGTGGATGCCGTAGCTCATGTGGCCGCGAACCACCCGCAGCCGGCGTCTCCGTTCTTCCGACAAGGTCTTCAATCGTCCGGTAGTCGCACGAATGCGAAAGGGGTCGATGGTGAAGATCAACCGCGGATCGTATTGCCACTCGATGATACGATTGAGCGTAGTCCCTGCGGTCTTTGGAATATGGAGGAAGATCAAAGCCTTGTCATTGGTCTCGCGAGTCATAGGGAAAATCCTTCAGCCGGCATGACTACCTCTGACCACCCTGAAATGGGGCAAGGGCTCAGCGGCTGAGACTGGGAGCAGCCAGTGATTCCGCGAACGCGCCGGCTTGCATCGCTTCGGTGCGTGGGGGCGGTGCGTTCTCGGCCCGGCGTGCGGTCATGAGGCGACGCATAGACTGGCGTGATTTGTTGTTCTCAACGATGTGGCCATAGAGCCGGCCAGCGAATAAGTCTGTGATGTCGTCCTGATTAACACCACTCGCCATCCGGGTAAAGACGAGAGGATATTCCCAAAAGCAATCGATGAGATCGCGAACGGCGTCCTGGCCCTGGCGGTTAATCATCTCGTAATCAGCAAACGGGTTTCCGTTGCTCCTACTGTCTGCGCCGAGATATTTGCCGATGGCTTGCGCGGCAAACTCGCCTTCCCTCATCGAAAGGAAGACACCGAAAGAGAAGATTGGATCGGTGAACTCATGCGCGTCGCCGACGCAGAGAAATCCTTTTCCGGTATAGTCATTGGCTGAATAGCTATAGCTGGTGTTGGTGCGGACTTCGTCGAGGAAGTCCGTATTGGTAATGCGCCGGGTGAGGTCGGGATTCAAATTGAGCAGCTCGGTGCGCAGGAACTCCGCCTTGTCGAGACGCTTCTCTTTAAAGTAGGCCGCTGATGTGACGACACCGAGGCTGGTCTCCGTTTCACTCACTGGTATCATCCAGGCCCAGTGATTCTTTGCCTTGTAGAAGATGAGGGTGTTGCCGGGCACCTTCGAGGGCTCCGTGCCGGAATCCCGGACTACGTCGGCTAGCTGTGAATAGACGGCGATCTGGTTGGCGTAGCCGCCTTTTACCTTACGGCCGGTAAAGCCGCGGCTGGCTAGGAAAGTCGCTTGGCCAGAACAATCGACCAGCACGTCGCAATGCAGATTTTCCAGGACACCGCCGTCGGTGCGGATCTGCAGACCGGTGATGCGGTCGCCTTCCTGGATCGGCGAGATGGCTTCGCATTCCATGTATTCGGCGCCGCGTTGGCGGGCTGCTTCGAGCAAAACGTTGTCATAGGTGCTCCGCGTGACTGACCAGGTCGAGGTCGGGATGAGCACGTTCGTTTCCGGGCAGCGGCGTTTCACTTCCACCCAGAACGGGACGCCGTGTGGATTGAAAACATTCACTCCGTGTTTAACTGGATAATCCTGCGCGAGCATCTCGGATTCGAGCCCCAGATCGCGGATCGCTCCCCGACATTCCCCACTCAGTGACTCACCAATGTGATAGCGGGGAAAAGCATGCCGTTCGATGATCAGCGGCTGGATGCCAGCTTGCAGTAGATGCAAGGCCGTCGTGGAACCCGCGGGGCCGCCTCCGAGAATGATAACTTGTCGTTTTTTCATTTTGTCTAACCGAACTAACGGGTTGGGTTGTTGAACACGAGGATTTGATGCCGTCCCCCGCACCACTGCGCTTCCAAAGCAGTTCAAGATTGTTTGGGTATTTTGACATAAATGTCAAGCAACAACCGCGAATCGGACGTGTTCGAGAAGGGGCTCTTTTTTCCGGGCGAAGCCCGCCCGACGTGCCCAATTGACCACTCAGCGACGGAATGTATGATGTGCGCGGTGGAAACTAAACGCGTAGAAGGGCACTGGGCCGGGCGTGATTTCCCCGGGGCCGTGAAGGCTTAATCGTCGTGCCCTACCTATTGCATCAACTTCTCTCGGTCAGCGCGGCGTTGCGTCCGGACGCGGAGGCGGTGCGCCTTGTTGATGAGGCGATGACCTACGGTGAGCTAGAGGCTCGGAGCAATCAGCTCGCACGAGCATTGATCGAGACCGGCGTTGTTCCGGGCGACCGGGTTGGGATCTATCTGAAGAAATCCCCGGCGGCGATCGTAAGCATTTTCGGGATACTGAAGACTGGAGCGTGCTATGTGCCGGTGGATGCGAATGCACCGGGAATGCGTCTCGTCGAAATTGCGCGGCAGTGCGGTTTCCGTGCATTGATCACCAGTGGCTCGCTCTTTGAAAAAATCCAGAAGGGTCTGGAGGAGGAGTGTCAATCAGCAGCGCTGTTTTTTGTCGATGAGTTGCCCCAGACAACACCTTCATCTATCGGCCACTCCCTCTCGCAGGTATTACCGCAATACCCGGCTGAGCCTCCGGCGGTGAACGTGGTTGATCACGACCTGGCCTATATCCTCTTTACCTCCGGCTCTACCGGGACACCTAAGGGTGTGATGCTATCTCACCTGAACGCGCTCACCTTCGTCAATTGGGCGGTGGAGACCTTTGACATCTCTTCCGATGACCGGCTCTCGAACCACGCGCCATTTAATTTTGACCTCTCGGTCTTCGACATCTTTGTAGCCATAAAGGCGGGAGCAGCCATCTCGCTGGTTCCGGAAGGGCTATCGGTATTCCCGCTGCAGCTGGCGTCGTTCATCGAGAAACAAAAGATCACAGTCTGGTATTCAGTGCCGATGGTGTTGATGCTTCTGCTCGGGCGGGGCAAACTGGAAGAAGGCAACCTTAGCTCGCTCCGCTGGGTTCTATTTGCCGGTGAAGTCTTTCCGACCAAACACCTGCGCACGTTGATGGAGAAACTGCCTCACCCCAGTTACGCAAATCTTTACGGGCCGACGGAAACCAATGTTTGCGCCTACTACGAAGTGAAAACGCTTGCCGCGGAGGCGACGGCGCCGATTCCTATCGGAAAAGCCTGCGCCAATACAGAGTTAATCGCGATCGACGAAGCAGGTGAGCGAGTGACGAGGCCGGGAACAGAAGGGCTGCTTTACGCCCGCGGCTCGACAGTCATGCAAGGCTATTATGGCCGGCCGGAGAATACGAATTCCGCTTTCATTCGAAATCCGTTTGCGGTGGGGCGGGAAGAGAAGCTTTACTGCACCGGTGACTGGGTGACTTTGGATGATTATGGCAACTACCTCTTCGTCGGCCGGAAGGATCATATGATCAAAACGCGGGGTTACCGCGTCGAGCTGGGTGAAATCGAGGCGGTCATGGTAGCTCATCCGGCGGTGGACGAAGCGGTCGCGCTGGCGGTTCCAGACGAGGCGATCGGTAACGCAATCCAGGCGGTCGTGACAATCGTAGGGAACGGTTCTCTCGATGCCGCCGAGTTAAAGCGACATTGCGCAGAGAAGCTGCCGCCGTACATGATCCCGGAGAAAATAGATTTTCCTGCAACCCTTCCCCGGACCGACAACGGAAAAATCGATCGGCGGCGTCTGCAGAGCGAGCGGATGACTCCGTCTGCCTAAGACTGCAATTTGCCGGCGAGCAGAGTCTGGGCACGCTCGAGATCGTCGGGAAGGCCGATATCGATGAAGGGACCCTCGCTGACAAGGCCATAGACCCGGCGGCTTAGGAGGCGAGGGAAGATATCCCTCTCGAGGGAGACTGCCTTGTCCTTCGGCAGCTCGCGCACAATGGCCTTGCGGAGTAAGTAAACGCCGGCATTGATCAGGCCGGGACCAGAGTTTAGTCCTTTCTCGATAAACTGGATAATTCGGCCGTTATCTGCCAGCATTACATTTCCGTAGCGACTGACATCCGCGACCGATTGCAATGCCATCACGAGGTCGGCCTTTTGAGTGTCAGCAAATTGAAGCATGCCAGCAAGATCCCATTCGACGTAACTGTCGCCGTTAAGGATCAACGCCGGGTCGCTGAGCATGGTCTGGGCCAGCTTAACGGCTCCGCCTGTCCCAAGCGGCGCTTGCTCGCGCGAGTAGCGGATCGTTAGTCCGAGATCATGGCCATCACCGAAGTGCTCTTCGATTTGGCCGGCAAGATGGCCGGTGCCGAGAACGATCTCCCGAATTCCTTGCGACCGAATGCGTTCAACGAGGATCCGCAGAAATGGTACGCCGGCGACCGAAGCCAATGACTTCGGCCGGTCGCTCAGGACTGAGCGAAGGCGGGTGCCGAGGCCGCCGCAGAGCACAAATGCACCGACGGCAGGAGCCGACGGAGCTGTCTTGGCGCGCTCGTCGCTCAACGCGGAAGGCTAGGGAGTATCCGCGACTTTCGCCTTGCTGTCGAGCAGATCCCCCAATGCGCGCATGGTCGCGAAATTTTCCGCCAACAGTTCCTCGTCTTCGATGCGGATGCCCAGGTCGCTCTCCAAAAATGCCACGAGACGAATCAGGCCGAGGGAGTCGATTTGCAGTGGCTCATCGGGGTCGCTAATGGGAGGCAGCGGAGCCCGAGTATTGTCGATGTATTCTTTGAGTTTTGGTGGT
>JACDGM010000124.1 GCA_013815325.1 Chthoniobacterales bacterium
GTATTGAACGCGATCTTCTCGACCATGCTAACCGCGAGCCACGGGAGCACCGCCCAAAGAAAGGTCGCGCGCCGCGCCCACCCTGAGACGAGCAGCAGCCACCCATAGACTGGCGCCGCCCAGAGCACCGACGTGGTAATGCCGTAGAGCAGAATGACCGACAGCTGGAAAAACGGGAGCCTTTCCCAGGTCGTGGCCCAGAGGCCGATCGGCAGGAGGACCGCGGTGCTTATCAAGAGGATGGTCAGCTGCGTGACCTCGATGATCGCGAAAGTGATCAGGGGCAGAATCACCAGCGGGATGCTCAGCTTCCCGAGCACACTCGTTAGGTCAGAAACCGGGAGCGACTTCCAGAAGAGGATGCTGCGATCCCGGCGTTCGCCGTGCAGGGCGTCGAGGCAATAAAAAATACCAACGAGAAACGCCGTCAGCATGAGCATCAACGCCGTGATGTCGTACGGCTGCTCGATGATTGCGCGTTGCTTTACCGGGTCGAGCAATAACAGAGCGCGCCTTCGGTGCGGCAAGCCGATGGCACTGATCGCGTAGCCAAACATTACCAGGCCGCTGACAATCAATGGCGCGATGTAGATAGACCGGTTCTCCCATAGCTCGCGTCGTATTGACCAATAGAGTGGTCGGGTCGGAGATATGTTGCAGCCGGGGTCCGTGACCCCGGAACTCACGGGCGAATCAGGCTTCAACTCGTTAGTCATTTGCTTCCTCCTCCTTGCCGCGCCGGAGCCCCGCGCGAAGGCGGGCCCATCACCGCGACAAATAGGTCGGCGATCCCGGGCGTGCGCACGTCGCCTAGCGTGGCGAGTTGCTCGCGATCGACGTTGTCGAAAAGCAGCACGCTGCGACCGAAGACCTGACGGACGTGCATCGGCCGGAGCGCCTGAGCCGCGGCCACCTGCTCGGGATGCACCATTACTTCTGCATAGCGCGACTCGAATTCTTCCATGCTGCAATTCAGGACGCTGCGGCCGTGATTTATGAACATGAGATCGGTGATGACGTGCTGAATCTCTTCCACCTGATGCGTCGTCACGATGATGGTGCGGCTGCGATCGAAGTAGTCGTTCAGGAGCGAGTCGTAGAACTGCTTGCGAAAAAGGATGTCGAGACCAAGCGTTGGTTCATCCAGGACGAGCAATCGCGCGTCGATCGCCATGACCAGCGCGAGGTGCAACTGCGCTACCATGCCTTTCGATAATTGCCGCACCTTGCTCGAGCGCCTGATCTCCGTCTTCGCAAGGAAGCCTTCCGCCTTTGCGCGGTCGAAGCGCGGATGGACACCGGCGACGTAGTCGAGCGCCTGCGAGACCCGTATCCAGCGCGGCAGTACGGCGACATCGGCGATGAAGCAGACATCGCGCATGAGCTGATCGCGTTGGGTCCAAGGATCGCGTCCGAGCACCTTAAGTTCCCCTTCATAAGGAGTGAGGCCGAGAATCGCGTTGAGCGCGGTGCTCTTCCCGGCGCCGTTGGGACCGATGAGCCCAAGGATATGACCCTCTTCGACTCGCAACTCTACGCCGTCGAGTGCGATGGTTGTTCCGAAGGCCTTGCGCAAGCCGCGTGCTTCTATGCATGCCATGGCTTTAGCGCTCCTCCTTTGCAGGCTTCGACGAGGGGCGCTTGGCGGCAGCTTTCAGGAGTTCTTTCGGCGTTAGGCCGAGTCGCTGAATGGTTGCGGCGACCCGAGGCCATTCTTCCTTGAGAAACTTCTGGCGTTCACCCTTCAAGAGCAGATCGCGCGCGCCGGCTTTGACGAACATGCCGAGACCTCGCCTGGTCTCGACCAGCTGCTCGTCGACCATTTGCTGGTAGGCCTTGAGAACCGTGAGCGGATTGACCCGAAATTCGGCCGCGACATTGCGCACTGAGGGCAGCGGGTCGCCTTCTTTGAGCACGCCGTCGAGAATCATATGGACGCCGCGGTCGCGAAGCTGGCGGTAAATCGGCTGACTGTCGTGCCATTCACTATCCATCCTGTGTTGCACCGAGGCTCATACGGTGATATAGTTAACTATATCACCAAACCACAAGCAAACTTTTTATTTCTCTTTGCCCGCTCAAGAGAACGATTGTGCAAACGTCTGCCTATTTCGCCCGATCTCGCGCCAGAATGCCGAAACGTCTGCGCATGCGCATCCCAGCGTAGGCCTCGATTTTGAACCGCCCGCCCGGCCGCGCAAGGATGACCCTTACCGCCGCAAGGTCTTCCTGTTGATCCACCGCCAATCCTGTTCAAACGCCCTCGCCGCTCGGGTCCAGGATTACAAATCCGCCGCCGCCCGAGTGTAGGCGATTAAGTCCCCAGGCTGACAGTCGAGTGCTGCGCACAATTTCGCCAAAGTCGAAAAGCGGACGCCGCGGACCTTGCCTGTGCGAAAGAGAGAAAGGTGCGTTTCGCTCACCTCGATGATAGCGGCGACTTGCTTTGCTTTCATGTTTTTCGCGGCGAGGACATCGTCGAGGGTGATTCGGATCGGCATCAGAAAATCTCGTCGAGTTCTGCTTGTAGTTCGGAGGCGCGTTGCAAGACATGCGCGATAATATTCAGCGAGAGGCCAATGGCGCCGAGCACCAACCCCGAGATGTCGTAGGCAATCACGTATCCGGGGCCGAATCCAAGGGCACCGGTCGCGCTGGGTAGCAGGAAAACGCCGATGAATGCGCCCGTGGACAACATGACGCCAACGCGTTCGAGCATGCGTGTAACTGTCGGCGTGTAAAGCTTCCCTGCGGCGAACGCTGCTAACGCTTCTCGAATCCACCAAAGCGCTAAGAGGTAGAGGATTTCCGGAAACGCTGTGATGCACTCGCTGGCAAATCGGCGAGGCCATTCTCCACCGATGCCGTGCTTAGAGAGTTGCATTGCCAGCGCCCCGAATCGTTCGAGCACGAGCAGCACCACCAGCGATGCTAAGAGACAGCTCACAAGCCGGCGTAGGTTCGCGCTGCGCTGCTGGATGGACGTGTTCGTTGGGTTGGCCATTTACGTTTATTTAAGTTGCACTTAAATTAACTGTTGATACTTTATCTAAAAGTTAAATTTATGCAAGATTCATATTGCTTGGAAACGGCTGATCTCTGTTATCGGTACTCTAACAGCGACGTCGTTCTCAAAGGTATCAATCTCCAAGTGCCGCAGGGCAGCATTTATGGTTTTCTGGGGCCAAACGGCGCTGGAAAAACCACCACGCTGCGACTCATTCTCGGGCTGCTGAAAAGGCAGCATGGGATAATCGCGATTTTCGGGAAACGCTTCGACACGAACCGAATCGAAATCCTCAGGAATGTAGGCTCACTGATCGAGAGCCCCTCCCTCTACAACCACCTTACTGCCAGCGAGAACCTCTCTGTCTGGCTAAAGGTTCATCAGTGTCCGAAAGGTCGCATCGCAGAGGTGCTGTATCTCAGCGCATGAGCATCGCCGTGGCGTTACTCCACAGTCCTTCGCTGTTGATTCTGGACGAACCAACCAACGGGCTGGATCCCAATGGAATCATTGAGATGCGAAAGCTTCTCATAAAGCTCAACCGCGAGAACGGTATTACCATCGTGATCTCAAGTCATTTGCTGGCCGAGATTGAAAGGCTGGCTACCCATGTCGGAATCATCCACCACGGGCGTATGGTGTTTCAAGGACCGATAGATGAGCTGAGGCGGAAGCAGCAACAAAATCTGACGGTTTGCCTCCGCACCAGCGACGACGAAACTGCGCTGAGAATCATCGCCGAACAGGTCCCGGCCGCGCGCATGGAAGAGGGCAGAATCGTCACCCCGGCGATGTCAAACAAGGACATCGCGCAGATCAATCGAGTCCTGATCGGAAGGGGCCTGGACGTGCATGAGATTCGCACGACCAGCAATGACCTGGAAACCATCTTCATGGGTCTAATTGGAGAGCCCGCACCATGAGCGGCGCTTTCGTCCGCGCGTTTCAGTGCGAATGGCTTAAGAAAAAACGTAGTCTCGCATCATGGCTGGTGGTCGCAGGAAGTTTCTTTACGCCCGCGATTGTGATCGCGGCCCGGCTGGTGAACCACGACGGCTTGCACCAGATGTATTCTGCGGCCGGCTTCTGGAAGGAACTCTGGAAGAATTCGTGGGAGTCGACAGCGATATTTTTTCTGCCGATGGGCGCCATTCTCGCCACCAGCCTGGTCACCCAAATCGAATTCAAGAACAATACCTGGAAGCAGGTTCATGCCCTGCCGCTCAGTTTAACGACTATCTTCTTTGCCAAGCTCGTGGTCGTCATCTTGATGCTGATTCAGTTTTTCGTTCTTTTTAACGTTGCGATCTATCTCTCTGCCCTTGTCCCCTACCTCCTCGTCAGCGGAGTGCCGTATCCGAAGGGCCCTATTCCCTTGGCGGAATTTCTCGCCGATGACCTGCTTTACTTGGTCGATTGCCTCCCGCTCGTGGCTGCCCAATACATGCTCAGTTTGAGATTCCGGAACTTCCTTATTCCAGTTGGCGTGGGATTCATGATTTGGGTGGGAGCGTTGGCTTCACTTTCGTGGAAATTTGGTTTTGCCATTCCCTATTCCTATCCCATGCTGAATTATCTGAAACACGATGGCGGAAGGAAGGCGGTTATTCCTCCGGTCAACATTCACGCGTGGGCCATAGGATACTTCGTTCTCTTCACCGCCATTGGCTTTTGCCTCTTTGTGACGAAGAGAGAAAAGGGATAAGGCGGATGTGACGTTGCCCATTCGCGCAAACGCCGTCGACCGCGGCAGAGTTACTTCTACGACTGGTAGCATTCGAGATATTTGATTCCGGAGCCGGTGTTGAAAATCACGAGGCGCTCTTCGGGCGTGATTTTGCCTAACGAACATAAGGATCTCAAGGCGGCGAAGCAGGCGGCGCCTTCCGGGGCGACGAAAAGGCCTTCGGCTGAGCCGATTTCTCGGGTGACGCGGATCATTGCTTCGTCCTCGACCGCAATCGCGCCGCCGCCGGACTCGCGCAGGATGCGGAGCATAAGGAAGTCGCCGACGGCCTTCGGAACGCGCAGACCGGAAGCTTTCGTATGAGCATTCGGGAATTCGGAGGCGGCCTCTTCACCCGCTTCAAAGGCGCGCACGATCGGCGCGCAACCGGCCGCTTGCACGGAGAACATGCGCGGCCGCTTTTTTCCAATCCAGCCGAGCGCTTCCATTTCGTCGAAAGCTTTCCACATGCCGATCAGTCCGGTGCCGCCGCCCGTGGGGTAAAGAATCACATCGGGCAGCTGCCAGTCGGATTGCTCGGCCAGCTCGTAGCCGAGCGTTTTCTTGCCCTCAACGCGATACGGTTCTTTAAGAGTAGAAACATCGAACCAGCCTTCCGCCTCCTTGCGACGAGCGATATCCTCGCCGCAGTCGGTGATCAAGCCGTTGATCAGAGTGACATGCGCGCCGAGCTCGCGACATTCGATGATGTTGGCGCGCGGGGTATCGTTAGGCATGAAGATGTGTGCCTCCAGCCCGGCGCGAGCGGCGTAGGCGGCGAGGGCGCCACCGGCATTGCCGGCGCTCGGCACGGCGAGCTTTTTCGCGCCGAGATATTTCGCCATCGAGACGGCGGTGGTCATGCCGCGTGCTTTAAAGCTTTGTGTCGGATTCTGCGCTTCGTCTTTTACCCACAGGTTCGAGAAACCCAGATTCTTTCCCCATTTGATCACTGGCAGCAGAGGCGTGCCACCCTCGCCTAACGAGACCGGCTCGGCCTCCGGCGGGAGAGGCAGCACCTCACGGTACCGCCAGAGAGATTTCCCGCGCCCCTGCAACGCTTCACGGGTGAGCGTGCGCCCGGCGGCAGCGAGATCGTACTCAGGGAAGAGAGGTTTGTGGCAGACGGTGCAAAGGTTCTGCAGCTGTCTCCAATCGTAGAGCAGACCACAAGCAGTGCAGCGGAGATTTGTTAGGGACATACGGCGACGAAGAAGACTGTTCCACAGATTTCGCCTGTAACGCCGCCGAAGGCGAGGCCGGGCTTTCCAATTTTCTCAGATCTAAAACAGAGAAACCGGCGACTCCGCCCTCCCGCAACCTGAGTAAATCTGTGTAATCTGTGGACCAATCATGCGAATGAATCGCCGCCCCTGGTATCGCCCATCGCTCACGACTCAGATCATGATCGGGCTCGTCGTCGGCGGATTTATCGGCTGGCTCCGGCCCGATTGGGGGAACGCGGTTTATTTCCTGCGCGATATTTTCCTGAACCTGATCAAATCGATTATCGCGCCGCTGGTTTTTTCGACGCTCGTTGTCGGCATCGCAGGCGGCGGGGATTTGCGCAAGGTCGGGCGCATGGGCGTGAAGGCGCTGATTTATTTCGAGATCGTGACGACGGCCGCGCTCTTCATCGGTCTCGCAGTCGTCAATTTCACGAAGCCAGGTGTCGGCGTGATCCTGGCCGCGCCTAACACCGATATCATCCAAAAAATCGGGCAGACGCATCCGAAGACGATGGTGGAGACGATCGTGCACGCCTTCCCGGCGAGCGTGGTCGAAGCGATGGTGCAGGGCGACGTGCTCCAGATCGTCGCCTTCGCGGTGCTCTTCGCGATGGCGGTCTCGGCCGTTGGGGAGAGAGGCAAGCCGATCCTCCGCGCAATGGAAAGTCTCTCGCAGGTGATGTTCAAGTTCACCAATTACGTGATGATGTTCGCGCCCATCGGTGTGGGCGCGGCGATGGCGCACACCGTCGGCACACAGGGGCTCGGCGTCCTTACCCATCTCGGAAATCTAATTCTCTCGCTTTATCTCGGGCTGATCCTTTTTGTCGTGCTCGTCTTCGGTACGGTCATGCTGATCGCGCGGGTGCCGCTCCGGCAATTCGTTAGGGCGGTGCGCGAGCCGGCGGCGATCGCCTTCGCTACCACGAGCAGTGAATCGGCTCTGCCCAAAGCAATGGAAGCGATGGAACGCTTCGGCGTTCCCAAACGCATCGTCGGTTTCGTCATGCCGACGGGTTATTCGTTCAACCTCGATGGCTCGACCCTTTATCTTGCGCTCGCTTCAGTCTTCGTCGCCCAGGCGGCCGAAGGCACGACCGGGCATCACCTCGGCATCGGTCAGCAGATCGTGATGATGCTCACTCTCATCGTCTCTTCGAAAGGGGTGGCCGCAGTACCGCGCGCGTCCCTCGTTATTCTGCTCGCGACCTTGAACACCTTCTTACCGGCAGGGCTGGGGCCAATCGGCGTGGCCGTTATTTTCGGCGTCGACGAGTTGATGGATATGGGGCGGACCTGCGTCAACCTGATAGGCAATTGTCTCGCGACGGTCGTGGTCGGCCGCTGGGAGGGAGAATTCGACGAGAAGCGCGCGCGTGTTTTCGGCACGGCGGAGGAAGCGGAGCTGAATTTGCGCGCCGGCGACGTCGCTTTTGCGAAGGCGGTCGCGCAAGAGTGAACTGTGTAGAGGCGCCCGTATCGGGCGCAGACGGGATGGGCAATGGACGCGCAACCTGATGCGCCCGACACGGGCACCCCTGCACCGGGCGATCTCGTTTTTTCCAAGTCGTGACCAGTTCCGAAAAATTTCACCACAGCGTTTATGTCGTTCTGCTCGATGAAATGGCGCTCAAGCATCGCTCCATCGCGCGCTTAAATCCGCAGCGCGATCCCTCGAAGCCGTGTGTTTACGTCGGCATGACCGGGCTGCCGGTCGAGCACCGCTTCGAGAATCACAAGCATGGCTACAAGTCCTCTTGGGTAGTAGAAAAATACTGGGTGCGGCTCATGCCTGAGCTCTACGCCCACCTCAACCCGATGCCGTTCGAAGCCGCCGTGCAAATGGAGCTGGAGTTGGCGGAGGATCTGCGCGCAGAGGGTTACACGGTAACCGGCGGGAAATGATCGCCGGCGGCAGACATTTCGCCTAACGAACAAAGGACTGTCTAGAAGCCATCTCATAAATAGAGATGTCATTCTGAGCGCAGCGAAGAACCTCCCGAAGGCGGGACCGCCGCGCGACCGCGACCTTGTTCCCGAGATAACCCGAGATGGCCCGTGAGGTCCCTCGCTCCGCTCGGGATGACACGCTTCGCGGCACACTTATGAGATGACTTCTAATCGAAAATATGGCCGTGGTTGAAACGCCAGACGCTGAAGGCATTCACGACGGCGGCGATGCCGAAGAGGATGCCGAGGATCGGGAGCAACTCCCGCGTCGTGCAATTTGCCCACAAGACCTGGATGAAGCCTTCGATCGCCCAATAGACGATCGTCAGCTTGCTCAGGTGCTGGATGAATTCCGGCATGAAGCTGGTCGGGAACCA
>JACDGM010000043.1 GCA_013815325.1 Chthoniobacterales bacterium
TTTTAATCGAGAGGAGCTGAGGATGGTCAAAATCCCTCTCCCAACCCTCGCCACGCAGCAAGCCATCGTGGCCGAGATCGAAGCCGAGCAAGCCCTCGTCGTCGCCAACCGGGAACTGATCACCCGCTTCGAGCAAAAGATCCAAGCCACCCTCGCCCGCATCTGGGGCGAGGACGGTGCGAAGATCGCACCAGGCAATATTGTGGTTCTGCCCGAGGAGCCCGAAGAACTCGCGCGCGTTGCCGAAGAATCCCCTTCTTACCAATGATTCGCTGCGTCGCTAGACTGGCACGACGACTGCGACGAAGCTGATGCTCACGGCCACATGAAAGAACCATTTCTTCATCCCCGCTTCGATGGGAAACGTTTTGAAGAGCACACCCTGCCCCTTGACGTGGCGCGTGACTTGGCTGCTTTCGAGGTCCTGATCATCGAGTTAGCGAAGCGCCTTTACCTTGATGCACATCCGAGCAGGAAACGTGTGCCGAAAGGCTTTGAAGCTGGTTTTCACCTACACCTGGAGCATGTCGATGAAGGAAGCGCGCGTCCTCTGCTCTCGCTGGTCACCGCCGGTGCTCTGGCTCTAAGCGGCGGCTCCGGTGGATATTTTGAGAAGGCACGCGACCTGATCGCTGATTGTATCGCTTCGGCCGATGGAACCTTACCCGAAAAATTCCCAAAGGAATTGCTCGCCCATTTCAATCAAGTGGGTCGTTCGCTGCAAGCGGGAGAATCGATGGAAATCCCACGGCCAGGACATGGGGACGCGGTTTTAACTCCTCAGCGTCGTCGGGATCTTGTGTTGGCTGCCGATGATTATTACCAAGATAAAGTCGAGCTCGCCGGCACGATCGAGGAAGCTAACTGGAAGAACGAAACCTTCAGGCTGCGCCTGAGCAATGGCGAGGCAGTGGACGTGCCGATGCCCATTTTTTTCCGCAAGGATGCCGGGGAATATGGAGGTCGAAATCGCTTTCAGGTAACCGTGAGCGGCGTGGGCACCTACGATGTCCACGGCAAACTGCATAAGGTGTTTAAGGTTCGGTCGGTAGAGGTTCAACCCGACTATCAAATCGCCGCTCGGTTCGATCAGATCGGTTCACTCGCTGCAGGATGGCATGAGGGAGAAGGGATCGCTCCCGATGCCGAGAAGCTCCTGGCAGTTTATGAAAATCTCGTGGGTCACTATCCAGAGGAGCTGCCGCTGCCAGCGATCGTGCCTACGCCGGACGGCAACTTGCTTTTCGAGTGGAAAGGACCTGCCGCCGCATCACTTGATCTTCGCTTGGCAGAGTCGATCGGAGATTTTCACGCGTTCGACCAAGACGGACAAGATGTCGAAAGATCATTCACTCTAACTACAGCTGGAGAGTGGCAGGAACTTTTTGCCTTTCTCCGGCCACAACTCGTTGGAGAGGCCGCGTGACGCCCGCCACAATCCTTCTCCGCCAGGTCCATCCAACTTTCGCGCCGGATGGAGAGTTAACGAGTCAGGCCTTTTTCCCATTTCCCAAGGATGAGGGAAAACTATCCGTCTACGATGGCGACCAAATCACCGCACCAGAGTCGCACAAACACTATACGACTGTTTTGAAATACGAATCGGTTGGAGTCTGGGGAGTTTCAGGACAGGAAGTTTCCGAGATCGGATTGGTATCCATGCCATCGTGGCGGGAAGATTCTCCCGCGCACGCGCATATAGACTTCGAAAATCGCGACGAAAGAAGCTGTCGAAAGCTCGCTAAAAAACTGAAGGCGGCCGCGATAACTCGTGGTTGCTTATTTGCACCGTAATTCGCTCAGCGCGCACGCTCCACCCGCTTGGTCCACGCTCCGCCTCGAAAGAATCGCTCATCATCAACCGCGACGATTTCTGGGCGAGCACGAGCAACAAACAGCTCAATTTCCTCCAGCTCGCCACGGCGTAGCCCGCCCACGGCGGAGGCGGGCACATCTTCATCATCCTCAAGCAGCACGGCCGCGCCGCCGTCGTCCTGCCCGATAATGATTGATTCGAACTGCCGGTTCTCAGGCTGTGCCCGCGCTTCGCGCGTCTATGTCGCACCGCTTCCCGCTGGCTCCATTCGCGTCTTCCTAGCCGCTCACCCTTCGGGCTTCCCGTCCATGTCGTCCGCTCCCGCGAACTCCATTGTCCTCTTCGAAGGCGGCGCCGGTGAATGCCCGCGCGCGAGCGCAATTTTCTAATGAGGGCGACAAACTCGCATAGCCTTGGTGAAAGCAAACCATTCGACGCGCGCTGCTCAAGCAAGCTGACCTGCACACGCTGGGCAACCCAGAAATAAGTTGGAACTAATGGCGTCGGCCTGATATGCACAGGTTCTAATATGAACAAAAACATCTTTTACATCATCGGAGTCATTGTCGTTATCGTCATCGTCCTCAAGGTGCTCGGCCTGTTTTAGACCGAAAGCCCGGCAGATGCCGCGCTCTCTTTCAGTCTGTGACCACGTCGTGGCGAATAATGAGGTGCGTAAGGAACGGGGTCTGATCTTCACTTTACACATTCTGAAGACAGCAACCTCGCCGATCCGATCCTCATCGTGCAGGAAATCGTCGAAGACTTCCAAGCCGCCCTCGCCCAGTTCGCCGAAATCGCCGCAGATCTGAAGCGGTAAGTCCGGCAAAGTTCGCGACCCAGATCCAAGACCTGGAAGCCGCCCTCGCCCCATTCGCCGAAATCGTAGCAGAGCTAAAACAATCATCCCACCGCAGCGTCCGTTGCTATACGTGATTCACGTATAGCAACGGTTGACGGTTGGTGAATGTAGAAGCCGTCCTGCCGAGGTCGCCGTCAGTAGCTCAACTTTCTCCAGCACATCTTCACCATCCTCAAGCAGCACGGCCGCCAAGGGTAAGGCAGAAGTAAGAATGAAGAAGGAAGAAGACCAGAACTCACGCTGCTGGCATTCGGCGCGTTTTGATCTTAGACTTTCCGCATGAGCGCCGACGACCTCAAAGGCATTATCCATTCCGACCCCGAGATCATGGGCGGCACGCCCGTTTTCGTCGGCACGCGGGTTCCGCTGCAGAATCTGATCGATTCGCTTGAAGGCGGAGAATCGATCGAGGATTTCCTGGATGGGTTTCCATCGGTCAAACGCGAACAGGCCATCGCGGTGATCGAAGCGGGCAAGCTGCGGATGCTCGAAACGGTGTGAGGGTGCTCCTCGACGAGTGTCTCAGTTGGCGGCTGGGCCGGGCCTTGACCGGCCACTTCTGTGTGTCGGTGCAGCGGATGGGCTGGAAAGGAATCAGAAACGGCGAACTGCTCGCACGGATGGAGCAGGAAAGGATTGACGTGTTTATCACGGGCGACCGCAATCTCCAGTTTCAGCAACATCTTCCCGCCGCCAGCGTGGCCGTCGTCGTGCTAGCGGCCAGAAGCACGCGGCTCGCTGAAACGATGCCATTGATGGCAGAAGTGCTGGCGCAACTGCCGACGCTACGACCGGGAACGGCGACGTTTATTCCGGAGTCATGATCGGCTCGCAACTCGGGCAAAAGCTTTGGATCTACCATCTCCCGCCTTCGCATTTGCTGCGGCGCGACAGGACGCACCAACCAGCATTTCACGCTGAATGAATGGAGCAGCTGCGACATAGACTGACGAATGTCAGCCCGAAGGGGCAGCGCTGCAGCGTTGATCAAAACACCCTCAAGCGCACCGACCTCGACGACTTGGAAAGCCCGGCCGTTGCTTCGCATCCGTTACGGGTCAATTGCTACAACCCGAAGAACCGCCACACATTCGACAGACTCATGCAGGCTCGTAGCGCAAAGAGACCGAGCGCTTTAAGAGCTTCACCTACGAAGAGCTAATCAAGCGCGACCCGTAACGCAGCCGCAGGTGAGGCCGGGCTCTCCATGTCAACCTCGATATCTTTTGGCTAAAAGACGCCGTAACGCGGGTGAAGGAGCGACCGGGCTTTCCAAGCCTCGAAGACAGCGCCAAACAAAAGTCAGAAGGATGAATGCAGAAGGAAGAAGTGCCCGCCGTTCCTACTTCATCATTCCTATTTCACACCTTAATTGCGCCGCCCTAGCCCAATTCGCCGCCGTAACCCGTAACGCAGCCAGAGGCGAGGCCGGGCTTTCAAATGCGAAGCGACGGCCGGGCTTTCAAATCGCGGCTGATTTGAAGCGCTGACGGTCATACGCATGAAGTCATACCTGCTAAAGCTGAATGGAAGAGAAGTTGGCCCGCATTCCGAGGCGCAAGTCGCACAGATGTTCGCCGATTAGCAAATTAACCGATCTACGCCCTGCAAGCCGGCAACCAGCGGCGAGCGGGAAACGCGCCTAACGAGAAAAAGCCCCTAGGACACGGTGTAAACGCTGACGCTCTACCGCTGAGCTAACCGCCCGCGCGCGTCTCGACTTTTAGACCAGTCGCCGCGGCCTGTCGAGCGACCGCCGCTCGCGTCTTGCGCCGTGCATCTTTCACCCGACGAGCGAGTGATGGCCGGCCCGGCAAAAATGACCTCGACGGAAAGCGCGCGCGTTTCCGCGCCTCGGACGGAGAGCGGCCGGCTAGTGCAGATCGTAGACTTCCAGCAGCCCCACTCCCGTGGTCTGATCGACCCCGCGAACAATCGCCGTGTAATTGCCAGCCGCCAGAGTTTGCACGATGGCGGATTCTTTCGGGTTCGGCGGCGCGAGATCAGTCGCTTCGATCTCGCTCTTTTGCGTGTCCTGCCAATCGTCGTCGGAAGCGATCAGCGCCCCATTTGCATTGTGCAATTCGAGCGCCGGATCTGCCAGTCGATCCACAATGCCGGCGATCTGCAACGACGGGCCGAGCGCGCGCACGATCACCCGATCCATCGCCCCTTCACCTGCTCCGAGAATAAACCCGCTGATCATAACGTTGTCGTTCGTGCCGACGAAGCCGCGGGTGCTCGTATTCCCTAGAGTCGAAATCGCAGCGGTATCGAGGTCGTAAACTTCGACCAGGCCGACTCCGGTGCCGCCGGAGTGCCCGGAGAGAATCGCGGTGTAAGCGCCGGGATCAAGCGTCGTCACGATCGCCGATTCGGCGTCGTCCGTGGGAGGAATGCCCGTCGCGTTAATCTCCGCCGCCTGGGTCTCCTTCCAATTGTCGTTAGTCACGAGGAGCGCGCCTGCCGAATCATGCAATTCGAGCACCGGATCGGCGAGGAAGCCGGAGAGCATCTGCTCGCCTAACGACGGCCCGAGGCCTCGGATCAGCACCTGCTTCGCACCGGTCCCGGTGATAATAAAACCCCCATCGAGAATTTTCTCGCCCGTCAGGACGTCCGCGCGGGTCGAGATATTAAGCGAATGGGCGGCTTGTTTTTCGAACGCGCCGATATCGCTGTTATCGCCGCCATCCGCGGGCGGGAGGGAGGGCGCGTCCACCGGCCGGAAAAGGCCGCGCTGGTCCGTCGCCACACCATCGGCCGCGGCGCCCTTGTCGACCGCGGGACTGCCGTTAAGCAAGGCGTGAGTTTTGGTTGCACCGCCATTGTCTTGCAACGGCCCGAGCATTGGATCGATCGGCGCGAGAGCGGTGCCGATCTGGTCTCCCGTCGTTGGGCTGATGGTGGCGGCGTCAGCATTGCCGATCAGGTTGTAGCCTAACGAGTCCACCTTTCCGGCGACGTCCTCTGTTCCGTTCCCGGCAATGAGGGTGTTCTTGATCTGAACGCTCGCGTCGCCCACATAAATTCCGTCGCCGCCGAAACTGGCGAAGTTGTTCGTGATCGTGCAGTTCGTAATCAGCGCGCTCCCGCCGGAAACAAAAAGCCCTCCGCCGGGGTTTTGAGGCGGATCGGGAATGATCTGCCGGGCGAGCGCACTACCGCCCACATCGTTTCCCGAGATTGTGCAATTCGTAAGTGTCACCGTGCCCTTGCTGCTGGAAATTCCCGCGGCCGCGTCCTCCGTCACGTTATTAGCGATCGTGCTGTTGAGGACGGTCAGGTTGCCCTCATTGCAGATGCCGCCGGCACAGGCGCTTAAATCGAAAGCGGTATTATCAGAGACCGCGCAACTCTGCAGGATCAGCGTGCCAAGATTGTCAATCGCGCCGAAGTCTCCGTTGGCGTGAGTCAGGGTCACTCCCGAAATCGTCACGACTTGGCCGCTGGCGATCTCGATAATGCCAAACACACCTGCCGAAGAATTTCGTTCGATCGTTAGGCTGCGCGCTCCCGGGCCGCTGATCGTCAGATCCTTATTCACCAGCAGATTCCCGCTCGTTAGGCTGATGGTGCTCGGGGAAGGCAAAGCGAAAGTGATGATATCCCCGGCGGCAGCGTCCGCGATTGCCTGCCGCAGCGACCCGGGGACGCTGTCTTCCGTGCTCGTCACCGTCAGAGTCGCACTGAAGCAAAGGTGACAAGCGAAGAGGCTCCAGAGAACCGAGAGAAACATTTTCATCAGCGGCAGCCTACTCGTCAGCCGGCGTCGCGTCAAAGATCGAGAAAGGCATCGGGCTGCGCAAAATCTCGCTAGAATAGGTCCTATGCGACCTGTAAGACCTATCCAAACGACGGTCCTCGGCCTAACGAGTGACTGGAGTCTTGAGCTCCAGCCCATGCCGCCTGAAACCGAGGGCCGTTCGCTTCACGTTTGCCCGATCCAGGTTTTAGGCGCGACTTCCTCCCAGCGTTGGCGGATCGCCTCGTAGCTGGCTTCGCCTAACGAACCCGCCTCCAGGAGCTGCGCGTTCTCCGCCCAGCGCGCCGGGTTTTTTGTCCCGACGATCGCCGTGCAGACTCCGGGAACCTGGAGCGTAAAGCGCAGCGCCGTCGCCACCGCTTTCTCCATCTCCGCGCCGTGCAGGAAAGGGAAATTCAGTTTCCGCAGCCGCTCCCAGTACTCATGGTGATAGGAATTCCCCGGCTTATGCCCGGTCTTCCAGGCGACGTTGGCGAGCGGCCGTTTCGCGATCACGCCCATCTGCCTGGCGCGCGCGGCCGGAAGAACGAGATCGATGGCTTCCTGGTCCGCGATACTGATCGAAATCTGGAGCGAATCGAACGCGCCGCATTCCGCGGCGTAGCGCGCGGCATGGCCGTCGCCGCTGTAGCCGATGTAGCGCGTGTAGCCCTTCTCCCGCGCGCTCTGGAGCGCGGCGATGGCGTCCCCCTTTCTCAGGACCGCTTCGGGACAACTATGCAGCTGCACCAGATCGACTCGATCGGTCTGGAGGCGGCGCAGGCTGCGTTCGATGCTCTCGAGGAGCGAATCGCGCGACCAATTCGCGCCGCTCTCCGCGCCGTGGGGGTGGCCGCATTTGGTGAAAAGATAAAACTGATCGCGTCGATGCCGGGCCGTCTGACCGATCACCCCTCGCTCGCGCGGTAGCACTCGGCGGTGTCGATCACGTTCAAACCGGCGTCGAGCGCGCTGCCTAACAATCGTTCGACCGTCGCTGCCTCCGCCTCCTCGTAGCCAATCTCTGCGGCGCCAAAACCGAGCACCGAGACCTGCATGTCGGTCAAGCCGAAGGAGCGCTTTTCCATCGGAAGAAAGTAGAGAGATGTCCCTGGCTTGTCATCCCGAGCCGCGCCGACGGCGAGCGACCTCGCGATTTCCGACCTGGAGGTTTAGGGTGCCCGGTGGAATTGCCAAGGCGGCGAGCGGAAACGTTAATCAGCGTGTCCGCTCGGCGATATTTCTTATTCGCTCCGTCGCAGCTCTTGTGCGCTCTATCACAGTCACTGGACGCTCGACGACTTTCCTTGGTCGCTCCGTCGCAGTTACAGGACGCACTCCAGCAGTTCGTGGTCGCTCCGTCGCAATGCGTGGTTGCTTCGCGACAGTGCGTATACGCGCGCTAACAATGCATGGTTGCTTGGCGACAATGCGTATACGCGCCGTGACAGTTCGTATACGCCTGGTCACAATGCATGGTTGCTCTGTGACGCTTCGTATACGCTTTCTCACAGTTCTTATACGCTCCGTCGCAATGCATGGTGGCATTGTCACCGGCACTACCAGCGACCGCCGATTTACTGAGAGCGCGGAGCAGCGCTGCCAGGGGGATGTCTCTCCGCTACCGGCGGAGAAGATCTATTCGGCCTGGCGCAAAGTATTTCGCGATTTCCAGCCTGCGTGGCCGCAACCATGCTCTAAGAAGTAAGTATGTCTAACAAGGCAATGCAAGCTAAGAAAGGAGGGTAAAGATATGTTATTACGTCGTGTCGGCAACGGATGCGAAGCAGGTGCGTATGCAGCAGAGGTTTCCGTTCGAGTTTCTCAAAGAGGAAGACGCTTACGCGGCAGCGATCGAGCGCGTTGAATCCCGCTTGAAATCGAAGTAGTGCGTGTGCAATTGCCGGCGCCTCAGGGCTTGGCAGGAGCGACGACGGCAACGCGCGAATCATCTAAAGCTCAAAGCGGGATGGCGAGAGCGCTCTCCCAGGTAAATACGAACAGGCGTGCCGAGTAATTGACGGCACGCTTTTTTGTTAACTCAAAGGTCTCCAGACCTATGGGTCAGAGACCTCCAATCGGGGTCCGAATTCACTAATCCACAATCGAACTTTTACTCCACCTCTTCGCCGGATCGCCCGGGGTAAATTACGGCAGCACCGTCAGGGTAAGGTCATTCCCATCGCCGCCGGTATAGCTTACCTGGAGAGTGTTTGGGCCCGCGCTCAAGGTCGATCCATCAGGTAGGTTGGCGAAAGCGCCGGCAATCGGGTTGGCCGAGGTGTTGCTGATGAGGGTGAAAGTCGTGCCTGCGGGCAATCTCTTCCGGCCCGCGACCTGCAGAGTAAACTGCGCCCCGCTCTCGATCGCGACTCCGTTGGCAATGACCTCGTCGGACTTTGCTCTTTGGGTGCTGAGCCGGCAGAGATAGGTCGCATCGGCTTTGTAAGTCAGACTCGCTTGCACGGTCAAGGCAGTCGGTTGAGCCTCGCCCCTTCTCGGGGCCAGGAGCGCGCCTGTGCCGCTCCCGCTCCCGATGGTGACGGCGCCCGCGATAATGCCGGGCCCAGTGAGGGTGCCGCTGTTTACCTGCACCGGGCCGCTGCCGGTGCCCGAGCCAGTCGTGTTCCCGATCGTGAGGGCGCCCTCACTCACGGTCGTTCCGCCAGTGTAGGTATTGGCGCCACTGAGTTTCAGCGTGGCAGTTCCTATCTTCGTTAGACTGCCGCCGGTCCCCTGGCTGATTCCACCATCCTGAATCACGCCGGAGAAGGTGGTGCTGCGATTGTTGCTTCCCACCGCCAGCGCTCTCCCGCCGAGAAAGACGAGGCCATCGCCCTGGATCGATCCTACAGTGGTTAGGCCAGTTCCATGGTTTCCAATATCAAGGTTGCCATTGCCCGAAAGGGTGAGGCGCGCCAAGCCGCCATCGCTTTTGTCGTTGAACTGAATCGAGCCGCCCGCGCCCCCCGCTGCGCCGCCATTCGCTCTTACCTTCGCGCTGCCGGCGGTGGCGTCCTGAAAAAAGGCCATAACCCCGCCAGAGGCATCTCGTACCGTTCCCCCATTAATGATAAAGGTCGCATCCCCTGCCGTCGTGTTACTAAGAAAGTTGACAAAGGTTCCCGGTTTGCCGCTGTCGGTGGCGCCATTTGAAGTGAAACGGCCGTTGCCTGCGGTCGCGAAACTGTCGAAGCTGGCTCCGCCCCCTTCGCTACAGGTCACAACGCTATCTGCCGCCGTGCTGGTGATGCTGAAAATGAGAACTCCGCCAACGGTCGTGAAGGTGGCATTGGCGGCGGTTGAGTTGCCGTCAAAGACTGTCTCTCCTCCAGCATCTGTTTCGACCGTAGCTTCGCCCGCCGAGGCGTTGTCGAAGAAGGTGAGCTGACCAGGCCTGAATCCTCCGCCGAGGCCTAGGGTAATCACAGCTTGGTCAGCGGTGGAAGAGTCATTGAAAGATATATTAGTGCCTATCATGGGAAAACTGGTTCCCTTTCCGGCTGTCGCACCGTTCTGGAAGAAAAAGCCTGATCCAAAACCGCCATCAAATTCAGACACAAATGTCTGGATCTGGCGTGAGTTGTTGCTAATACCCGCCCCGCTAATGATGAAAGCGGTGCCCGGCTCGGTAGTAATCGTGAACGAACCTGCCTGTGAGTTGAAGTCTAAGCCGCTGACCTCGGTAACGGCAGAGACAGTTATTTGAGTGAGTTTGGAAAAGGCGAAGCTCGCTATGTCTAATGGGTTATTTGGCACAGTACTAGGCAGCCAGTTCTCTGCCGTATTCCAATCGCTGCTGATCGGGTTCGGACTCCAAGTCGCGCTTCCGGCGAGAGATCGTTTCTGCGCTGCGAAAAAAAGCAGCGCAGCAAATAGTCCGCAAATCAAGGTTCTCGTTGAAATGTTCATGCCTTGGGTCTTTCGGCGGTCGCTAAGGGAGGTGAGACTTAAAGAAGTCAATCACCTCTGTGCTGACGTACTTGCCCGTGGTGGGATTCAAGGTGTGCCAGTACTCGAAGGCGTGCAGGGGGCTGCTGTTTTGCATCGTGTATTCGATATAGTCAATCCCACCGTGATCTCTTAGCGCATCACGCATTTCTTCTGCCTGCTGGTGAGGCACAGGGTCCAGCTGAGTTGCATATAACCGGATCGGCGGTATGGCGGTCGCCGCGGCGACAAGCGCGACAGGCGAAACGGAATACTGATAGGTGTAGCCGGGCGGGTCCTCGTTTGTGTTGGTATAGTTATCGACATCCGCGGCTAAGACCTGCACGTCATCTGGATTATCTCCCTGCCGCGAGGACAGGTCATAAGGGCCGGAGAGTCCGACGACTGCTTTGGGTAATGTGGCGGCGCTCCAGTAGGGGACGATCCCCCGGGCGCCGAATCGAGCGCGCACCAAAGCGCATGAGTCGCGCCGGCGGAGCCGCCGAGGACAAAGACGGAGGGTTGATAAGCTGACAGAAGCCGTTCTGTGGAGGGCGGCATGGGTTTGGCTCGTCAGGCGGGGGCGGAGTCGGAGTGGGGGTTGGGCCAGGCAGAGCGCGGCGTTCAAAATCAGCAGGCCCGCGCTTAAAAAACAGAGCAAGGTGGGCGGGTCCGTCTTGTCTGGGATACGATCTTATTTTTGGGATGACACTTTTCATGATTTAACGAGGATGAAGGAACCCGGAGCGATGTAAAGAAAACAATGAACAGGACGAAAAAAGTTTCGTCGGCCAATCGGCGTGAGGCAAAAGCGGCCGAGGCGAAGTGCGAAAATCATGCTGCGCGGAAGAGCGACCGCACTTTGAAAATTCATTGGCACCCCGATTCGTCGCCGGCATCTCGACAAGGCATTGAAAGGTGGCGGCTGGCGGCTACCATGAGACGCGGTGGCAAACGCACTCAGCACAATGCATGGAACGAAGTCTACCCCCTGATTCTTCTCGGAACTGGGACGCTGCTCTTCCTCGCCCTGATCTCGTAGATCTGAAGTGGCGTTGGCAATGGGACCCGCTCCGCAGCCATCCGCGTTTCCAGAAGATTCTCGCCGGCCATGAGCCGAAGACTGTTATTGGGCGCTTCGCGCAACCCCGCTATCGCGGCCTGTAGAATGGCACCCGCCGAGGCGCTCCACCTATGCTCCTCCTCGTCCTGTCCGCACTTGCGATCCATCCTCTCGAAGGAACAGTGGCGATCCACGCTATGCTCACCGTTTCTCAAGTCTCCAAATCTTTCGCCGGGCGCATCCTCTTCGAGGATGCGTCGCTCCAGGTGAACCGTGGCGATCGCGTCGGGCTGGTAGGGCCTAACGGCGCCGGCAAAACGACGCTCTTCTCCCTCATCCTCGGCGAGGCCTCGCCGGATTCGGGAAAGGTCTCCCTCGAGAAAAATGCCACGCTCGGCTATCTCCCGCAGGAGACCGCGGCCGCGGGCGCGGAGTCGGTTCTCGAACTCGCCTGCGGCAAGTCGCACCAGGCGCTGGAGGACGAGCACGATTGGGAAATCGAGCCGAAAGCGAAACGGATTCTCGCCGGGCTCGCCTTCCGCGAGACGGATTTCGACCGGCCGGCGCGCGCGCTCAGCGGCGGCTGGATCATGCGCGCGCATCTCGCGCGCCTCCTGGTGATGGAACCCGATCTGCTTCTGCTCGACGAGCCGACGAATCATCTCGACCTTGACTCGTTAGTCTGGTTCCAGGAATATTTGAAGAATTATCCCGGCGCGATTCTGATGATTTCGCACGATCGCGAGTTCTTAAACGCGCTCGTTGGCAGCATCGTCGAAATCGCGCACGCCAAGTTGCTGCGCTACCGCGGCAACTGGGACAGCTACATCGAGCAGAAAGCGGCGCGCGAAGAACAGCAGCTGTCGGCTTACAAAAATCAGCAGAAAGAGATCGCCTCGCTCCAGCAATTTGCCGACCGCTTCCGGGCCAAGGCGAGCAAGGCATCGCAAGCGCAGAGCAAACTGAAGCAGATCGATCGGATGGAGAAAATCGCCGCGCCGACTGCGCAGGCGAAGACGATCAAGTTTCGCTTTCCGCAGCCGCCGCGGAGCGGGTTGCGGGCGATCGCGCTCAAAGATGTGCGCCATGCATACGACTCATTGGTGGTCTACGACTCGTTAGACTTCGAAGCGGAGCGCGGCCAAAGAACCGTGCTCGTGGGTCCGAACGGCGCCGGCAAATCGACGCTCCTCAAACTGCTCGCGGGCGTGTTGCCAGTGCAGCGCGGTGAGCGCGAGCTCGGGCATAATGTGCGCGTCGGTTATTTCTCGCAGCATCGCGTCGAGATGCTGAACGTTAGGCAAACGGTCCTCGAGACCGTGCTCGACGCGCCCGACCCCGTTCCAGAGCAAACCGCGCGCACGGTTCTCGGCTCATTTCTCTTCCGCGGTGACGATGTTTTTAAAACCGTCGGCGTCTTGAGCGGAGGGGAGAAGTCGCGCCTAGCCCTGGTCAAGCTGCTGCTCCATCCGCCGAATCTTCTCCTCATGGACGAGCCGACGACACATCTCGACGTCGGCTCGATCGACGCCTTGATCGGCGCCCTCGAGCAGTACGAAGGGACGCTGATTTTCATTAGCCACGACGTCCATTTCATTCGCGCCATTGCGCGCAGCGTGCTGCACATCCATGGCGGCCAGCTCACGCCTTACGCGGGCGACTACCAGTATTATCTCGATAAATCTCAGGCGACTTCCGCGCGCGCAGCCCTGACTGCGGGTCGCGGCCTAACGAATGAACAACCCGAGACTGCTGCCGCCACCGCTCCGGTTGGCGCGCCTGGCATGCGCGAGCAGAAACAGCAGAAGCGCGCGGAAGCGGAAGCGCGCAAGGCGCTGGCTAAAGGCCGCCGCGAAACCGAGAAACGCGCCCACGATCTTGAAATGCAGATCGCGATCTTGGAAGGCCGGCAAAAAGAGCTGAGCGGTGAGCTGGAAGATCCGGCCGCCTATGAGCCCGGCGGGCGCGCAGTCGCAATCAATCGCGAACTCTCAACTGTCTCGGACGAGCTGGCCCGGCTGACCACCGAATGGGAAAAAGCAACCGCCGAGCTGACTTTGGCCTAACGAGGCTCTCGCTCAGCCCCCGCCGGGCAAACCCTGCCCGGGGGCAGACTGGGTATTCTGGATTACGCTCGGATCGATCGTACCGGTTTGACGCGCCATCTGTGCGGCGGGGCTGCTTTCCGGCACCCACCGCCCGGGGATGTTGCTTCCAAGTTCCGGGGCTACAAAGACGTAGCGTTTCCCATTAATAATCTTGACGTTGCGGTCGCTCGTGGTCGAACTCGTCCGCGCTGTAGTGGAGGCGGTTTCATTGCTGGTGGCGCAACCGCCCAGAACGACGGATCCGGCAACCAAAAAGAGAAGAATCTTTTTCATTTGAGGACCAATTAGCTAGAAAGGTTGCGCAGAGACAAGGATATTTCAGCGGGCAAACGTGTTTTTTGTCTTAACTCAAAAGAGGGAGTGCCATTCAGACGAGGTTCCAAGAATGAAACGATTTCGCCGGTTTTTTTCAGCCGCGATCTTTCTCGCGTTTAGTTGCGCCGGGAATACCTGCCCCATTCATGCGGCATCGTCTCCGGCCAGTTTCGCCGGTACGCCCGTCGCCCCGGGAGAGACAGTTAGGGTTCAAGTTCCACTGAACGTGCAGGAACAAAAATACGCGTCCGAAGGAGGCAACGACGTACCCGGTTACGCGCTCGCCACGCTGGCGGTGCCACCGGGATTCAATCCGAAGAAAAGCTGGCCCATCCTGATCGCTCTCTCGACGAGCGACTTCAAAATCCAGAATGGCGATGATCTCGCTCACCTTTATCGCGCGACAGCGTTCGACGAAGGGTGGCTGGTCCTCGCCGGCGACGGCCCCGCTGTCCCGCGCCGAGACACGTCCGGCTGGCGCGCCTCAATGACTCTCGCGGCGCTCGACGCCCTCTATCGCAGCTTTCCGGGCGCCGCGCGATGGCCTGTAGCTTGCGCTGGTTACTCGGGCGGCGCCAAACGGACCGGTCTCCTGGCGCCACTCTTTTCCATCGCCGGGTGCAGGATTATCGGGATCTATCTTACGGGCATAAATGTCGACACCTTGAGCGATGGCTACCGGCAGTTCCGCCCGGGCAAGGAGTTCCTGCACACGCCAATCTTCATCAGCAGCGGGCAGGAGGACAAGGTCGCGACCGTGAAGCAGCAATGGGACGTCAAGCGCTCGATCCAGCTCACCGGGTTCGACCGGGTGCGGCTGGAGACGTTTCCCGCCGGTCATGTCGTGAAACGCTCCCATATTCGCGAAGCTTTGCGCTGGTTCCACGAAACTAGCGCCAACTCCTTGATTCGTTAGGCAAACGCTACTCTGGGTTCGCCGTTTCGGCGCCGAGGCCCGTGTTCGCCCGCACCACGAGTTCGGCGAAGCCAGCTTCCGCAGACGGTTGGCGGCGCAGGAAAGTGCCGAGAACCGCTCCGAGAAAGCCGAGTGGAATGCTGAGAATGCCGGGGTTTTCGAGCGGAAAAATCGGCGACCGCTGAATGAGATGGCGGGCCGCGCCGATGACGGTGGGCGGATCGACTTTCATGATGCTCGGGCTGATCGCGATCAGGAAGAGTGAGGCGATCAAACCCGTGGCCAGCCCGCCGACCGCGCCCGCAGTATTGAAGCGTTTCCAAAAAAGCGAGAGCACGATCACCGGCAGATTAGCCGAAGCGGCGACGGCGAAGGCGAGCGCGACGAGGAAAGCGACGTTCGCGTCCTTGCCTAACAAGATGGCGATGCCGATGGCGATCGCGCCGACGAAGAAGGCGGTGATGCGAGCGACCCGCACTTCTTCGCCGGGGCGCCGCTCCGTTCCTTTGTGGATGACCGCGGTGTAAAAGTCGTGCGCGAAAGAAGTCGACGCACTGATCGTTAGGCCGGCGACAACCGCGAGAATGGTGGCGAAGGCAATGGCCGCGATGAAAGCGAAGAAAATATCGCCGGCGAGCGCCTGGGCGAGGAGCGGAGCGCTCATGTTATTGCCGCCGTGCGCGCTGATAAAATCCCGACCCACGATGGTCGCGGCGCCAAAGCCGAGAAAGGTCGTCATGATGTAGAAGCTGCCGATCAAGACCATCGCCCAGACGACGCTGATCCGGGCGGTTTTGGCATCGGGCACGGTATAGAAACGAACGAGGATGTGCGGCAGACCGGCGGTCCCGAAGATGAGGGCCATGCCTAACGATATAAGGTCGAGCGCGCCGTGATTGGCAGGCGTGTAGCGCAATCCGGGATTGAGGAAGTTCTTCGTCACCAGCGCACCCTTATCGTGATAGCTGACGTGGGTGACGGCGTTGAAGAAGCTCGTTAGGCTCCAGCCGAAATGCGCGAGGACGAGGAGGCTGAGAAGGATCGTCCCTGCCATAAGCAGAATGGCCTTGATGATCTGTACCCAGGTAGTCGCCAGCATCCCGCCGAAAACGACGTAGATGATCATGAGCACTCCCACGCCGATGACCGCCGCCTGATAAGTGACGTGCGAGCTGCCTAACAAGAGCGCGACAAGTGCTCCCGCGCCGACCATCTGCGCGATCATGTAAAAGGTGCTGACCGTGATCGTGCTCAACGCCGCCATCGCGCGGACGGGCCGAGGGCTCAGCCGATAAGCGAGCACGTCAGCCATGGTGTATTTGCCGGCATTACGCAGCGGCTCCGCGACGACGAGGAGAACGGTAAGATAGGCCACAAGCCAGCCGACCGAAAACATGAAGCCGTCGTAGCCATAGAAAGCGATAAGTCCCGCGATCCCAAGAAAGGAGGCCGCACTCATGTAATCGCCCGCGACGGCGACGCCGTTTTGCCAGCCGCTGATGCGCCGCCCGGCTGTGAAAAAGGCGGCGGCGCTCTGCGATTTGCGCGCCGCCCATCCGGTGATCACGAGGGTGATCAGGACGAAGAATAGGAACATTCCGAGCGCGGGGGTCATTCTCTTCTCCTGCCGCTGCTCCTGCTCCCTTTGGCATACCACCGTTTAACGACCGCGCCCGCAACGCTGTCATCCTGAGCCGCGCAGACGGCGAAGGACCTCGCAAGGAACGCGTGAATCTGCGTAACAAATGACGCGTGAAGTGACATGTGAGGTCCTTCGCTGCGCTCAGGATGACAAACGCGCATGCGACTCCTTCTCGATAATCTCGCGCGCCTGGTAATCGAAGCGTGCCGCCCTACGTACATAGAGCGCCGCAATAATCCAAGCTATGAAAAACTGCGAGAGCGCGAAGAGATAAGCAATATTGACCGGACCGAGGACGCGCTTTTCCATGAACGGCCGCGCGTAACCCACGAGCACGATAAGCGCGAAATAGTAAACGACGAAGAAGACCATCGCCGGAATAATGAAGCGGCGTTTTGCGCGGAGCAGTTCCTTGAACCGCGCGCCCGCCGCGATCGCCTCCCAGTCGACCGGACCCGGAGGAGAAGACTTTGGATGGTCGGGCGGCATGGGGCGCGATTAACGGCAATTCTCCAGGATGCCGCAAGCAAAAGCACAGGCTAGGGAGGGAAAAACCTAAAGGGGAGCAAATTTTGCTTGCTGCCTCCCCGCCAGATGCTCAGCCTCCCCGCATTCGCGCCTAGGGCCTCCCGCCGCGCGCGCGCAAAATTCAGTAAGGAGATTCTTTGAAAAAACAAACGCCAGTTAATACCAGAACGAGCAAGCGAAACAGCGCCACCCTGCGACACAGCCTCGCTATCGGCTTTGTCACAGCCGTCGCGCTCGTCGCCACGACCCAGCGCGCCTCCGCGCAATGGCGAGGAGTTCCCGGTGCGCTGGAAGCAACGACCGGGGCGTGGCAGAAGCTCACGAACCAGCCGCCATTCCAAACGGACACAGCCCTTCTCCTGACCGATGGGACTGTTATGATGCACCAATACAACAGCCCGAAATGGTGGCGCCTCACTCCCGATAACACTGGGAGCTATCTTAACGGCACCTGGTCGCAACTGGCTTCCATGCAATCCAGCTATGCTCCGCTCTACTTCGCCTCGGCCCTCCTCCCCGATGGCCGCGTTCTTATCGAAGGTGGCGAATACAATTTCCTCGCACAAACGGAAACCAACATGGGTTCGATCTATGATCCGGTGGCCAACACCTGGACGGTCGTAAATCCCCCCACTGGCTGGTCGACCATCGGCGACTCACCGGCGATTGTGCAGGCGGAAGGGACTTACATGATGGGGCAAGGCGCGTTCCCCTCGAAAAAGCAGGTGACTTTTAACCCCGCGACTTTGACCTGGTCCGCCGTCGGCCTGGGGAAAGCGGACTTCTTCACCGAAGAAGGCTTCGCCCTTTTGCCTAACGACTCTATCCTCACAGTGGATTGCCAGAATGGAACCAACTCAGAGACTTACAATCCAGTGACTGGCTAGTGGATGAGCGCAGGCAGCACCATCGTCCCGCTGGCCGATACCGGCAGCCTCGAGATCGGGCCGATCGTCCAGCGCCCCGATGGCACGGTCATAGCCTTCGGCGCGACGAGTCATAACGCCATCTACAATTCCTCGACCGGCGTCTGGACTCCGGGTCCTGACTTTCCCGGGGGGAACGACATAGCCGATGGCCCGGCCTGTTTGTTGCCGGATGGTAACGTTATCGCTTATGCCAGCCCTGGAATCTTCAGCGGCACCGGCACCTTTTTCATCTTTGACGGAACCATGCTCACCCCGGCGCCGGCCACGGCCACGTCCGGTTCGAAGCAATCCTGGGAGGCGCGCATGTTACTCTTACCCACGGGCCAGGCTCTCTGGTGCATCGCAGATGGGCGCACCATCGACGTGGAACTCTTTACCTCCGCAGGCCGGAGCAACCGCGCCTGGGCGCCTAACATCGCTTCCATCCCGCGCGGTCTCATCCGAGGCAGGTCTTATCAAATCTCCGGCACTCAATTCAACGGCCTTTCCGTTGGCGCTGATTACGGCGACGACGCCCAGATGGCCACGAATTACCCGCTGGTGCGCATTACCAACACTGCTACAGGGCATGTCTTATTTGCGCGCACCCACGATCACAGCACGATGGCGATAGCGACCGGCGGCATGATTGTTTCCACGATGGCCGACATCCCGGCGGATGCCGAAACTGGGCCTAGCACAGTGGTTGTCGTGGCCAACGGAATCGAATCCAGGACGCGAAGGGTCACGATCCGCTAAAAACCGAGAACGGCGATCGCGCAAAGAGAGAGAATCCGCGCGACCGCTTATGGAGGGAGCGACGAATAGGGAGTAGATGAAAAAATTAACTCTTATTTTCTGTGCCGTCGCCGGCCTCGGTTTGGCGCTGGCTGGTTGTGCCGATCGCGATCAAGGATCAACGACGAGCACCACGACGACAAGCGAAACAGCCGGCACGACGGGTTCCGCTTCCGCTCCGGGCGGCGCCCGGGGCATCAACGGCACAGGTGGCGATGCCGCTGGCGGCGGTGGCTATGGTGGTGGACGTCCATAGCAGTCGGAGACCCCACCCCACCCCGTCTGTGAGCTCCGGCGGGTTAGCTCGGAAAGACTTGCGCTTACAGCGCACGTGACCTCCGTGCCTGAAGTGCATGACACGCTCGAAACTAGCAGGGTCGGAGAGTGCGGATCTTTAGGGATTTCCCGAGGGGGCGTCGCGCTGTCCGCGCGACGCTAAGTCATTATCCGAAAGCGTTCGAGCAACTCTTGCCGCACTTCCATCGCGACCGCGGGATTGAGGCGGCTAAGCATTTTCCTGCGTGCCTCCACATCCATGGTCGCGAGCCGTCTCACGAGATTGTTACGCGCTTTTGCCTTTGCATAACGGCTCCAGCCAAGACCAGCCGCCAGCAGCCCCGACGCTGCCCAGACCGCGATGTCGGTTTGCGTGATCACGCTCGAACCTAACGCGAAAAGGGCGGATTTCCACGCGCAGCGGGGGCATCACTTCTCCCGCAACTCATCCGAGGCCTCGGCAGGTCGACGTCGCAAGCGACGCCGTGATTCTCGGACGAAGACATAACACTCGACCTCTGCTCGAACGCCGTCCAGACAGCGATGTCGGTTTTCATGATCACGCTCGAACCCTGCCTCCGAAACGCCAGATTTCCTCGCGCGGCCGCGATCGCCTTTCTGCAAACAACGCTCAAGTAAAACGAACAGGCTCTCTCGTCTGCCGTTCACTCGTCCCTATTCTACTTTCCCTCAAATCATCTTCAGACCCGCTAGAAAAGAGTTCGGAAGGCTGGCCCCCAGAAAATTTCAGTCCACCGTGATCGTCACGGCCTTGGACGGAATGCCATTCGCCACCACTTCCAGCGTGCTGCTCCCCGTCTCGGCGGTCGCTGGAACGTCGAAATTGGTCGACACGCTTGCGCGGCCGGTCGCCACACCCATCGTGCTATGCCCATGTGTGCGGGCATAGAAAACGTGTCCTGTCCCTTTATTCGTTAGTCTCACCAGCGGATAATTGGTTGCCGTCTCCAGCTCATCCCCAAAGGAGGCCGCCTGTGACAAGCCATTAAACTGCTGTCCTGAGATCCGGTAAGTCGAGCCGCGTGTCACCGTCGCCGGAAAGCGTTTGATCCGCGGTCTCCAGGCCGACTTGAAGCTCGTATCCGCCGGCGTGTAAATCTTCACGATCGACCCCTCGCTCACCACCACCTGTCCGGTCGGGAGCACCATCAAGGCGCCAGAAGCGCTCAGCGTCGGCGTCAGAGTCACCCCATCGAATTCATAGAGTCTGCCCGTATTTCCCAGGATAAGTGCATAACCATTGGGCAGCAGAGCTGCAAAGGAATCGCCTGCATTATCGTTATTCGGAAAATCCGGACCAACCACCCAGGTGCCAGTGTCGCCCGGCAGGGCCGGCGGAGTATAGATCGCCGTGTGGCCGGGGCCGCCCGACGAGTCAGAGCCAGTGGCAAAGACGCGACCATCCGGCAAGAGCAGCGCCGGGCCTACTTCACCCGGTGGGAAGTAACAAAACTGCCCCATGTCTCCGTAGGGCAGACATCCGAAGGGCGAGGGCGAATGTAGATCCACGATCGTGCTACCGGCCGTTTGCCAGGTCTGGGTCGCCGGGAAATAGCGCTCCGAGTTCGGGGCATTCTTCACGTCGAAAGTAAACACCGTGCCGTCGGGCAAAAGCGTCCAGCCCTCCTCCGCGTTGAAGTCCGACTTCCCCGCCGAGGAGAGCAAACTCCAGGTCAACGTCGCCGGGTCCAGTGCCGCCACCTGCTTATCGAGCTTGCGTCCGACCAGAAAGCGCCCATCGGGCAAGACCACCGAGGCGGAGTCGCCGATAAAATCCCACCCGGGCGGCGGCGGCAGCGGCGTCCAGGTATTCGCCACCGGGTCATAGACCGCACCTTGATTCGTTAGGGTAAACTGGCCGTTGTTATATTCACCGCCACTGATCACCACCCGACCATCAGCGAGAACGGCCGAGGCAAAATCATCCGGCACATAACCGGGCTGGAGCGAGGCCTGCTTCGTCCAGGTCCCATTGAGGTAACTCCCGAGGCTATCCGGCGTCAGCTTCCACCAGTCCGATGACTTATTGGCTTGAAAGAGCACCGTGCCATCAGTCAGCTGGAAGGGAAGGAAAGCGCCGCCCGGCGGCTGGTGCACGAGATTCTGGAGCGTCTGAGCCGGCAACGCGCTCGCGAGCGCGAGCGAAGCGAAAAGAGCGAGAGTCGATTTCTTAAGCATATGAAATAGGAGCCACCGATGTTTCTCCGTCGTCGATGACAGAGACACCGAGCGAAAAGAGCATTGAGAGATGCCGCTTGCGAGTTCCGGAGTCAAGCAGATTCCAGCGCCGTTCTAAGTTTTGATTCCACCCTTACAATTGCACCGCTACCCTCCGCCCTCTGTCCTGTCAGGTCACCCATCACTCGCCACTGCCCACTTTCAGCTTTCAATTTTCCGAATCTAACTCTTCCTTCTCACTAATGCGCAGCGACGAACCTCCGCCTGATCGCGGCTTTCTCGAGGAAGAACATCGCGTTAAATCCCACAGCGATGCCTTCAAGAAAGAGCTGGGCCTGCGCGACCTGGTCCTCACCCAGATCGTCTTTGTCGTCGGCACCTCATGGGTCGGCACCGCCGCCAAACTCGGCCCGTCGCAGACCGCTTACTGGCTCTTCGCCATCCTTCTCTTTTATCTGCCGATTGCCGCCGTCATTATCTATCTTAACCGCATCATGCCGCTGGAAGGCGGCCTCTACCAGTGGGCCAAGCTCGGCTTCAACGAGTTCACCGGCTTCATCGTCGCCTGGAACCTCTGGCTCCTCGGCATTAGCGTCATGGCCGGCACCGGCCTCGTCATTGCCACCAACCTATCCTACGCGCTCGGTCCCGCGGCCGCCTGGCTGCCCGCCAGCCGACTCTTTGTCTCCGCGCTCAATGGCCTCCTCTTTGCCGCCCTCATACTCGTCACCATTCGCGGGCTCAGCATCGGGAAATGGGTCCACAACGTCGGCGCCATTCTTCTTCTCATCACCTACGGCACGCTCATCGCCTTGCCCTTCATCGCCCGCGCCACGGGCAAACTCCCCGACTACCACCCGATCGTTTGGGCGCTCCCGACCGTCTCCCTCTTCGGCCTCAATATCTTTAGCAAAATGGCGCTCGGCGCCCTTAGCGGTTTCGAATACATCGCCATCCTGGCCGGCGAAACGCGCGCGCCGGTCAAAAACATCGGGCGCTCCGTCATCATCGCCGCGCCCATTATCGCCCTCATGTTCATTCTCGGCACCAGTTCAGTCATGGCCTACACCCGCTTCGCCGAGCTCGACCTCATCGGGCCCGTGCCACAAGCCCTGAGCGCGGGCGCGCGCGCGTTCGGCGCCGGGGCGATCGTCGCCTCCGTCGCTATCCTTATGCTCGTTGGGCGATCCATCGCTGTCGTCAGCATCTACTTTATCGGCAACACCCGGCTGCCGATGGTAGCCGGCTGGGACAACCTTCTGCCAGGGTGGTTTAGCCGATTGCACCGTCGCCACAAGACCCCGGTCAACTCCGTCCTGTTCGTCGGAATCGTCACCCTTATCTTCGCCATTGTGAGTCAGCTCGGGGTCGGCGCGCAGGAGGCTTTCCAGGTCATCGACAACGCCGCCGGGATCTTCTACGGCATTGCCTACCTCGCCTTGTTCGCCATCCCGATCTGCGGCCTACGCGCCTTGCCCGTGCGCGCACCGCTCTGGCTGCGGATCGCAGCGGCGATCGGTTTTCTTGTCACCTTGCTCTACATCGTGCTAACCATCGTACCGATCGTCCACGTCGAGAGTCGCGCTGCATTTGCGACTAAAATCATCGTCGCCACCCTGGGCGCGAACCTACTCGGTGCCCTCATCTTTGTTGCCGCCCGCCGTCGCCGGCAAGCCGCTTCCACGTCCTGACTTTGGACCTTCTACTACCGGGTCGCGTCTGAAGAGGACGGCTATGCGGCCGCGACGCCTTCCTGCAAACAACACTCAAGTAAACGAAAAGGCGCCCCGACTCCGCCCTAATTCCCTCCTCTCCTCGTCACTCGTCACCCATCACTCGCCACCTGTCACTTTTCCTTCCCGTCACTCATCACTCATCCGTCCTCCGTCCTCAGCAACTCGTCGGAATCTCGTTAGGGCAAAACGAACGGTTCAGGATTCTTGTTGCGCAAACGCTTCTCCGGAGAATCGAAGTGCCGCATATAATGGGCACGCGCCCGAGCAAAACGACGAACCGCCTCCAGCCACGACATCCTCAGCGGCCAGGGCTCTTGCAACGGCTCCTCGAAAACGGGAAGCACAAAATCGGAAGCGAGCGGTTTAGCTTGCATGGGTAGAGCTTCGAATTCGCCGAAGGGCCTCATCATTACCATATCGTAGGATCAGTGCCTGAAAAGATTCTTCCGCCGGGTCCAGATGGGCCTCGGACTGTTTCACAATCTGGCTCATGTAGTCCAACAAATCGGGATCATAGTCCCACGATTCGGGTGAACAAAACAACTCGTCACTAGTCGGCAGGATCGGCTCGAAGGCGTTTAGTGAGATTTATGAGGATAAATGTGGGCGCTATCTCGAATGAGTTCGAGAGGCGACACCTTCTGAAATCTCCGGATCCGCGCGATCATATCACGATCGATGACAACTGTTCGCGGGTCTGGTGGATCACTCGTCACTTGTCACTTACTGATTTCCCCCTTTCCCCTCGACATCATCTTCAGAGCCGCTAGAAATGCGCGCGGAATGCCGACCCCGAAGGAATCGCAGAACGAGAAAGCGGAAATATCCAATGCCGACGAACCGCCTTCACCCGTAGGACGGATTCAGGCGGCTTGGGCCAGATGGGAAGGCGCTGCCGCCAGATTCAAAGGACTCGACATCCGGCTCGAAGCCCGGCAGGAGCTGCGTTACATCTTCCCGACCCAATGCGGATATCAAGTGCGGATTCACCGCTCGGGAAAAACCCCATTCAACCGCTCAGTTAAGGGCCAAAGCGAGGAGAGCCTGCACGAGGCGATGCGCATCCGGGATTGGGCGTTGCAAGAGAGGCCGGCCAAGCGATTGCATCCGATCCCGCCAAAGGTGCTCAGGGCGCTTGGCCTCACCTCGGCGGTCTTGGGCATCAACCGGTGGGCGCCCCGGTCGGTTTATCGGGTAAGCTATACCGACCCCATAGGCCAAACACGACTCCGCCACTTCTACTACCGGGTCGTGACTGAAGAGGACGCCTATGCGGCCGCGATCGCCTTCCTGCAAACGACCCTCAAGTAAAGGAACCGGCGCAAATCCACTGCCGCGAAGTAGCCGGGTCCCTCCACCCTTCGGCTGCTCTCTCTAGGCGGGTTGGCAGTCTATTGGCCGAAATAAGATCGCCCGCCGATTTCTCAGCGGGCGATTGTTTGAGCGCTTCCGTGGATGGCACTGCGCGCTCAGCAGGTTAGAAAGGAGAGGCAATGTCTATGATTAAAACACGTCGCCCTTCAGGCTCTCACGGCTCACCTGTCGTTTCCGACATCATCCAATAGAGGCAAGATTCGTACCCGAGCCGAACGGCTCTCGCCTTCCGGTCCCCCGCGCGTCACTCGTCACTCCTCACTAGTCACTTTCCTTCCTTTCTTCTCGACATCATCTGCGAGCCCGATAGAAATGCGCCCGGAAAGGCCATCCTCTCGCTCCTCCGTCTTTCGCTTGGCTCGTCACTCGTCACTTTCATCCCCTTCCCCCTCGACGTCATTCGCGAACCCGATAGAAATATGCCTGGAGACCAGCAACGCAGCCGGAGGCGAGGCCGAGTTTTCGATTCACTTCCCTCCCGCCGCTTTTGCTCGTCGAGGCTCGCATGGTTTTCACCGGCGGCGCGCCATGAAGGCGTGTCGGAATTAGCTCGCATTAAACAATCGAATGCGATCTAGTTTCTCACCGGCCAAAAAACAAAATGACGATAAGAAACCATGGCGGCTTTGGCGGAAAAGGAACCCGCTCCAGCCAGCAGCCCCGCGTCCGAATGAGGCCGCTTTGGATCAGCGGCGTCATAGCTTTACTCCTTGGTGCGGTGGTCCTCATCCCTAGTTGGTCGTCAGAAGCATTCGAACATGGCCGGCGCTCGCATGGCGAACGCAAGGAGCGATCGACCGGACGCAACTTTGCTGCCCAGACCGACGTGCAATTATATTCCCGACCGTCAACCAGCGCGCCGGAATGGGTTTCGGAGCGTGTTTGGAGCGGGCAGGACGACTGGGAGCCATTCGTCGCTGCGGATCGCTCTTCGCCCTATGTGTATCAGATGGTCACCCGTTTTAACGCGAAGCTATCGGGTGTTTTTGTTCGTCGTTCGCCGGATGGTGGCGAGACGTGGCTGCCGGATCAACTGGTTGCGCCCGTCAACATCTGGCAGGCTGATCCGCAGGTGCAAGTGTCTGCCAATGGCACCGTCTTTGTTGTCTGGCTCGACGGGCCCAATTGGATGAGCACGTTGATTAAGTCCTCCGACCATGGCGCAACCTGGACGGCGCCTGTGGTGATTGCCCCTTCTCTGCGCTGGACCGACCATCCGTGGCTTCTCGTTTCACCCGATGCCAAGGATGTCTACGTCGGCCTCAACGAAGATGATAGCTACATTGCCACCTCGCACGATGGCGGTCAGACCTTTGGCACGCCCTTCAAGACTAATGGTCCCACGCCTGGTCACTGGTGGGATGCCAACGGCGCCGCCATGGCTCCGGATGGTACGCCCTATTTTGTTGTGATCGACTTCTTCCTAGACTACCGCGGCCCGGCCAGTGTCTATGTCGTTAGCTCGCACGACCGTGGCGCAACCTGGGAGTCTCATCTGGTCGACACCTCACAGCCGCCACCGGGGTGTAGCGGAGCGGCCGGCTGTGACTATGGCTTTCTCTCCACTACTGCTGGGCTAGCAACCGACCAGAATGGCAGACTCTTGGTCGCCTATCACGCCGGTGACGTTCGCAGGCAATCCCAGAAAATGTGGATCCGCACTTCCGACGATGGCGGCGTCGATTGGACACCGCGAGTCCAGATTTCCCAGCCTAACGACGACGCGGATAATGGTTTTCCAGCCGTTGTCGCCGGACCGGCGGGCGGAGATTTTCGCGTCGTCTGGCAGGGCAACGGGAACGGCAACCCGCGCGGGTGGGACACCTATTATCGGCGAACGACCGACGGGGGAGTGACCTGGAGCGCAAGCATCAAACTCTCAAACCGCGCCACTGGCGCGCCCTACAAGAGTGCCGCGGGCTACGAATTCCCCTATGGCGATTACCTCAGCTTATCGGTTGACGGCGAGGGCAAAAATCACGTCATCTGGGGGGAAGGAACGAGCTACGACGGGCCCGGCGGCGCCTGGTACACGCGGAGTCGATAGCGCCCAACTTCCCGCCTCAGATTTCCGGATTTGTATTCAGCGTTTGGCTTCTTCCGCACCCGGTATTTCGCATGTCATTCCCTTTCCCCTCGACATCATTCGCGGACCCGAGCATTGATAGCGCTCGCGCCACCGGTTTCTTCAACAGCAACCGTTACGGAACCTTCTCCTAAAAAGCTAATTCCGGGCGCTTATAACCAAGCTCCAGGTGGAGGTGTGGCGATTGTGCTTGCTTTCGCCACTTCCTTTTTGTTTTTATCGCACGAAATGAAATTCCATTCCGCCTTTATCCTGTCTCTCACCCTAAGCTCTCTTTCTCTAGCTCAATTCGTTTTCGCCGGAAGCGCGACATGGAGCGCCAATCCTGCGAATGGCGATTGGAATACGCCAACGAATTGGACCCCCGCCACCGTGCCTAATGGCCCATCGGACCGATCCTTCTTCGCTGCCTCCAGCAAAACGGCGGTATCACTGTCTGCTCCGGTGGAAGTAAACACGATCACCTTCGACTCCGCCGCGAGTAGCTACACGGTGACTGCTCCTGCAAAAACTCTCACCCTCAGCGGGGCCGGGGTTATCAACAATTCCGCCGTCATCCAAAACTTCGTGGCAGATGGCAGCGGAGAGATCGATTTCACGAATAACGCTACGGCTGGCGCCAATGACTCTCTATCTAATAATGGTGGCGCGACGTCGACGATCCCTGGTGGGAAAACCAATTTTTTCAACAGCAGCACCGCGGGCTCCGCTATCATTACCAACAACGGCGGCCCGCAGAATGGATTTACCTCTAATGGAACCACCAACTTCTTCGACAACGCGACCGCTGACCAGGCGGCCGTGACGAATAACCCCGGAGCTGCCTCGTACGGGGGCGGCGGCACCACCAATTTTGCAGATTTCTCCAGCGCTGGTGATGCCGTCTTTGCTAACAAAACGGGAACGTCCGTCTACAGTGGAACAGTAAGTTTCGCCAACAATGCGACGGCTGGGAACGCCAGTTTCACAAACGATGGCGGCAACTCTGGCAGCTTTACCTACGCCATGGTCACCTTTGGCGATAGCGCAAGCGCAGCTAATGCTACTTTTGAGAACGGCGGGGGAATAGGCGAGCTCGGCTATCCTGGCTACCTCGTGTTTTTCGGTTCGGCCACCGCGGAGAATGCAACCATCACTAACGACGGCAGCCTGGGCGCCGAGGCATTGGGAGGTGTGGTGAGCTTCAACGATGAAGCAAGCGCGAGTAACAGCACGATCACACTCAATGGCGGCTTGGTCTTTGCCGGCGCGGGTGGCTCCGCCCAGTTTAGTAATACATCGACGGCCGCTGACTCAACGCTGATCGCGAATAACGCTGGAGATCCTCAGGCCGACGGCGGCCATATCTTCTTCTTCGACGACTCTACTGGCGGCGCTGCACGCGTAGAGGTCTTCGGTAGCGGAACGCTTGAGATAAGTTACCACAATGCTCCAGGAGTTACAATCGGCTCGCTTGAGGGAGATGGCGCGGTCTCTCTCGGAAGTAATGAGTTGACCGTGGGCGGCAACAACCTGGACACGGTTTTTTCCGGCGTGATCCAGGATGAATCGAGTGATACCGGTGGCTCCGTAAGCAAGGGGGGCAAGGGTAAACTGACTCTTACTAGCCCGAACACTTACCGGGGAGGCACTACGGTAATCAGAGGTGCGCTTTTGGTTACCAATAGGAGTGGGTCAGCGCTGGGCCGTGGCAAAGTGCACGTCAATGCGGGAATCTTGGCCGGCACCGGCCAAATCAGTGGTGCGGTGACGCTCGGCACGGGGACTGGTGTTGGAGCAGTCCTGTCCCCAGGAAAAAGTGTGAGCAAGCCCGGCACGCTGACGGTAAAGAACACGCTGACCTTTAGCTCCGACTCCACCTACAAATGCGCTTTGGACCGCGTCGCAATGAAAGCGACTCAAGTGGCCGCCGGCGGGGTGAAGATCAACGGCGCGCAATTTGTCTTCGCCGATTTGAGGAGCGGTGCGCTCACTACCGGCGAGGTTTTTACCGTGGTCAACAACACATCCGCGTCCCCGATTATAGGCAGATTCACTAATCTGGCCGACGGCTCGACCTTTACCAGCACGGGCGGGACGACTTTCCTCGTAAGCTACGAAGGTGGCACAGGCAACGATTTGACTCTCACCGTGCAGTAACTCTTGGATAAGCAGAACGGCATTTCAGCTTTGGAAAGCCCGGCCGTTCTTCGAATCCGTTATGGGTTAAGTCATCCTTCTGCCTTCCCTTGTGCGCCTTTACGCCATGCTCGGCTTACTGTTGTTTTATTTGAATAAACAGATGCCACAAGGCCAGTTCACGCGAGGAGACAGGCAACGCGTTGTGGGTGTTCAACGAAGCGCGTCGAACGCGCCTCGTTATGCGCTGGCCTTTTGACTTAACAAATGTCCAGCGACCTGATCTTGCTTGCGCGCCTAACGAACTCGATCGTGTAGTTGTTGCGTTCATGATCCGCAAGAATTCAGTCGGTTTATTCAGTTTCTAACATGAACGCCGTTGAAATCGAAGAAGCCGTCTCAAAGCTGGCGGAGCAGCGTTTCGCCCCCGAGAACTTCCCCTTCGCGTTCCTTGAAGCCTTCGGGAACAGCGAAACCACTATCAAGAAACTTCGAGCTGGCGCTTCGAACAAGACGGACGTCGACGGTGTCCTACAACGTAGCCACATCCACCTGAAGTTCTCGACCGAAGGGCAGGTGATGAAGGATCTCGCGGCTTTGCGCGATAGTCCTGCGACTGAACGTTGGAAAGCCAAGTTCATCCTCGCCACGGATGGTAAGACTTTCGAGGCGGAAAACCTCGCGGATGGAGAAACAGTAGCCTGTGCCTACTCGGATTTTCACGACCACTTCGGTTTCTTCCTCCCCCTCGCCGGCATCACAACGGTCCGGCAAATCCGCGAGAACGCTTTCGACATCAAAGCAACCGCGCGGCTCAACAAGCTCTATATCGAACTGCTCCGGGAAAACCCGGACTGGGACACAGAAGCGCGGCGGCAAGACCTGACCCACTTCATGGCTCGGCTAATCTTCTGCTTCTTCGCCGAGGACACCAGCATCTTCCATAGCGCCGGCCTCTTCACCGCCACCATCGATCAGATGAGCACGCGGGATTCTTCAAACACCCATGAAGTCCTCGCCGAGCTGTTCCGTGCCATGAATACGAAGCTGGCCGAACGCGAAGCGGCCGGCATCCGTAGCTGGTCGAATGTGTTCCCCTACGTGAATGGCGGCCTATTCACCGGCAGCCTGGACGTGCCCGCTTCAGCAAGATCGCCCGCTCTTATCTCCTCCACGTCGGCAGCCTCGACTGGACGAAGATCAACCCCGACATCTTCGGCTCCATGATTCAGGCCGTGGCGGATGACGAAGAACGCGGCGCTCTCGGCATGCACTACACCAGCGTGCCGAACATCCTGAAGGTGCTCAACCCGCTCTTCCTCGACGACCTGCGCGCCCGGCTCGAGGAGGCGGGGGACAATGCCCGCAAGCTCCTGAACCTGCGCCAGCGCATCGCTCACATCCGCGTCTTCGATCCCGCCTGCGGATCCGGCAATTTCCTCGTCATCGCCTACAAGGAAATGCGCGCCATCGAGGCGGAGATCAACCGCCGCCGCGGCGAGGCCGAGCGTCCCTCCGACATCCCGCTGACCAACTTCCGCGGCGTCGAGCTGCGGCACTTCTCCGCCGAGATCGCCCGCCTCGCCCTCATCATCGCCGAGTATCAGTGCGACGTGCTTTATCGCGGCCAGCAGCTCGCGCTCGCCGAGTTCCTCCCGCTCGAAGCCGCCAACTGGATCACGTGCGGCAATGCCTTGCGGCTCGACTGGCTGAGCGTCTGCCCGCCCACCGGCAAAGGCGTGAAAAACCGCGCCGAGGATTTGTTCGAAACACCTCTGGACCAGGCGGAGATCGATTTCGAGAATGAGGGCGGAGAGACATATATCTGCGGGAATCCGCCGTATCTTGGAAGCAAGCGCCAAGAGGAAAAGCATAAGTTTGATCTCAAAGCCATCTTCGAAGCAGAAACAGAAAACTGGAAATCTTTGGACTACGTGGCTGGGTGGTTCAAGAAAGCGGCTGACTTCGCGACCATTACTGAAACAGGGGTGGCGTTCGTCGCTACAAATTCAGTCTGTCAGGGTCAACAAGCCGCAATCCTCTGGCCCCTCATATTCGAACGAGGACAAAGAATCTCTTTTGCCCACTCGTCCTTCAATTGGCGAAATCTCGCCAGCAACAACGCTGGAGTCACTGTCATTATTGTCGGCTTTTCTTCGAAGGGCAATGGAGCACTGCTGTTCGAAGAGAACGATAGCGGCGCAGTCGAAACCAGACGCGTAGACTCACTCAACGCTTACCTCATTCCGGGGGCTGACACATTAGTTGAAGCTCGTCGATCGCAAATCTCCGGCTTGCCGCAGTTTGATCGCGGTAATTCGCCGACTGATGGCGGCCACCTACTGCTAGCTCCCGAGTCGTTGGTAGAGCTCCGCTTGGACGAAGCTCAAACGCGAGCGTTTATCCGCCCATTTATGGGGTCAATGGAACTGATTCGAGGCATCAGCCGGTATTGTATATGGGTTGAAGATGCTGACCGTAAGTTGGCTGAGGAAATTCCTAGTTTGAAAGAGCGGTTCCATGAGGTTTATAGATTTCGACTAACAAGTAGCAAGCTTGCGACAGTTAAGGCGGCGGCTTGGCCGCACAGGTTTGATGAGCGGAAGCCTTTGCCTGCGACGCCAATTATCTGCGTCCCGATTACCAGCTCCGAGAATCGCCAGTTCCTGCCAGCTGGTCTCCTAGATAAAGGGACTGTTATTTCGAACTTAGCCTTTGCAATGCCATGTAGGGATCTTTGGGTTTTCGGCTTGGTCGTCTCAAGAATGCTGCTTGCCTGGGTCGCCGCGGTTTGTGCTCGAATGAGAAGTGATTATCGCTTCACGAACACCCTTTGCTGGAACACCTTTCCCGTTCCCACGCTGACCGAGCAAAACAAAGCCGACCTGACCCGTTGCGCTGAGGAAATCCTGCTGGCGCGCGAGGCGCATTTCCCGGCGACGATTGCCGATCTTTACGATCCCGACGCGATGCCCGACAACCTGCGCGCCGCCCACGAGCGCAACGACGAGGCGCTGGAGCGCATCTACCTCGGCCGCCGCTTCAGGAACGACACCGAGCGGCTCGAAAAACTCTTCGAACTCTATACCCAGATGACCATGCGGCAGGCTGCGCCAAACAAGGTAAACCGCAAAACGAAAGCCTCTGCGGAATGAGCGGATTGAATTTCACCTCGATCCTTTGGGACCGCGATGACGATCCTCGCGGGAACGTGCAGCACATCGCGAGACACAACCTGACGATGGAAGAAGTCGAAGCCGTCTTCCAAAATCCCGGAGGCACGGACATCAGCCGGTCCTCGGGTCGGCCCGTAGTTTTCGGGGACACCGGCACGGGCCGGTATATAATGGTGGCCTATGATGTGATCGACTCCACAACCGCATACCCCATTACGGCCTACGAAGTGCGCAGGCCGAAAAGAAAACGATCATGAAACGCATCATTCGCGAGAGTCGGCTTACCGATGAGGAAGCCGAGAAATACCAATCAATCCGCGAGCAGGTCACCGCTGAATTGCCGGACCTTATCGCCCGGCATCACGAAGGCTCGGGGGATTTGGACCAGCCGGAGGTGGTCCGATCAATCCCTTCCGTGACCGTGAAATATGCTCACAACGGAAGCTCGACGAAGTCCAACGCCATGGGCATGCGGCCGATGCAGGAGCGCGTCTGGCAAAAACGAGGGGAGCAGTATTTGCTCATCAAATCGCCCCCGGCCTCGGGTAAAAGCCGCGCGCTGATGTTTATCGCGCTGGACAAGCTGGCGAACCAAAAGCTGAAGCAGGCGATCATCGTGGTGCCGGAGCGGACCATCGGTGCCAGTTTTCATGATGAGCCCCTAAGCCAGTCTGGTTTCTGGGCCGATTGGGTGGTGAAGCCAAGGTGGAATCTCTGCGACGCGCCGGGCTCCGACAGCAACGGCAAGGTGGACGCGGTGAAGAAGTTTCTGGAGAGCGACGATAAAACTCTCGTGTCCACGCACGCCACCTTCCGCTTCGCCGTGGAGAGGTTTGGCGTGGAAGCCTTCGACGATCGTTTGATCGCGGTGGATGAGTTTCACCACGTTTCCGCCAATCCAGACAATCGATTGGGCGATCAGATGCATCAGTTAGTGGCTCGCGATAAGACACACATCGTGGCGATGACCGGCTCCTACTTTCGGGGCGATGCCGAGGCCGTTCTAAACCCGGACGACGAATCGAAATTCGACGCCGTTACCTATACTTACTACGAGCAGCTCAACGGATACCAATACCTGAAGCAGCTCGACATCGGGTATTTCTTCTATTCGGGGCAATACACAGAGCAGATTCTTAGCGTGCTGAACCCCAGGGAGAAGACGATTGTCCATATCCCGAACGTCAATTCCCGCGAAAGCCTGGGAGACAAGATCAAGGAGGTGGAGCACATCATCCATGAACTCGGCGAATGGCAGGGCACCGATCCGAAGACAGGCTTCCAGCTGGTGAAAACCGCCGATGGATCGATCCTGAAGATCGCCGACCTCGTAGATGATGATTCGGCGAAACGCGAACGTGTCGCCGCTGCACTTCGCGACCCTGCGCAAAAGGATAACCGCGAACACGTGGACATCATCATCGCTCTTGGAATGGCCAAGGAGGGCTTTGACTGGATCTGGTGCGAGCACGCGCTGACGGTCGGCTATCGCTCGAGCCTAACGGAAATTGTGCAAATCATTGGTCGCGCTACCCGCGATGCGCCGGGCAAGACGCGCACCCGCTTTACCAACCTCATCGCCGAGCCGGATGCGACTGAGGAGAGGGTGGTGGAAGCGGTGAACGACACTCTAAAGGCTATCGCCGCGAGCCTGCTGATGGAGCAAGTGCTGGCGCCGCGCTTTGAGTTCAAGCCGAAGCATCCGAACAACGAAGCAACGCCCGGGTTTGATTACGGCGAGAACGGATACGATTCCGGGAAGTGTAATGTGGGCTTCAACTCAGAAACGGGTTTGATTCAGATGGAGATTAAGGGTTTGGCTGAGCCCAAGAGCGAGGAAGCAACACGCATCTGCCGCGAAGATCTGAATGAACTGATCACTGCCTTCGTGCAGAACAAGCCGACCATTGAGAAAGGAATGTTCGACGAAGAGTTGGTGCCGGAAGAATTGACCCAAGTGCGCATGGGCAAGATCGTAAAGGAGAAGTTTCCCAACCTGGACGAGGAAGATCAGGAAGCCGTCCGCCAGCACGCTATCGCCGCGCTAAATGTCGTGCAGCAAGCAAAAATGGTGCTGGCTGACGGAAGCGGAGAGGAAACCACAAACACTGCGCTGATCGATGGGGTGCGGAAGTTCGCGATGGACGTTCGGGAGTTAGATATTGACATGATCGACCGAATCAATCCTTTCGGGGAAGCCTATTCTATCCTTGCTAAAGCGATGACGGAGGAACGGCTGAGACAGGTTGCCGCGGTTATTGCGGCGAAGCGGACCAACCTGACGGCAGAGGAGGCCAAGGACCTTGCGATTCGTGCTTTCCGATTCAAAAAGGAGCGCGGCCGGCTGCCTTCAGTAACTTCGCAAGACGCTTGGGAAAAACGCATCGCCGAAGGTGCGGTGGCATTCGTTCGCTTCAAGGATGAAGGGCGCTATGAGTGAAATCGACCTCGATAAGCTCAGGTCAGAACTGGATGATTTCGCACAGCCTCAAAAAGTAAGCGGAAGTTCCGCGCAAGAGCAGCGTATCATTGCTGGCTTCGAAGAGATCGAGCGTTTCGTGGACGAGAACGAAAGACTGCCTCAGCACGGTGAGAACAGAGACATATTTGAACGCCTCTACGCAGTGCGTCTGGATCGGATGCGGAGTTCTGAAGAGTGTCGGGTTATGTTGAGGGAACGTGATGCGCGTGGATTGATGAACCTCGCTCGCTGTATAGATGACGGCATGGTGCGAGAAAGCTCAGTCGAATACCATGCTGGCGCGCCTGCTGAGGTCCTTCCCAGCGATGAAGAACTGGTCGCCACCCTTAGCGGTGAATATGATCGAGCGAATGATATTACCGAGTTGAAGCATGTGCGGTCGCGCGAGGAGATCAAAGCCGCAGAGGAAGTCGCGCAGCGAAATCCTTGCAACGATTTCGACGAATTCCAACCGATCTTCGAAAAGGTACAGCGCGAGTTGACTGTCGGTGAGCGGCAGACCCTGAAATACCAGGACAATGCGGACGTAAAGAAAGGCGATCTCTTCATTCTCGACGGCCAGAAAGTGATCGTCGCGAATATGGATGAACCGTTTGTCAGCGACTACGGCCGTCCCGACCGCAGGCTAAGAGTGGTCTACGACAACAGGACTGAAAGCGACCTCCTCGTTCGTTCACTCCAGCGCGCCTTAAACAAAGATAAGGCTAGCCGCCGTATCACTGATCCGGATCTAGGACCGCTCTTCTCGGATGAAGAAGAAGAGGACGATTTACCGACCGGATACATTTACGTCCTGAGGAGCAAATCCGAACATCCCTTCGTGGCGGAGAACAGGTCTGTCATTCACAAGATCGGCGTCACCGGGGGAGACGTGAAGAGCCGTATCGCCAACGCGAAGAAAGATCCAACCTATCTGCTCGCGGACGTTGACATCGTGACCACTTACAAACTTTCAAATATCAATCGCAAACGGCTCGAGGCTTTACTTCATAAGTTTTTCGGCGGTGCTCGATTGGACATGGAACTGAAAGACCGTTTCGGCTCCGGAGTAGAGCCAAGGGAATGGTTTCTGGTTCCACTGCCGGCGATCGAGGAAGCCATTCAAAGACTTCAGCAGGGTAACATTGGGAGCTATAGATATGATCCGGTAAGTGCGCGGTTAATCGAAAGGTCGCCTAGACTCGAAGTCACAAGTTAAGGGCCGAACCGGTCGAAGTCCGAGCGATCACGACGCAGGATGTCATAGAAGAGCTGATCAAGCTCGCCAAAGAAATGAGCGCCGCCAAGCAGCACGGGGTCGATCTCGGATTGAACGACAATGAAGTCGCCTTTTACGACGCTCTCGCTGCCAACGACAGCGCCGTCGAAGCAATGGGCAAAGACGAATTGAAAGTCATCGCCGCCGAGTTAGTTACTGAAGTTCGCAAAAGCGTCACGATCGACTGGAACTTGCGCGAAGGCGTCCGCGCCAAAATCAAAGTCCTCGTTAAACGCATCCTACGGAAACACGGCTACCCACCCGACCTACAGGATGAAGCGACGAAAACAGTGCTCGCCCAAGCCGAACTCCTCTGCGCGGAGTGGGCAGACACGGCGGCCCATTAACCGAAACCCTTATCTATGTTCCATATTGACCACTCCAAGAATCGCATCATTAAGCTCAAGGGGGTTAAATTTTCTGAGCTTCAGCTCGGAGAGCGCGCACACCTTCAGGAATGGCTCGCTAATCAGCCGGATGCTCTCGGGGAAGAACTTCTAATTATTCAGAAGGAATTTGCTGGGTTCGACGACACCAAGGAACGACTCGACCTCCTTGCACTAGACAAAAAGGGCGGACTCGTGATCATTGAAAACAAAGTCGACGATTCCGGCCGGAACGTCGTATGGCAGACGTTAACATACGCATCGTATTGTTCGACGTTGTCGAAATCGAACATTGCCGAAATCTATCAACAGTACCTTGATCGGGGAGGCATTACGGCAAATGCCCAGCAACGAATCTGCGAGTTTCTGGAAGAAGAAGATTTCACCGAGGTTGTCCTGAACGCCGGTAATGACCAGCGGTTGATCTTAGTCGCAGCTCAATTCCGCAAAGAAGTCACCTCGACCGTTCTTTGGCTGCTGAAACACGACGTGCGAGTTCAATGCTATAAGGCGACACCCTTTCAGCACGGCAATCAGCTTTTCTTAAATCTTGAGCAAGTGATTCCCCTCCCTGAGGCTGCGGAATTGATGATTGGCATCTCGGAGAAAGAAAAAGAAGAACATTCCGCTGAACGCGGTCAAGCCACACGGTTCGTGCTGCGCACAGATTTCTGGCACAAGACGCTCGACGCCCTGAGCATGCGGGCGTTGATCTATATGCGAACGTAAGTCCGAGTAAGGATCACTGGCTGAATGCGGGTTCAGGTGTCGCCGGAGTTCATTATGCGATGATTTTTGGTAAGGATGAGACGCGAGTTGAGTTTGTGTTGAATACGGGCGCAAAAGAAAGGAACAAGGTGCTCTTCGACTATCTCTATGACCGCCGAGATCAACTTCAAAAATCATTCGGCGCGCCGTTCGAATGGCGGCGGCTCGATGACAAGAAGGTCTCGTTAGTTGTCTTTCGGCAGCCATTCGACGGGTACGAGCGAGCTAATTGGTCAGAGATGACCGCCTAGCTTGTAGAACACACACGAAAACTCCAAACAACCTTCCAGCCGGAGATTTCGAACCTGCGGCAAACGTTAAAAAAAATGCACGGCTCGGAGGCTCAAGGACAAACTTCGGGAAGACCCGCGGAACGAAATGCCGCTGAGCCCCCCGAGAATTAGTTCTCCCGTGCTCTCAGCAGGCAAACCTTAGGCTTCAAGTTTCACCAGATGCGGATATCGGTCAGGTCGCGGACCATACGCCGGAAGACTCTATTATATATAGAAGGCGAGCCTGCATGCAACGTCTGATCTGTCCCTGGATTCCTAATTGACCCAGTGATCGATCCTCAATAACCGTTAAACCCTTCCTTCGCAGGTTTGTTTTTCGGCCGTGCAGATTTGTTTTCCCCGTTTGCAGACGT
>JACDGM010000044.1 GCA_013815325.1 Chthoniobacterales bacterium
GTGAGGTCTAACCAGGCGATGCAGCCAACCCCTGGCCGCAGTACGCACAAGTTTCTCATGACTCAAACCTCTCATCCCGCCGCCACGTGCGCCCTCGCCAGCGGTGGCTGATCTTGTTCTCGTTAGGTGGTTGTGTGCGCTCGTTGCCAATGACGCTGACCCTCGCTCGATGATCGCCACTGCGCTTCTCAGTCGTTCGATCACTTCTCGGTTCCAGCGGCTTCGTGAGTTGCAGGTCTGTCCGGCCGTGGAGGCGCGGCTGTGATCCGGACTTCCCGCTCTGGATTCTCTTCCTGCGGCGCGCTGGGAGTTTGGCTCGCCTTTTTCCAGAGTTCTGGTTCAGTGTCGCTCGTGCAGCGGAGCGTTCTCTCATTCCAGACTCTGTTTCTCCACGCCCTCCCTCCAATCCACGTCCACCACCTAACCAGGCGATGCAGCGAACGAGGACCGCTCCGATGCGTAACTTTGGCGTAGCTAGTTACCTTTCTCCGCGGCGGAGTGGCGCTCCCGTCCTCGTCGCTGATCTTGTGTCTCGTTAGACCCTAAGGAATATCATGTACAAGGCGCTCCTGAACGCATACCGGCTGGCTAAGCTCCAGCGGGCGCGTTCCCAGGTGGACAAGGATTACGAGGCCGAGCGAAAGCGATTAACTGCTTCTGGCGTGTCTGAGGAGTAGGCTTCAACGCAGGCCGGCCAAATGCACAAAGGAGACTTCCGCTCGACACACACAAACGTGGTCGTCTTTCTCTCGGATCGTTTGGTCGAAGAGGCGGAGCGACTGCAGGTTCCTGTTCCCGAAGGCGAGAAGTATTGGATTCGCTTGAAGTACGCGCCACACCTTCACTTCTCGGAGGAAGGTCAGTCGATTCTGCGCCCCCGCTTGAGGGAGGAGAAGAAGACGCGCCGAGAGGTCATCAGCTTTTGGTTCAATATTCATCACTGTTATATTAAGTTCACTTGTTGCGATCTTTGCTCTGCTCAAATAGGTCTAACCATGCGATGCAGCCAACCGCCGGCCGCTCAGATGCGTAGCTTACTCGTGGCTTCGACATTTCCATTGCAGATTAGGCTCGCTCTCGCCAGCGGTAGCTGATCTTGTATCTCGTTAGACGCACAGAGCATTCGCCGCGGTGTTGCACGAAAGAGTGGAGCGGCACCCCCAACCATTGAAAAATTGACAGACTGACCTTGAGTTTCTCGGCCTAACGAGTCTGCCCGGGCGCAGCCAGTGTCCCGACTTCGGCTTTGCTTACCCCTGGCTTGGTGCCGCCCGCCACGAGAATAGAGCCGTCGCTAAGCAGCGTTTCAGTGTGGTCAAAGTGCACTTCTTTCATCGTGCCGGTAGTCCACGCGGCGGTATCGGGATCGTAGCTTTCCCAGCTGCGGGGATGTTTCCCGTTCTGGTCCTCCCCGCCCGTCACGACGACCTGACCATTGGCGAGGACAGCACTGAACCGCCAGCGGGCAGTATTTAAAGGCGTAGTGAGAGTCCATTTCCCGGTCGTCGGGTTAAAGAGCTGGGCGGTGTTCAACGCGCGATCGTCAATCCCAGCCGCAGCGAGCACCGATCCATTCAGCAGGAGCGTCGCGCTTTGATAGCTGGTCGCCTGCCGCATCTTGCCTGTGGAACTCCATTGACCGGTCGCGGGATCGTAAATCTCCGCCGTATTCAGAGCCTGCCCGCTTCTCCCGTAGCCACCGGCGGCAAGGACGCGCCCATCGTTCAAGAGCGTGAGGCTGAAAAACGAGCGGCCGTTGAGCATGTTTCCCGTCTTCGTCCAGTTACCGGTGGCTGGATCGTAAAGTTCCGCACTCTTCAACTCGGTACCGTTCGAGCCGCCCGCGACCAGGACCTTGCCCGTGGGGAGCAAGACCGCCTCGTGCGCCGAACGAGCGGTGCCCATGCTGCCCGTTAGGCTCCAAAGACCCGTCGTCGGGTTATAAATTTCGGCGGAGGCGAGATGAGTCTCCGACGAAGTAAATCGCCGGCGACGAGCACCCGACCATCGGGCAGGAGAGTGCCGGTATGATAATCTCTTCCGATCGACAGGCTGCCGGTGTCGCTCCATTGCGCCGTCGCCGGATCGAACAACTGCGCGGTGGAAATCACGTTGAAAAGGTCGTTTCCGCCGGCGACCAGCACCATTCCATTCTCGAGCAAATTCGCCGTGTGGGAATAAACGCTGGGCTGCATCGGGCCGGTCGGGGTCCATCTGATGCGGACATCCGGGGCCCTTTGCGCGAAAGAGCTGCCGGCGAAAATGCCGGCGGCGATAAAAATGAAGATAATGATTCTTTGCCGAAGGTTGGGTGCGATCGCGGACACAAGGATATATGGGTCATTCTGCGCAGACAATGAAAATAAGGAAACGAAAAAAGACCCAAGAAGCCTGCGGAGCGGAGCATGGGGTCAGGAGAATATTCTTGCCTTGGCTTCGGGGAGACGGCACTAAGGAGCTGCGCCCAAACAGGTGCGAATCGCACGGAGCTACCCGGAGCGACAAGTGTCAGCCCAAGCGTGCCAGGCAGGAACCGATCTGCGCCTTCGAAGAAAAATATCGGCACGGCAAACTCAAGCCCTAGATCCATACACTATTCGTTCCTCTAGAGACGTCCTTCTATCAGGTGATGTGTCGGGAGATCAGCATGAGTTAAGCGTGGCCGCGCCGATGGCGCCCGCCGTGCGAGCGGGAGCGTTGGCCTGAAACAAGGGATCGATGCGTACGGTGCCGGTGAACCAATCGGACGGTCCTTTGCTGGATGGTTGCGAACCACTTCGTTTGATTTCCATTTCGGAGTCTCTTTACTTGATCACAGCGAGCTAAACAAATGCGCGTCGAAACTGGCGAAACGCCGCCGCACAGCTGGCCGCGCGTCGTCAATCACGGCGCACGCGCAGATAGGAAGGAAACCGCGGCAGGCCCTTCGCCGTCAGCCCCCGGAACCGATAAGTGATGACGGTTCCCACAGGCGGCGGCGATTTCCTCTGCACGTCTGTAAAGCCCGTGCCGATTGAAAATGCCTTGCCGTCGGCTGTCCGCACGTGGAGCGAGCCGAGTTCGCCCGCGAACTTTCCCCGCCCTGCTTCGTATCCAACGACGGTCGCTTCCGCGTCGTCGTAGGGCTTGACTTTGAGCAAGGTAGGCGACCGCCTGGCCTCGTATCGCGACTCCGGCTGGCGCAGCATCAATCCTTCGCCGCCCAGCCCGACCACGCGATCGCGCTCGGCAAGGAGTTGCTCCATTCCGAGGCAACGCTCTTGCACAACCACTTTGGCGAAGCGATTCTCTCGGGACAGAGTCCCCTGCAAAAACTGCATTCGTTTCTCGAAGGTTCCTTCAGCCTGCGGCGCGTCGAAGACCATGAAGTGAACGCGTTTCCAGCGATCATCAGGCGTCTCGGAAAGCACTATGCTGATTGTCTCCTCAAATTTTCCGCGGCCAATCCACAGCTCGCCATCTAAAGCGACGTCCTGAGGCAATTCCGCAAGGAAATAATCCGGCGCGTGAATCGGCTTTCCCTTGCGGCTCCACAGCTTCCGGCCGTCCCAGTAGCCGCGCAGGCCATCATATTTTTCGCTCATCCACCAGCCGCTGGGATCGATGGATGGATTCCACACATTTGCGAGCAGCAGGCCCGGGCTCTGCTTCTCCGCCGAAGGGTTTGCGGCAGGCACGTCTTCGCCTTTCGCCGCGGCCGCGCAAAGCATTATAACGCCCGCCGCCAACCCGAGGACGGTCACGCGCCACCATGGGGGATGCCTCATCTCAAGAGCGTGACAATATGAGCGAGCGCTGTCAAGCCTCCGCAACCTCCTCGCGAACGAGTCTCTCTCGAGACTTTCGGTCTCGTTCCAGAAAGCATTGCGCGCCGACCGAGTCATCCAATGCTTCTCGTTAGGGGGAAATCAACGACATCGCCCCGGCGAATGTATCGATAAACCAATCGGCCGGTCCTTTGCTGGAGGTTGTGAACGGCTTCTTTTGATTTCCTGATTTGTTTGCCCATGATGGGCGCAATGAACTGGCCAGGAATGACGCGGGAAACCAGTTTTATCTTTTAGTCTCTCTTAAGCACGCTATCCGCATAGCGGAACGAAACCGATGGAGCCGCGATGAATTGCGCATCGCGTTGAATCCGAGAGCGGACCGACGCGGGGGAAGCTGCGGGATCGTGGCGCGCTCACAAGACTGGACCGAGCATCGCGACCGCGTTATCCCAGAGCCGGCGCGTGATGGGGCACCGGGCGACCATCTCGGTCGTCACTTCGTGCGATTGGGCCAGATATTCATCCTGGCGGCGGCGTATCTCGGCGGTGAGCGCGGAATCGTAGAGCAGGATGTTGTTCTCATAGTTCAGGTCGAAGCTGCGCCGGGTCCATATTGGCGGAGCCGATGAGCGTGATCGCGCCATCGAGGGTGACAGACTTGGTGTGCAGCAGCCCGCCCGCGTATTCAAAAATGCGAACGCCGGCGGCCACCAAGTCGGCGTAGTAACTGCGACTGGCCGCCCGCACGAATAAGGACTGCGCGCCGGAAGGCTGAGCGTGGTCGCGAGTATGATCTGTCGGTTCTTTCCTGGCGGGTTGCGCAAACGGCTGGGGCGCGTCGGGCGCCGGAAGCTCGAGCACCGGCGCCACGAATGCGGTCTCGGGGCCAGGTGGAGTTGGCACTTCCGAAGTCGGCGCTGGCGCGAGCAGCAGTGGTGGCGGCGCCCATTCTGGTCGTTAGGCGGTTGGCGATGCACATGGTGGCACCGGTTCGGCGTCTACTCCGAAGCCGTTATCAAGTAACCGACGCAACCCCACGGCGCCAGTGTTGACTTGATAGGGAGCCCTGAGCCGTTTTGCTTGACCCGCGAATACCATTGACATCTTCGGGGCGTCTCCTCTAAAAAATTCTTCATGAAAAGGAAAGAGAATATTGGCCTCCACGCTTCGGCGTCTCAAATCGCAGTCATCTCACTGTCGGCGGTGTTACTGACGCTCACCGCAGCGCCTGCGAGAAGTCAATCCGAGCAAGAGCCCGCTGGCGCGGACCTGGCATTCCAGACGGATGCTCCCGCGACAGGAAGCTGGAGGGAGACTGGCCGCATGACCACCAAACGCCTCAGTCACACGGCGACGCTGCTCTCCAATGGCCAGGTACTGGTGGCGGGGGGAGAGGATTCTGACGGTTTTTTGTTGAACAGTGCGGAACTGTATTCTCCGGCTGCGAGGACATGGACAGCGACCGGTAGCCTCGGCACCAGACGTGCATTTCACACCGCGACGCTGCTGCCCTCAGGCAAGGTACTAGTGGCGGGAGGATTAGACGGCCCCGAGTTCTTGAAGAGTGCGGAACTGTATGACCCGGCTGCGGGGACGTGGACACCCACCGCGAGCATGCGCACCTTGCGCGAGGCTCACACGGCAACGTTGCTGCCTTCAGGCAAGGTACTGGTGGCGGCAGGGTCCGATGGCACGAATTTATTGAGCAGCGCGAACCTGTATGATCCGGCCACTGGGAGGTGGATGAACACAGGCAGCCTCAGCACCGCGCGCGATGGTCATACCGCGACACTGCTGCCCTCGGGCAAAGTGCTCGTGGTGGGGGGGAGCAACGGTTTCCATAGTTACCTGAGTAGCGCGGAACTGTATGATCCGGCTGCGGGGACGTGGACGGCGACCGGGAGCCTTGCCACCGCACGTGAATTACACACCGCGACGCTGCTGCCCTCAGGCCAGGTGCTGGTGGCGGGGGGACTGGGATTCGCTATCGGCGATCCCATATACTTGAGCAGCGCGGAACTGTATGATCCGGCGACTGGGAGTTGGACGGCGACCGGGAACCTCGCCATCGAACGCGCCTATCACACGGCGACGCTGCTGCCCTCAGGCAAGGTGCTAGTGGCGGCAGGATTCAGTTTCAATGGTGTTGGTTACAGTTACCCGACCAGCGCGGAACTTTACGATCCGGCTGCGGGGAGTTGGACAGCGACAGGCAGCCTCAATACACCACGCTACCTACATACCTTGACGCTGCTGTCTTCAGGCAGGGTGCTGGTGGCAGGGGGGTACAATGACAACGACTTTTCCCTGAAGAGCGCGGAACAGTATCACTAAGGCTTGGGCTTTGATTCCAACTGGCAACCTTCACTCTCACCACGCTCTCGCCCTCAATCTTGCCAGGTAGCGTCGCGCTGACCGCTTTCGGCTCACACTTCAAAGGCATCTCCAAAGCTTCCGGCGGCAACGGGAAGACAGAGTGAAAACGGGAAGGTAGAGGGTAGAAATAAGCCGGCAAACGCGGGGGGAAGCTGCGGGAGAGCGGCGCGCTCACAAGACTGGGCCGAGCATCGCGACGGCGTTATCCCAGAGCCGGCGCGTGATGGGCCACCGGGCGACCATCTCGGCCGTCACTTCGTGCGATTGAGCCAGATATTCCTCCTGGCGGCGGCGCATCGCGGCGGTCAGCGCGGAATCGTAGAACAGGATGTTGTTCTCGTAGTTCAGGTCGAAACTGCGGCGATCCAGATTGGCGGAACCGATGAGCGTGATCGCACCATCGAGGGTGACAGACTTGGTGTGCAGCAGCCCGTCCTCGTATTCAAAAATGCGAACGCCGGCGGCCAACAAGTCGGCGTAGTAACTGCGACTGGCTGCCTGCACGAACAAGGAGTCATTGCGCGCCGGAAGGATGAGGGTGGTCGCGACGCCACGATAAGCGCTCGCGCAGAGCGCGGTCTGCATGGCCTCGTCGGGCACGTAGTAGGGGGTGGTGATGCAGAGCTCGCGCCGGGCAGCATACATCAGCGTCTCGAACACTTCGGGCATGGCGGAATTGCGCACCGTCGGCCCGGTGCCGATGACCTGCGCGGTAAGACCGGGCTCGGCGGGAGGCAGCGGACGCCGCAGGAGCTCGCGGATGTCTTCGTTTCCTTGCGCCATCCAGTCGCTGGCAAAGAGATACTGGTTCTGCCGGGCGATGGGGCCTTCGAAACGCATCAGCGCATCCACCCACGGCGCATATTTTGCCTTGATCCGGAACTCGGGGTCGGCGCAGTTCTGGCTCCCGCAGTAGGTGATCCAATCGTCGATCACGACGATCTTGCGATGATTCCGCAGGTCGATCCGGCCATGCAACGGTCGCAGCAGGAGGTGGCCGACCGGCAGGGCACTGGCGACGTTCACGCCGGCAGCGTGCATCGTCGGCCAATGCTCGGAGTCAATCATGATGCGCGAGCCGAGGCCATCAGCCATCACCCGGCAGGTGACCTTGCGCGCCGCGGCGCGCTGGAGCGCTTCCACCACCTTCAGCCCGTTGTTATCCGGCAGCCAGATATAGAAGAGCAGGTGCACATGGTCCTTCGCGGCATCGATGTCTGCGACGAGCGACTCGATGCTGGCATTGGAATCCGCCAGCAGTCGCCCGCGGTTCCCACCGACGGGGTCAAAGCCATTCACCGAACGCCCGACGAGGAAGACGTGCGCATAACTCTCTGGGATATGCGCCTGCCGAGCTGGCACGTCGGAGCCAGGTGCGTCGCCGATGCGCGGCATGCCGGCAAGCACTCCCTGGAGGCGCCGGGCACGGCGTCGCCCGATATTCGTCTCGCCGAGGAGAAGATAAGAGATCATCCCGACTCCGGGCAGGACGAGAATCATCACGATCCAGGCAATCCGCGAAGCGGGTTCCCGGTGCGGTCGCAGGATCACGCGCGCGATCACGGCGAGGTGGGCGAGGAAGAGCAGGAGCGCTCCCAGCGAGGAAAAGAACGAGTATCCAGTCATGCCTCGCCGCTTTTACTAACAGAGCGCCGCGCGATTGAAACAGCCCAATCGCGCGGCTGCCGTGGTCGCCTTAGTTTGCCTTGGCAATCAGCGCGGCGCTCGTCTCCCAGAGTCGCGCCGCCACTTCGCTGTCATAGCTCAGCGGCGACGAGCGGACTTCTTTTCCTTGAGGAAATAGCGTCCGCCGAGCGCCGGGCAGGCCGGATCGCTCGCCAGCTTGATTAGTGGTTGCGCTCCGCGCTCCGCCGAGATCATAAAGGGCTGCGCCACGAGCGTGAACAGCCGGAGAAGGCCGTGACTCGACCCCAGATGCCGGTGCGCACCACGCCGGGATGCAGGCAATTCGCCGTCACCCCGCTGCCACGGAGCCGCCGGTCCAGCTCGTCGTCATTGGACCGGAGACCGAAGTAGGAACGGTTTTTTCGGTTAAGTCGATTCCGCGCATTGGAGAATCGATACGAGTAAAAGAGAAACGCTATCGTATTAAGACATCGAGCATACGCTCGACCATCCGCAAAGCCACCATCTGACACTCTTCGTCGAGTCAGATAGAGAAGTCGGTGGCGTGATTTGAAAATTCATCCGCGTCTTGCGGACGGTTTTTACTCTGCTGATATTTTGCCCATGAATATTTTTGGGCTTATGCGCTTTGCCATTTTCTTTTTTGCGACAATCGCGGTCACTTCCGCGGCCGCCGAGGCCGGCGCTTCCGGCGACGTTTTCACACCAGTGATCGCCTCGACGCTTTCGCCAGAAACCCACGCGGTTCGCGGAACCGACAACGTTTACCACATCGTTTATGAGCTTCAGCTCACAAACACGAGACCGCTTTCCGCTACCATCCGTAGCATCGATGTGCTGGACGCATCCAATGCTTCAACGCTTATCACCAACTTCTCCGGTCCAGACGTTGTCAAGCGCATGCGGACTCTGGCGCCGGCGCCGGCAGCCGACGCCAAAATCGGGCCTAACGAAGTTCGTCTCTTCTATGTCGAGTTAGCTTTCAAGGACGCTGCCCTTATCCCGCGCGCCCTCGAACATCGCCTCCATCTTCTCGCTGCCGCCAGCCCGGGTCCAGGCGAGGCGAAACCGCTCGATTATGTCGTCGCCCATCTGAAAATCGCGGAGGACAAGGCGGTCGTCATCGGAGCGCCGCTGGCTGGCGCGGGATGGGTAGCCGGCAACGGTTGCTGTAACCCGGAAATCATCCACCGCGGCTCGGTGCTAAGCGTTAATGGGGCCCTCTACGATGCGCAGCGTTTCGCCATCGACTGGATGCGGTTGGATGAACAAGGCCGACTCGTCCACGATGATCTCTCCGACGTGCATAACTACACCTGCTACGGCGCGGAAGTGCTGGCCGTGGCGGACGGTAAAGTAGTAAGCATGCTTAACGATCTCGATGATCAAAAGCCCGGGAAATTACCTGACCCGGATACAGTCACTATCGATACCGTCGATGGCAATCACGTTGTTCTCGATATCGGCGGCGGATACTTCGCCTTCTATGCGCATCTGCAAAAGAAATCCGTCACGGTGCATGTTGGCGATCAAGTTAAGAAAGGCGCAGTCTTAGGAAAATTGGGAAACTCGGGGAACACCTCCGGGCCGCATCTCCACTTTCACGTCATGACGGGCCCGTCTGTTCTCGGCTCGGACGGCGTTCCCTATGTGATCGAGTCTTTCAATCTTGCCGGACAAATAGATATCGCGGCATTCGAGGCCGCGCCCGATCTCACAGGGAATTGGGGAAAAGGACCGCTGAACAAACCCGAGCGTCACGAACGCGAGTTCCCGCTCAACCTCAACATCATTGATTTTTCACCAGCTCAGAATCCCAGGTAACTTGGCCGGCTTTGTATCGTGCAAAAAGACCTGGTATTGCGTGCCATCAATAGTTAGCTCTGACCCCTTTGGCCCGCGCCGTAATGAAGTGCGCGTGATGCGTCTCGTGGAGCCGATAGCGGCTGCGCATGGGGGCGAGAATGAGGAAGCAGAGCTTCCAAGACAAGCGCGTTCCCAAGCCGAAGCTTCGGAACGAGGGGAAAGTTCGCCGGGCATCTGTTCTTTGATTCCACCGGACGAAGAGTTGTGAGGACGGTGTCGGCGCAGGCTGGCCGCTCCCTTGGGGACGGCTTGCATCCCTGCCCCGTGGCGGCGATCCTAGCTCCACGATAGAGGCCATTCTGGGGTTAATACCGGCAACCAACCGGCAACGATCTGGCGGTCCCTAGGGTGAAACTGAGGATTTTCGAATCTGTGTCCAACAATGAAGCGACTCCGTGACAAAGCTTCCGAGGGTTTATCCTTGCCACCACTCCCTTCGCGTTCTACAACGGCGTGCATGGATTCGGTTTCTGCCGCCCCCTTCATCAGAGACAAGTCCGGATTAGGCCGAATGATTCCGTCTTTGATTGCCGAATATTTTGGCCAACTTCTCGTTAGATGATCCGCGTGTCACGCTGCTTCGCAACAGGATTATTGAGTGCCTTCCTGCTACTGCAGGGGTGTAATTCCACACCTTCCCTCGAAAAACAGCTGCTCGGCACATGGGCATGGCACAACGGAGGCTCAGTTATACAGTGGACGTTCCTTTCGAATCATACATATCTCGGGGAGTTGGTCGGTGATGGAGGGGGCCCGATGCCAATAGGAAAATGGCGCATTGAAGGACACGATTTGGTAATCGAGTTTCGTGAGCGAACGGTTGCACCGGCAAAGACGGTGTCGCACTTACATATAGTCACACTTGAAGGTGATGTGCTAATCGCAAACTCCGGCACCATGCAATTGGTTTACAAACGCGTGAAGTGATCACTCGCCATCAACCAAACGATGCAGCTAACGGCGAAACGTCGTACTGCCCAGCTTTTACACGATTAGAAACCTACAATCCGCAGCCTCGCGCGCTCTCGCTCGCCGCAGCCGATCTTGTTCTCGTTAGGTGATTTCGGGCGTCGCATCAACTCATATGAAGACAAAGATTGACCAGAAAGATCGCGCTAAGCGCGCATGGGAGGTTCTCACGCAACTCGCGCGGGGCAAACGAACCACCACGTATGGAGATTTGGGTAGGCGGATAGGAATTCACTATCGAGCATGCCGTTTCCCATTGGGCTGGATCCAGGATCATTGTCACAGGCATGGTCTGCCGCCGCTTCAGTCGCTTGTCGTCGCCAAAGCTTCAGATCGGCCCGGTCGAGGCTACATCGCTACTCCCCGCGATGACATCCAGCGTGCTCATGAGAGCGTATTCTCCTTCGACTGGAGCAAGACACCAAATCCATTTTGACACCGCCTTCCTAGAGCGCCCTGGTTCCACACTCTCTCTCTGTATGCAAGCCAAACCACCTAACCAGACGTGGAGCCGACCGCGAGCCGGCATACTGCCCACTTTTCAGATGACTAGGACCCTTTCACCCGCAGCCACGCGCCTCCCGCTCGCGACAGCTCATCTTGTTCTCGTTAGGCGCTGCCTAGCTGCTACACAAAATGAAAACCACCAAATTTATTACGCACGAGGACAGTGACCGTAACCCCACGTTACGAAGTACCCAAAAGTATGCGAAGCGTGACGAATGTTCTCATCCAGGGCTTGCTTCTCGTGGAAGCTATATTGACGATAGGTTGTGGAGGGCTGGGCCCGGTTGCGGTCGCTGATCGACGGCCCGTTCCAGACGCACGGATATTCCGCCAAGATCTTCGCAGACGCATCCTCGACAGGCGTTGCGAAATGACGGTTACACGCGATGACCTCACTTCGGGGAGAGCGCGAGGAATGGATCTTTTCATCGACGGAGAGCGCATCGCGCGATTAGCCGTTAAAGAATCAATCACACTGTACGTCGCACCTGGTCGTCATTTGGTTGGCGCGCGGTTTCCTGGAGCACCGCCAACCGAACGGGAGTTTCTGACAGATGAGCGAAACTCATCGCGTCTCCGAATTCTAGCCGATCCGGTCGACGTAAAACCGGAAAGTGGTAATCTGTAAACCGGCAACGCCGCGAATATATTCTGGTGACGCCTTCCCGGCAGCTTCGAAAGTGCGGAGCGGTAGATTCGGCCATCACACGTAAACATGAGTGAGATTGACATGTGATTGGGGTCAGCTTCAGAACTTCGCTCGTCCTCACGGTCAGTGATATTTGGAGAGATCGCAAAGAGCAGCGAGGTTCTTCGGGCTGCCCCGATGCAAACTCCCCAGATCATGCCGGCAGGAGGCAGGATGCGTTCACCACGAGGCGAGATACGCGAAGGAATAGGCAGAATGTTTTCACCAGTAGGCAGGATGCATAAAGGCATAAGCAGGATCACGTCACCATTAGGCAGGATACGTGAAGGAATAGGCAGGATCGCGTCAGCAATAGGCAGGAGGTTGAGCCAATAGACGGGATGCATTTAGCAATAGGCGAGATCGGCAAGGGAGGAGGGAGGGTCGCGTCAAGGCGCGGCGAGATCACGGGCGCAAGAGCCGAGATCGCGGCATCATTCCGAATTCCGCCCTATGAGTGATACCAAGCAAATGACCAAGACCGCTTCCAAGATTCGTTTCAAAGCGAAACTCTTCCGACCGGCCGAGAGCGAGAAGGCCGACTCCTGGACCTTTCTCACCCTGCCAAAGAACGCCAGTGCGAAGCTCCCCTCGCGCGGCATGACGGCGATCGAAGGCACCATCAACGGCTTCCCGTTTCAAGCCATGCTCGAGCCAGACGGCCAGAAAAGCCACTGGCTCAAAGTGGACCGGAAGCTGTGCGAAGCTGCCGGCGCAGACGCAGGTGACGTTGTCACCCTCGAGATCGCGCCGACGTCAGAGGAACCGGAACCCACCGTGCCGGCAGACCTGAGAAAAGCTCTCGCGGCCGCCGCCCCGAAAGCGCGGGCGTTGTGGTCGGACATCACGCCCCTCGCGCGCCGAGATTGGATCCACTGGATCACCTCCGCCAAGCAAGCCAAGACGCGCGCGCGACGGATCAAGAATGCCTGCTCGATGCTCGCTGCCGGGAAGCGACGCCCTTGCTGCTTCGACCGGTCTGGGTTCTACAGTAAAAGCTTGAGCGCTCCCAAAGCGGCGATTTAGTTGAATACTGGTTCGTCGCGTTAACGCCAAGATTCACAGACTGACCCCAAATCTGACATCCCCGCATATTCGATCCGCACACTCCGCGCCACAATTCCCTTCCCCAATTCTCTGACCAGCGCGTTACCGCTGGATCGTGTGAGAAGTTTAAGTGCCAGATGTGATCGCCAGCCGAAATCCCGCATCAAGCATACCGGATATTCTTGCCGCACTTGGCTGCTTTTTTGGCAGCTTCGATGTCTCTGTTGAGAGTATAGTCGCCGGGGGTGACAGGAATGCCCTCGAGAACCTTCAGAGCATCATCGCCAAAAGCCGCAAAAATCTCTTCAAGGCCCAACAGTTCGTCCTGATGGAGCTGAAGCTTGTCGGCGGCGCGAACAAGAATCTGATCTTTTATTGTCCTCATGCTTGCGAGGGCCCTACCTGCCGAGGCGTCCCAGAAATACTCATAATCCTTGTTTCCGATGAGCGAGAATAGATCATTAACGGATTCATTCGCGGGCGTAATCCCGAAGATCCCGTACCTCAGAGTGGCGGCTTTACCTCGCACAGAGGATGACGAGGACTGGTCTGAAGCGAGACGAGTTAAAGGACCTCTGGCTCTTTCAACGTCGTGGGGATAAACTTCTACCTTGTCGCTCGGAGCACCGAGTTTTTTTATGACGTTGAGCGCACTTTCTTGCGTGGCTTCGTCCCGATCATCCAGTTGCTTGACCCATTCGGAAAGCTTCCGCCCCTGAACGGTAGGATTGGGCGAGCAAGCACCGAGCAAGAAAAGGCCGGGAACGAGAACCGCAAGCGTCAATCCGCGCATCCCACCATTTAAATCGTTGAGGAATGGGAGCACCAGCTTTTTCGTACTCCGCGGATTTTTTGAGCGGCAAGAGATCGAGGTCTGATCTTGAAGACGCGACTCCGTATTCTCTCCGCCTCGCGACCCGTAAGAATCCCAAGGTCCGGGAAAGTCACAGACACGCGTCCTGATTCCGTAGACCTAGTATATTTTGGTGGCAATATCCAATCGCATGCTGAAACAACGACCGCCATGAGTGAGTTTCAAGGCCTAACCAAAGACGCGCTTGAAATGCTTTCCCAAAGCCGCCCTGAATATCGACTAACCGAGCAAGAGTTGCTTCAGCTTAATCTTTACGTGAAGATGATCGCAAGCTGGGCTGAACGAGTACCGCAGAAGACCCGCTTCTTTTTTGTGGAGTGGCAACCGATCCTCGTACTGCCCAGAGTTGAAGGTTATAGCCGCGATGAACTCGGCATTGCGGCATATTTACAACCGCTCCACTCGCAACTACGTGCCATCTCATTGCATGTTCTATGGAAGGCCAGTCAGCTTATCAAGACGTTCTGCGCCGCTGTCGATTCCGGCGATCTAATCGTGGCTGCCACTATGGCGCGATCACTGATCGAAACAGCGGCGGCATTCGGTGTTGAGTCGATGCAAATCACTTAGAGGCAACAGTAGTCATTGCATGTGCTGCATCTGCGCATCCTGTAGCAGGCATTGTCGCTGCTTTGGCCGGTAGCAATTTGATTTCGCAATGTTGCGATTACGTGCAGCTTCGGAGCGACAAGAAGGCGTTGCGAAAAGACACGCCATTCTATTTCCCGTGGCTGCTTCACGCGAAGTCCAAGGAACTTGCCATTCCCTAAATTGGGAGGGACGGGGTCAGATTTCTGGGGAGGGGCCGACACGCACGATTATGAGATTAGCTAGAGTAGGATTTGCGAATTGTCGCAGCATTGGTGCGTCGCCGGTAGTCTTAGATCTTCGTAAGCGCATCAATCTGCTAATCGGCGCGAACAACTCTGGCAAGTCAAACGTGCTCGAGAAACTCCGTCGGCTGAAGAATGAACGACCTCATCAGATCGCGCTCAAAGAACTTGCAACCATTATGATCACCTCAATTCACACCTTGATTTACTGCGAAGACGCCAAGGCAACGCAGGCGTTTCTGCGGGACGTGCTCGGCTGGAAGTATGTGGCCGAAGACTGGGACGACGACTGGCTGATCTTCAAATCGGGACGAGCGAGATGGGTGTGCACCCGACGCACAGCGTGTGGGAAGGTAAGACTTATGATCACCCGCGGCAGCACTCGATCGCGATCATGTGCGATGACATTGATGTGACGGTGGATGAGTTGCGGGCGAAAGGAGCGCAGTTCCGCGGCCCAATCGAGGAACAAGTGTACGGTCGCGTGATGATGATGATCGTGCCCGGCGCGGATGACATGCAGCTTTATCAGCCGACACACAAGCTGGCGTATAATCTGTAGGCGATTGGCCTTGATCGAACTTGTTTGTCGAAAGCGCCTCGTTTCGTAGTGTCATGCAGTATGACGGAAGATGAAACGCAAGAGGATGTTGAGCAGATAGAGGTGTTGGACCCGCGGAAGCTGAGTCAGGTGGTGTGCGATCGTTACCACAATCGCTCGCTCACGACGGTCAACGATCACGAGGTGCGTATCAGCGTGATGACCGAGCCGTACCGATGGCATCATCATCCGGATTCCGACGAAACGTTTATCGGCGTGGAAGGCGGGTTGATCATCGAATTCGGCGAGCGAGAGATTGTGCTCCGCAGCGGTCAGATGATTACGATCCATCGTGGCGAGCGGCATCGCACCCGACCGGAGGGGGAACGGTCGGTGAATCTGACTTTCGAGCGGCGAGGCGCCGAAACCGTTTTCGACGAGTGAGTGCGGGCGAACGCGCTGGCGAGGAACATAAAGGAGTCAGCGCTGGGTATCGTTAGCTAACTTCTTTGCCTGCCGCCCTCTGCATAGCAGAGAAAAATCTTCAGTCTAACGACCTTGTCCTGCTCGTTGATCTATCGCTTGAGGCGTTGCTGACGCAGATCCAGCGGCATCGCTCCGCCGTCCATTCCGTCGTGGAATGCCTTGATGTCGAACTTCGGCCCGAGCTGCGCCTTCCCTTCGTCGCGCAACTTACGAATCATGAGCTGTCCCGTTTTGTAGGCCAGCGCGCCTTGGCCTTCTAAAGCCATTGCCAAAGCAGAGTCGGCACTTCGACAAACTGCCGTTCCGAGCCGAGAATCCCACGATGGAGATTCATCAGCTCCGCTACTTCGTGGCGGTCGCGGAGGAGGAGAGCTTCTCGCGGGCGGCGGAACGCGAGCATGTCTCCCAGCCGTCGCTGAGTCAGCAAATCCAAAAGCTGGAAGCGGAGCTGAACCAGCAGCTGTTCGATCGCCTGCCGCGCACAGTCGTGCTCACTGAGGCGGGCCGGACTTTGCTCGTATACGCGCGGCAAATTCTTGCCGAAATCGCCGACGCCCGCCGCTGCGTGACCGCGCTCGGGCAGGAGGTGGCGGGGCGGCTCTCGGTCGGCGCGGTGCCATCGATCGCGCTCTACGTGCTGCCGCGGCTCATCCGGCAGTTTCAGCAGCGCTATGCGAAGGTGACGTTCGAGTTATTCGAAGACACGACCGACAAGCTGGCGCAGCGCCTGGAGGACGGGACGCTCGACGTGGTGCTGGCCTCGTCGGGCGACGAATCGCCCACGCTGGAGCGTCATTCACTGGGCGAGGAGCCGTTACTCTTGCTGGTGCCGGAGGAGCATCGGCTGGCGCGCAAAAGGAGCATCAAGTGGAGCGATCTCGCCGAGGAGAAATTTCTCCTCCTGCATCCGGTGCATTCGCTCGCGATCAAGGTGCGGCAGTTGCTCGCGGAAAATAACCTGAACCCTGAGGTGGTGCTGCAGGGCGCTCAGCTCGTCACGATCGCGAGCATGGTGGCGGCGGGGCTGGGGGTGACGGTGATTCCGGCAATGATGGCCGAGACGGAGTTTACTGGCGGATGCGTGGCCGTGCCTTTTGCCCGCCCAGTGCCGACGCGCGAGCTGACATTGCTGCGCAATCCGCTCCGGTTCGAGAGCAAAGCTGCCGCAGCGTTCCGCGAGGAAGCCGCGGCAGCCTTCTTAACGTGACGAGTAGTCGCTCTGCCCCGACAAGCACCGCGTGAGGCGAAATTACCGGACCAGGCGGAGGGCGTGAGCCAGGGTGAATATCGGCCACGCGGCCGTGAGGGCGATCAGTGCGAAAAGAATAAACTCGGCGGCAACACTGGGCCGCTCGCGCTGGGTGTAGCGCTCGCTCAGGAAGCGAAAGGCGCGCAAGCGCATCGAAGTTTCCGTATTCGGCAGCTGACCTTGTGGACCATTGCTGCTTAAGGTGATTGTTTGCATGGCTCACTAACGAGCCCGCGGCATCCGCTTTGAAATACTTAATACCTGTGGCTGGCATAGGCGGAACTTATGCATAGGCGCTTGGATTGCGGACGCCTTCCACGCGCCGCACCTGGCTTACGCCGAAAAAAGGCGACCCCCTATTCCACCTTTTAAGCGCTCCGGAACTCAGCCGGTGTTAGGCAACGGGGGAAGAAAGTCGAAGGGAGTCGCTGAGAGAAAAAGGCAATGGGGCGCGGTCTGGCCCGACTCTTCGAAGGCAAGCCGCGGCAAACGGGGCTCATGCCCTACAAAAAGCAGGGACGGGACAAGAGCCAGTCCCTCCGCGCAATCCGCGCTCAGCGATTTTCCACCAACCGCGCGGTGACCTGATTCGCTTCGACCCGCGCGCTCACTTTCTGGATTTGGCAGCCTGCGCTTTCAAGGCGGCCGTGAGCGTCTCGATCTCGTGTTTCTGTCGCGCAATGATGGCGTCCTGTCGCTCGTTGATCTGCGTTTGCGCCTCGACTTTGCGATGCTCCTTGAGAAATTCGTTGAGCAACATCGCGTTCACCGCGTCGTATCGGACGGTGTACGGCTTGCCTTCCTGATCGCGCGCAACGAGATCGGGATCGACCTTCGCCACCTGCTCCGCCACGAGGCCGAATTGCGGGATGGCGTCAGGGTCTACTCTTTCTTGTAACGGAAAGTCACTGGCTTAAGTGACAGGACGGCTTCGCTCGATTTCGCCATTGGCTGGATATTGTCCTTGTAACGAACTGAGGAAGTCGCCACCCCGAACTGGCCTTTTGTGGTGATCGTGACCGCAACGCCGCCAGCGATCGTCGTAACGGCGCTAGGCAATGGACATTTCCTGCCTTACAGCTTTCGTCGCTGGGTGGCGAAGTCCGGCGCCACGCGCGAAGTGGATGTACCTGTCATATTCAGGATGACCGGCGCACCCCTCAACCCGAATAGTGAAGGAGACCCAATGGGAATCTTGCATTCATTCCCACACCGATGGTAGCAATAGGTCTAACCCGGCGCTGCAGCCAACTCCGAAAGTCCGCGAGCAGGCTGGCTCAGACGGCGCCGTTCTTTTGATGTCCAGCATAGCTAGCGTGCTTTCACGAGCTGTCACTTGCGTTCTCCTGAGCCATGGCTGAGCTTGAGCTCGTTAGGTGCTGAGATCTCTCGTCATTGCCACGCTGATCCTCGGAGCAAGCACCCGCGCCCACGCAGCAGCCGGCAGCACCGCGCTGTATCCGGATCTACCGCCCGCGAAGAACTACCTGCAAGTGGCGCAGATCGCTGTGGAAACAGTGGGCAAGAAGTGGCAGCTAACGGAGCAGAAGCCGCGGCGATGCAATTCATCTTTTGTCGCTATCCTGTTCGCGAATTCGAGAAGATGAGTCTTGCCGATTCAGCGCTACTCAAGCGTGGCCGCACCGATGCGTCGGTACGGCGCACACCCGCTTACCGGCGCGACCTTGAGGGATGCGATGTCGTGAGCCAATCAGTGGCTATCGACATCATTCACGACGCTCTATACACTTACCGGCGCAAAGTCCTGCGCCCCGACACCCTCACAAGGCTCCTGTTCGCCTCGACCTCCGACGGCGGCACGGAAGATCGTATTGCCGGCATTCAGCAAAGCGTGGGTCGCGACGAGTTCCTGGGGTTGCCAACCGGGGTCGGTCCTCACTTTTGAAAGTTTGTTATCAAGAGAGGATCGCTTCCCGCCTAATGGCTGCGATGTAAATCGCTTCGCGCTGACGCGGCAACCAAGTAGGCCTACCGGGATACCTAACGAAAAGTTCAGGCCCAAGTCGCGATCAAGAAGAAGACACGACCATATCTGAAAGGTGCTTCCGGTTGCATTCCCGCATAAGCAAGGGAGATGTTCATAATGGGGAAAGGAGGTCTCCTCCGAGAAATGCGACGCCGGAATATCTTTCGGACGGGTGCCGTGTATGCCGCTTCAGCGTGGGTGCTCGTGCAGGTCGCAACGCAGACAGCTCCTTTTCTTCATATCGCGGAGTGGATCGTGCGCTGGCTCATTCTCGCTGCCATCGTCGGCTTGCCCGTGTGGATTGTCTTCGCCTGGTTCTGTGAACTGACTCCGCAAGGTTTAAAGCTCGGGAGCGAAGTCGACCCGAGCGAGTCGATCGCGCGCCGCACCGGTCAGAAGCTCGATCGCTGGATCATTGCGATTCTAGCCCTCGCGGTTGTCCTTTTGTTAACGAACCAGCTCGTGCGGCAGAAGAATGCGAGCCTCGCGACTGATTCTAAGGCAAGCGCAGTCTTCATTCCCGCGCAGTCCATCGCGGTGCTGCCTTTGATGAACGAAAGCGGCGACCCGCGCGACCGATATTTCTCTGATGGCTTGTCCGAAGAATTGATTGCCGCGCTTACTCAAATTCACGACTTGAAGGTGATCGGCCGCAACTCATCCTTCCAGTTCCGTGATAGCCAGCAAACCGATAATGCCGGGATCGGACGCAAGCTGGGTGTAGCTACTTTAGTAGAAGGCACCGCGCGCAAACAAGGTGACCGGGTGCGCATCGTGGTAGGACTTATCCATGCGGCGGATGGCACGAGTCTTTGGTCGCAGACGTTCGATCGCGAGCTGAAGGACATCTTTGCCGTGCAATCGGACATCGCCTCCTCAGTCGCCGCAGCGCTGAAGGTTACCTTTCTCGGCAGGCCAAGCCAGGCGCGCGACAACCCTCCAGGCGGAAACGTGGCGGCCTACAACGCCTATCTACAAGGTAAGTTTCAAGAGGCTCGCGTCACACCGGAAGGTTACGGCAAAGCGATTGAGTTTTACGATCAAGCGATCCGGCTCGATCCGCAGTATGCGGTTGCTTATGCCCGGCAGTCTTTGACGTGGACGAATTATGCGGTCGAAATGCTCGGCGGCGCGGAAGCTCAGGAAGCTTATACAAAGGCGCGGGCCGCAGCCGAACAGGCCTTGTCCTTGAACCCAGAGCTGGCTCTGGCGCATGCCGCGCGTGGTTGGCTCCTTTCTTATACTTCCTTTGATCACACGATCTCGCTCGCCGAATTTCATCGCGCGGTGGAGCTGGAACCTAACGACAGTGAGATGAAGAACGATCTCGCGACCGAGCTAGCTGTGCTAGGGCAGTTGGATGAAGCAGCCCGACTCACTCGAGAAGCTCTGGCGACTGATCCGTTACACGGCGGCTGGTATGGGAATCTGGCCGCTTATCTTTCCGCGCTGGGCCGGCTGGAGGAAGCCGAGCCGGCCATTCAGAAAGCGATCGCGCTTCAACCTGGCGGAGCTTTCTACCATCGGCAATTGGCGATCATTCAAATCCAGCGGGGCGAGAAGGAAGCTGCCTTGCGCTCCGCGAATCTGGAACCGGACCCCACCTGGAAAATTAACGCGCTGGCCCTGGCTTACGATGCGAACGGCGATCGCGCTAAGTCCGACGTCCAGCTGCAGATCCTGGTCGAACAACAGGCGAACGAAATGGCAGTTCAAATTGCGCAAATCTACGCCGCGCGCAAAGAGCCAGAGAAAATGTTCGAATGGCTGGAGCGCGCTTGGAACCAGCACGATACCGGAATCACCTTGCTGCTTTACGATCCGTTTATGCTCGCTTACCGGAACGACGTGCGTTTTACCACGCTTTGTCGGAATGCGGGGCTGACCGCGGCTAACTGAGCTAGACTCGTTAGGTAGGCAGTTATCCCGCCAGGCAGAGGAGCAACAGGAGGCAGGCTTTCGATCGATAGCTCTGTCCGTCCCTTCGGGTTGTAATCGGTGCGCAGGAATTCCGCGAACTTCCGGTAGGCGGGAAAGACATCGTCATTAACCGCCTTCGTGATCTCTTCGGTCAGGCGCTTCTTGTCCTCGTCCGAAAAGTCCGCTGGGAACTTCTTCGTCGGGAGAAGGAATGGGTTAGCGGCGATGACGCCGTCGCATTGGGCGGGTAGCTTCTCGAGCACGATCTTGGGCGGCATCAATCCGTCCTTCAGGCCCCGCCGCATCACCTCGGTCGTTTGATCGAGCACGCGCGGAATTTGGTTAAGCCGGGAGATGTAATCCTGGTAGTGCTGCACGGAATCGAAAGGCACGGCGAGCGCCAAGTCGGCCAGCCGGGTATGAATGCCATTCTGCTGGTTCACGGGCATTTCGTAGTTCTTTAGGTCGTAGCTCACGTCTTCCCCGCTCCAACCGCCACTTCAGCAGACGATGGCTCAGCACGTCCTTGTCACCCATCCCGTCGGTCGGGATCGCTTTCAGCCGCCGTAGAAACTCATCGGCTTCCGCATGTTGGCGGGTGATCTCTTCCAGCGAATACTGGCCAAGCAGCGCGTTATAGCGGTAGTCGCCAAACGCCGTCGCCCGCTCCGGCGAGTTCTTGAGCCCCGTCTCATAAAACTCATCAAACAATTTATTTTGCTGAGCCACACGATCGGCTACAGACGAACTCCGCAAAGGCAGGGCACGACAGCGCGAGAACAAACCCGCAAAGAATATGTCGCATATATGCCAACCTAGCAGAGTGCATTCGCGACGCACGGAGGAAGCAGCTCGCAACTCTGCCGAGCCGCTTTTTAAGCTACAAAGCACTCCGAATCTCTGTCGGCCTGACGCCGACGACCCGCCGGAAGACTTGAGCGAAATGGCTCGGGCTGGTGTAGCCGACTTCGAGCGCGATTTCGATGAGGCTGCGCGACGTTTGGAAAGCCCGGCCGTTGCTTCGCAGCCGTTACCGCGCGGATGAGTTGCTGGCGAGGGCGAGCCGCTCTCGCGTGAGGAACTGTAGCGGAGACAGCCCCCGTTGTCTGCTTCAACACACGAAAAGTGAAAGGACTTAGCACCATCAAACCGGCCGATGATCTCGCTTCACTAACTCCGCTTGCTCCGCGTTATTGATGTTGAGCGCGCGAAGATATCTTCCTACTCTCGACGCGCCGGTTCGCTGTCTCTACCCTCAGCGTTATGAAACTGCCGCCGAACTTCGTTAGTCTGCATCCGTAATTCAAAGCGCATCCGGGAAAGCTGGCGGCTTTCAAAGCGGGCCTGCCCGCCTTTCGCGCTAAGGCGGCGACGGAGGAGAAGAATCTCTTTTACGATTTCACGGCTAACGGGGACGAGATTTTCTGTCGGGAAGGATACGACGGAGCGGAGGCGTTGCTGACGCATCTGGAAAATGTCGGCGCGCTTCTCGCTGAAGCGATGAAAATCGCAGACCTCATCCGACTGGAAGTCCATGGCTCAGCGGCTGAGCTGGACAAACTCAGGAACCCGCTGGCTCATCTGAAGCCGGAGTGGTTTGTTCGCGACGAGGGATGAGCTTGCAGACCCCGCGGGTGGCGCGCAGAAGCTTCGTCGCTTGGCAGGCGGAGCGCCCGCTCAACAATCAGAGCGCGTCGGAGGCGACCGGCTCGAGCTCCGGCTCGGGCGGTAGGACGTCGAGTGGCGCGGGCTCGATTGAAAGAATCGCGTAACGACCGCTCTCTTCGCCGGAGTTCAACTCGACGATTTCGCCGACCCGATGGCCGAGGAGCGCCTGCCCGATAGCGGTCTGGTAGGAAATGATGGCGCGCTCGGGATTGCCGTCCCAGGCGCCGAGAATTGTGTAGGTCTCTTCGCGGGAGTCGTTGGTGTCGCGCAAAGTGACGATGGTGCCGATGGAAACCTGGCTTAAGTCGGGACCTTCGAAAGCTGTCCCGCGTGCGCGATCGAGCGCGGTCTCGAGCTCCGATTTGCGCCGCATGAGGACGGCCTGCATTTCCTTGGCGGCTTTGAATTCAAAGTTTTCCCGAAGATCGCCGTAGGAGCGGGCGACGCCGATTTCCTTGCTGTTCTCGGGGATTTTTTTGTTCACGAGTTCCTCGAGTTCGGCTTTGCGTTTTTGCAGGCTGCTCCAGGAAACGACGAGCGCTTCGCTCTTCTCTTCCGCCTGCTCGCCGCTGACGAGGCTTTGCAGATCGGGATAAAGTTTGATGATCCGCGCCATCAGGGAGCGCTTCGTCAGTTCATCGAAAACCGGGCTGAGCATGAGGCGGCGCATGGCATCGCGCGCGCGGCCGATCTCAGCGCCGGCGAAGATGTCGGGAATGAGCTCGCGGTCATCGAGGAGAACGTCGCGCAGGCGGGTGCTCCGACTGTTACTCTCGTTATGCTGGTCGCGCTCGCAGGCGGAAAGAATGGCGCCGAGCAATTCCGGGGTGATCAGCTCCGGCCAGTCCTTTCGATTTTTGCAAAGCCAGTAAAGCGTTTCACTGGTGGCGGAATGTTCGCGCAGGCTGCGATCGAGCGCGCTGCGCAGCTCGTCTTGTTTGCCGTTCTCGGCGAAGACGCGCGGCATTTGGCCGACGAGCCGCGCATTGCTGCCTTGCATCAGTTGCAGCGCGCGGGTCGTCCAGCGCTCGCCGAGAGCGGCCGGTAGGACATGCAGGACGTGGCGCTCTTTGGCGGAAGGAAGTTTCGGGAGAATGGCGGCGAGCCGTGGCTCTTCATCCACGAGCAAACGTTCGAGCGTGAGACCGGGGTGCGTGGTGTGGAGCTTCGGCTCGCGCTGCAGCAGCTCGTCGCGACCGATGACAAACTCGAAGCTCATCGCCGGGTTGAGCCGCTGGTTGCGCTGCGCCGTGTCTTCGATCGTGTCGATGAGCGGCTGCAACTGCCTCTCCGGCTCGTTGAATTCGTAGTGGAATTTGAGAACCTCATCGAGCGCTGCGGATTGCTCTTTCGGCGCGCGCGCCTGCTCGAAAAAAGCGAGCAGCTCGTCGGCGTGCGAAACGGCGGAAGTGCGCAGCTCGATCGGGTCGGTCTTTTTCGTCGGGATGAGGAAGTGACCTTCCTTCTTTAGCAGCTTCTTGGTCGCGTCCCACCAGCGCTTGAATTCCGCCTCAGTGAAAATATCGCCTAACAACCAACTGCTGATCTGCGCCTGGGTGGCTTTGCCGCCGAGGCTCTCGAGAATGTTGCGCATCATCGCGGTGGGCTTTTCCTTCAGTAAATTTTTCAGCGCAGGGAGATCGTTCGCTTTCTGCGCGAGGAAATGCCCGGCCGGAATCGGCGTCAGATTGTCGGCGGCATATTGCAATTGCATGGCGTGGCCCTTCTTCCGCTCGAAGTCGATGACGACCTGGTGGAGGAGAAGATTCCACTCGGCCACGCGGCCGAAGCCCCAGCTTTTGTGAAGGCAAAAAGCGCCGGGCTGCAACTGCTCCAACTGGGCTGCTCCCGCTGTCGTGAGCTTCGCGGCGTCCACTAATTTCTGCAGTTCTGCATCCATAAAATTGATCGGTCTAACAAGAACGTCACGATGCACGACGCGCCGGAGACGCGCAAACGAGCCGGCGCTCCGAACGAAATGAGCGGAGCGACTTCATTCGCGTTGCTCGCGAGCGGGAGCCGTGGAACCCTAGCGCCGCGTGTCCGTCAGCATCTGGTTTTGGGTCGCATTTCATGTCGGAGTTTTCGTGGCCCTCGCCATTGATCTCCTCAGCTTTCGCGGGCCGCACACGATCACCCTGCGCAGCGCCGTCCGGCGCAGCCTCATTTGGATAGCGCTCTCGCTCGCTTTCAACGTCCTCGTCTGGCGTTGGCAGGGAGCAGATCAAGGGATCGATTTTTTTACCGGCTACCTGATCGAGTACTCGCTCAGCGTCGATAACATTTTCGTTTTTGTCCTCATCTTCGCCTACTTCCAGGTGCCGCCGCAGTACGAACATCGCGTCCTCATCTGGGGGATCGTGGGCGCGCTCGTTATGCGCGGAATCATGATTCTGATCGGGGTGACGCTGGTCGCGCGCTTCCATTTTGTGCTCTACATCTTCGGCGCATTTCTGGTCGTGACCGGCGTGCGCATGCTCTTCGCTCGCTCCGAGCAGCTCGACCTGGAGAACAACTTCATCCTGCGGAGCGCGCGCCGCATGCTCCCGCTGACGAACGAATACCACGGCTCGAAATTCATCGTGCGCAAAGGGACGAGTATCTGTCTGACCCCGCTCGCCTTTGTTCTCATCGTCATCGACGTGATGGACCTGATCTTCGCGGTCGATTCGATCCCGGCCGTGCTCGCGATTACGCAGGACACCTTCATCATTTATACCTCGAACATCTGCGCCATTCTCGGCCTGCGGTCGCTCTATTTCCTGCTCGCAAATCTCGTCTCACGTTTCGTTTATCTGCGCATCGGGCTGGCGGTGATCCTATTTTTTGTCGGGGCCAAAATGATTGCAGCGCGCTGGATGCATATTCCGAATTGGATTTCCCTCGCCGTGATTGTGGTGGTGCTCACGATCACGATCGTCGTCTCGGTTGTCGCAACCAAAGACCAGCCGAAAGCCCCCGCGCGATAAAGAAGTGTTGCAATCGTACGCGGGGATCGATTTACTCGCGTGGTGTTATGAGACGTTCGCTTGGTTTCCTTCTTCTCGTCGCATTCGCGGCCACTGCGCTGGCGGATATTCAGGATCCGCCGGCGGCCGATTACGGACCGACGCGCAAACTCGGGCGCGGCGTCTCAAACATCTTTTTCGGGCTGACGGAAATCCCGGTGACGATCGGCAAGATCAACAGCGAGGAAGGAAATTCCGCGGCGGCCAGTTACGGCGTGCTCAGAGGGACCGGCCGGGCTTTTGCGCGCTTCGGAGTGGGATTTTATGAGGCGCTGCTCTGGCCGATCCCGGTTTACAAAGGCAGTTACAATCCCGTTTTGCGCAGCGACATTCCCTGGATTCACCGCGGCTACAGCGAGTTTCCGCCGGAGCTGGGCAACGAGTCGAAGTATCCCTACGTGCGGGATTATTAGGTTGGCGAAGCAGTTGGAGCGCGACGCTCTGTCGTCGCGAGATCGTCGCGCTGACGGAGCAGCGCGCTCCAAATTCCAGCTCCGTGCGAAAGCACGCTCCGTCCGAATCCGTTAGGCTAACGGAGCTTTGATGCCTGCTTTCAGTTTAGCTCGGGCCGACCGCCTGCGGCCACTTTTCGAGGAAAACTTCCGCCGCTTTGGCGAGCTCGGCGCGGCTGTTTCGATCTGGCAGAACGGGAGCTCGGTGCTGGAATTGCATGGGGGCTTCCGCGACGCGCAGCGGGAGATTGCCTGGACGGATGAGACAATCGTCTTGTTCTGGTCGGTCACCAAAGGTCTTGGCAGCGCCTGCCTCTTGCATGTGCTCCAGGAGCGGGGAATCGAGCTGGAAAGGCGAGTGGCGGAATTCTGGCCCGAGTTCGCGGACAATGGAAAGGGCGCGATCACCCTCGCGCAATTGCTCTCGCACCAGGGCGGCCTCTCCGCTCTCGACGAGCTGGTGGAAGTCGCTGATCACGCCGCAGTCGTTAGGGCGCTCGCCCGGCAGAAGCCGCTCTGGGCACCCGGCACGGCCCATGGCTATCACGCGCGCACCTTCGGTTTTCTCATCGATGAACTCGTTAGGCGAATTGATGGCCGCACGATTGGCAATTATTGGCGGCAGATATTCGCCGAGCCGCTCGCGCTCGATATCTGGATCGGTCTCCCGCCGGCAGAAAACGCGCGGGTCGCCACGATCCGTGCCGCCAAAGCCGGCGGCACGGCTGAGCCCGAGGCCTTCTATCAGGCGCTGGCGACGCCCGGCACAATCGAGCGCAAGACCTTCACCTCACCGCGCGGTTTGCACTCGGTAAGCGCGATGAACGCGCCGGAGAATCGCGCCGTCTCAATTGTTTCGTTTGGCGGCATCGGCAGCGCTCGTGCGCTCGGGAAGTTTTACGGGATGCTCGCGAATGGCGGTGAACTCGCGGGACGCCGCTATTTCAACTCCGCCACGATCGCGCAAATGACGACCACGCTCGCGGCCGGCCTCGATCGCGTTTTTGGAATCCCGACCGCGTTTTCCGCCGGCTTCATGAAAGATCCGCCCGGCGTCGCGCCGCGCATCTTCGGTCCGTCCCGTCTAGCTTTCGGTCATCCCGGTGCCGGCGGCAGCCACGCCTTTGCTGATCCAGAGAATGGCCTCGCGTTCGCCTACGTCATGAACCAGATGGAGCAGCAAATTTTGCCTAACGATAAGTCGCTCCGCCTGGTCGGCGCGCTTTACGGCTGCGATTGATCCAACCGTTTTGCAGAGCGTGCCACGCCTTTTAAAACCAGCGGACGAAGGGAAGCGCTGTCGCCAGTGCATCGTCCCGCGGCATGCCAGCAACCAGTGAGACAGGGAACGTTATACGCCGTTGCTCGCATTCGTTGAGGCATCCGTACTCATCGCTGGCCCCAAAACCTCTGCAGTGCCGGAAGCCTGGTCGGTGTCTGCTAGTTTACTGTGAGTGTCGCGCCATTGCTACTGGCGCTGCCCGCACTATTACTAACAGTCACCGCAAAGACGCTTCCGTTGTCGGCCAGAGTGGTCGCTGGAGTGATATATGATGCCTTCGTCGCTCCGGAGATATCTACTCCATTCTTCCTCCACTGGTAGCGAAACGGTGCCGTTCCAGTAGCCGTGACGCTGAACTTAGCCGTCTGCCCAACGGCGACGGCCATATTGACCGGCTGAGCCGTGATTGCGGGCGGGACGGTAACCATTAGTTTCGCACTGTTGCTGGTGACTGTTCCGCCGCTATTGCTCACCATCACGGAAAAGAGAGCGCCGTCATCAGCCGCGATGGTCGCTGGCGTGGTATACGATGACTGGGTCGCACCAGAAATGTTCGCGCCGTTCTTCCGCCATTGGTAACTCAACGCGCCTGTACCGGCAGCCTTGACGCTAAACTTAGCTGTCTGCCCGACCGTCACAGTTGCATTTTTCGGCTGAGTAGTAATCGACGGAGGAGCCGGCGTCGGCGTGGGTGTAGCAGTAGGGGTAGGCGTTGGCGTTGGGGTTGGGGTCTCGGTGGGGCTTGGGGTGGGCGTTGGAGTCTCAGTGGGGCTCGGTGTCGGCGTTGGAGTCGCGGTGGGACTTGGGGTTGGGGTGGGCGTTGGCGTGGGTGATGATGACCCTTCCACTACGGTAAGGGTAGAATTTGCTCCGGACGAAACCAGATCGACGACGCCGCTGGGCCAAACCACCTGAACCATGGCATCCGCGGCCGCTCCTATGCCGAAGTGCAGCGGTTCGGCGCCTTGGGAGGCATACTCGCCTCCGCCGCCCCCGTTATTGTCACGATAACTCGATCCCCCGGTGTACGTGACGGTGACGCGGGCGCCGATTCCTTGCCGATTCGACTGCACGCCCTTCAGAATAACTTTGATAAAATGATTCGTATTGCCGTCGTTTTTCAGAAGCCGGTGAAGTCCGAGCGCCGCTGGCCCGGCGTCTTGTTCGTTACCGACCCCGTCCTTCACGATGAGGTCGAGGAATCCATCGTTGTCATAATCTCCCCAAGCCGCGCCTTTATGCGCTGAGATGTTATCGTTAAGAGCTGCACCTTCCTCAGCCGCCCTATCAGTAAAGGTGCCATCGCCATTATTATGGTAAAGAAGATTGCTATTGCCGACCCCTTGGGCGGCGTCCCCGGCATTTGTGGCAAATAGATCGAGATATCCGTCGTTGTCATAGTCTCCCCACACAACTGCCCACGTATTCGTCGTGGCGGCGAGCCCGACTGCTGCTGAGACGTCTGTAAACGTGCCGTTCCCATTGTTGCGATAAAGGGTCACGCCGGCCAACCCGGTAGTGCCTTGGTGACCTCTTGCAATACAGAGATCGAGCAGACCATCATTATTGTAATCGCCCCAGGCGACGCCCTTGCCATTTTCGCGAGGTATCAAGCCTGCGGTGGTCGTCACATCGACATAGGTGCCATCCCCCCGATTCCTATACAACGTTTCGCTGTCGCCATCTCCGGTCATTATGACATCCTGAAATCCATCGTTATCGTAATCTGCGAACGACATGATACTCCCGAAGTCTCGCGCCAAGGTGGCAGTGCCGAGGCCGGCTGCGTCAGTCACAGAAGCGAAGGTTGCGTCGCCATTGCCTTTGTAGAGCCGGTTTGAGCCGTCGTAGCTTTTGACGAAAAGATCCATCTTGCCGTCTTTATCCTGATCGAAGAAAAAACCGCACCGACCGCGATTTACAGAAGTTTCGATCTGCGCTGTCTGGCTGGCGTAGACGAAGGTCCCGTCACCGTAGCCCTTGTAGAGGAGGTCGCGTTTAGCCTCCACGCCCCCTTTTGCCCCCTCGGCGATATAAACGTCAAGATTGCCATCACCATCGTAGTCGCCAAACGAGATGCCATGCCAATCACTGCTATCTAACTCTGTGGCTTTCTTGATGCCACACGTGGCACGGATGTCGGTAAAGGTGCCGTCGGCATGATTCAAATACACAAAAGGTCCTCTAGACGACGCGAGACCGTGGCATGGGATGATCAGATCCAGAAAACCATCGTTGTTGATGTCACCCCAGATCGGATTACCCCAAGACTTCTTGGCTTCCATGATCAATCCAGCTGCGGCCGTCACGTCACGGAACTGCTGAGCGAACGAGCTGGACGCGAAGAGGGCAAGGAACCCCGTGATCGCTCCCAACCGGCCCAGTCTCCTACTTGGTGCTCGGCCATCCCATAGAGCGGCCCTTGCAGGCGTCGGGTCTTCCTTCTCTTGCGGGAGAGGTGTCGTATTTTGAAACGGTATTATCATAAAGAGAGCAAAAGAGCGAACTGTGCATCATGCGCGAAAACGTGCACCGATGTCCAGCAATTTATGCAATCTCGGGTAAATCACTACCCGTGAATCGGGCCGCATTCCGACACTGCCAGCGAGACCTCAGGCCGCCGACGCCAACGCTCCTCTTGGTCGACGCCTTTTACGGTTGGCCTTCGTCGGTGAGGTTGCACTCGCAGCGGTCGAGCTGTCGTGTATGATCTTCCCATGACGAGCGGGGCACTCCGAGGGCGCTTGCACGAGCAGCCGTTTCGTGGGTTTGGACTTCGTATGCCGGATGGCCGTCTCTTGCCGGTGCCACATCCGGAGTTCATTTCGATTGAACCTGAAGACGAACGGATTGCCGTGGTCTGGAAAGGCGACGGCGGCTATTGGACGGTAGATCTCGAGCTGGTAAGCGATCTGGAACCGTTGAGCCGAAAGAACGGAAAGCGCCGGCGCTGACTCTCACATCATCGGGTGGTTTGTTTCTGCGTGCCTGGAGGGATTCGAACCCCCAACCTTCTGATCCGAAGTTTATATGTTTGCCTGAATTGAACTGTTTGCTATTGTTCCGAAATGCGCGCAAGATTACAGCACGGTCGAGGAGAAGCCGGCGGGAAAAACATGAAAAGATTGGAACAAGTTCCGTCAGGTCTAAGCGGAAAAAATGGCCAAGCGATGGCCAAGCGGTTCGGAAAGACGGACTCTAGGTATTGGCATGACGTTATCTTCAAGCCGACCTACACCCGCGGCGGGCAAACATTTCGCCTGGAAGAATGGGCCGCTCGTGTCCAGTGGCGCGGGAGGCGCGAGTTGTTCAACCTGAGGACGCCTAACAAAGCCGCCGCGGCGGCGAAGGCGCGAGACATTTATGCGATGCTGGTCGGTTCCGGATGGGATTTGACGCTGGCGAGGTTCAAGCAGGAGATGCAACGCAAAGGCGTCTCGACAGTCGGCGATTTCATGAAGGAGTTGCGTGGGCATTGGTCCGGCAAGCCCAAAACTTTCGAAGACTATTGCCGCAGCTTCCGCACGATCCTTGCGCAGACGTTCAAGATCGAAGGCGGCCGCGCGAAATTCGATTATGTCAGTGGTGGCCGGGATGCTTGGGTTGCCAAGATCGACGCGATCAAGTTGGCAGACGTGATGCCAAGCGAGGTAAACAAATGGCGGATCGCATTCGTAAAAAAGGCGGGCGTGAATCCGGTGAAGCAGCGCCGGGCGCGGATCACCTGCAATTCTCTGATGCGCCAGGCGAAAAGCCTCTTCGCCGAAGATCTGCTCGCTCACGTCACAATGCACAGGCCGGAGAAGCTTCCTTTCGATGGAGTGGTTTTCTACAAGCGGGAGTCGATGCGTTATCACTCCACTATGGACATCGGAACGTTGATCCACGATGCCATACGCGAGCTACCTCGAGAGCAGCTGAAAATATTTCTACTGGCGACGATGGTCGGACTCCGGCGAAACGAAATCGACAAGCTTCAGTGGACAGCTTTCCGCTGGAATGAGGGCGTTGTAGTCATTGAGACCACTGAGTATTTCAAGCCCAAAACCAGCGACAGCGGTGGCGACGTTGCAATTGATCCAGAACTTGTCGCCTTATTCCGAGGCTGGCACGCGCAAGCAAGCGGCTCCTTCGTGGTCGAGGCAGACGCCGAGCCGCGGAATGACGCCAGCTACGCGCATTACAGGGCGCAGCGGGATTTCGAGGCTTTGAACGCGTGGATGCGCGGGAAAGGTTCGACAGCGACTAAGCCTTTGCATGAGTTAAGAAAGGAATTCGGGAGTCAGCTGTGTGCGAAGTATGGCATCTATGCGGCAAGTCGTATGTTGCGCCACGCGGATATTGCCATCACCGCAGCGCACTACTTGGACACGAAAGAGCGCGTGACAATCGGCATGGGTGACCTCCTGATCATGCCTGGCAACGTTGTCCCCCTCGCAGAGGGAAGGGTTATCAATCAACAGCGGCTCGACGAGGAAGGGTGCGCCAGAAGAGCCTCGTAAGTTAGCTGCCCCACCAAGGCAATGGAGTAATTCTTTTATTTCTGGGCTGACCGGTGGCCGGCAACACGGGGTATGGCCCCGTTTTTCGGCCCGCGACCGCCCCATATACCCCTTCTGAGATTTATCAGTCGCACGTCCAGAGTGCTACTAAGGAGAAGAACAGATGAAAAAGAAGCAGCCGCTTAGCTTGCCGCCCGGAGTAATGAAACCCACTCCCGAGGATTTTCCGCGACCTGATCCAATGGATCTCGCGAAGCTCGCAGCGATGCTATTGCCTGACCAAGCTCCGAAAGTCGGTCTCGAACTCGCAATGCGATTCTATTTTGAGGCGGTTTGCCTTTCGCGAGAACTGCCAACAGGGTTTGACGATCTGCTAACAGCATTTGGCAGCACTGAACGAAAGGATTCGCGTCTGATGCGCGAAGCGGGGGAGATTATGCGCGACCGCTGGGAAGTTAATGCTTTGAAGTTCGAGCCGCATACGGATTCCGATGACGCCAGGCGATACTTGGACGGGCAATGCCGTTTGTTAGGGGTCTTGAAGAAGCGGGTGTCCTTAAGATGGTCTGCGGAGACTTTCTTCAAGAAGCTGCGAGGCTGTTACAAGCTCAATAGCATGCCTGTCGCTCAGGGAAGTGCACAATACCATCTCACTGCTCGTAAATTTATCGCGAGTCTGAGCCGCGCTGGTGACGACGGCCGCGTGTATTATTTGATCCCCTGTCGCTGGCTGGCTTGGCTTGCAGAGTATGAAAAGAGATGTGTCAGTAAGCAGCGAAAAAAGTCTTGGCGGAAACGGCGGCCGGAAGTCGTCAACCGAATCTTTGAAAAATCTTCATCAGGAAGTGTAGCCGAATAGGCCTCGGCTGAGGGCTTGCGGCCGCTCGTTTGTGGGTCGCTGAGGCGATCTGGTAACGTTCTTAGTGACGGCTGAGGCGGTTTCGGGTCGGGAACGGCTACCGCTAAGAAATGGCGGCGGTTTAGGTCAAAAAACGTGTGCTTTGATTGAGCCAAACAATGAGCACACAGAAAAGCGCAAGACCGGAACAGTTGTTAAGCCGACGGGCAATAGCCAATCGTTGGGAGACTTCTGTTGAAACAGTAAAGCGGCGGGAGAAGGCGGGTCTTATTAAGGCAATCCGTTTCAACCAAAGGCTGCTCCGCTACAAACTAAGTGATGTCGAAGCCTTCGAGGCTACGGCCGCAGGAGGGGAATCATGATGAAAATCGATCCACCTCCAAAAGGAAAGGGCCGGCTTGGCGGCACGGCCCCGAAAACTTCCTTAACTCTGGTGCAATTTTACAAGCATTCGCGCGGGTTGCAAGCCATCTGTGAAATCCAATGGCGGCAAGAATCTCATAGGTTGGCCGCGCTGTACCGGCAAAGTGGCGATCCTGCCGATCTCTTCGCCTTCCGGCGCCACAGAGCGGCAATGGGCGGACGGATGCGCCTCTGGACGGGCGGTGGCAAATGAGTGCGGATGAGATCAAGATAGCGCTCGCGGCGTCAGCCGAAGAATTCACTAGGTCGTTGTTCCCAAATGGTTGCAAGGAGTCTAACGAGTGGCGCGTTGGTTCGCTGAATGGCGAGGCTGGCCAATCCCTCGCGATCTGCATCAGCGGGAGGAAGGCGGGGATCTTTAAGGACTTCGCAACCGACGAAAGCGGTGACAACCTGATTGAGCTACTCGCGCAAGCTCGGGGGGTGCCGTTCAAAGATGCGTTGCACGCAGCTGCGGAATGGCTAGGCGCTCCGGTGACTGCGGAGAGATACTTCCCAAGATCCTTTCCCGTCCTCAAGAAGCTATCAGCTGCGGAATCTGAGCGTGCTGCGCTTCCCCTTCCAATGGCGGAATCGGATTGTAGGCTCGCTCTGGCGATGGCCACGGTCTTGCAGCAAGACCGTGGGTTGTGCGAGCGGATTGCCCGATCGCGGAACTGGCGTGTCGAAAGCATCGTCGAACTCGCGCATGAGCCCAGTCTTGGTTGGCAGGATGGCAAGCTGGCATTCCTTTATGAATCGGGCGTCAAGTTGCGTTGGCGCGAGGACGGCGAAAGAGTCATCAAGTGGGCGTTCGGTGAACCATGGCTATGGCGCGGCGGCCTCCTTTGGAACCGTAGCACGGCCTACATATGCGAGGGAGAAACCGACGCGATCTCGGTGATTGACGCGGGGGTTGAGAAAGACGGCGAGACTGTGGTGGTCGCCATCCCGTCCGCGACCACTTTCAAGCATGAATGGGCAGTTTTATTTAAGGACAAGGAGGTCATTCTCGCTCTCGATTGTGACGCAGCTGGGCTCGCCGCTACCACGAAGATTGCTGGCCTACTGCGACCGGTTGTCGATTCATTGAAACAGCTCGACTGGGGAGGGCTTCAAAATGCCAGCTAACCAATCGAAGCAGGTCAAGGACGTGTGTGAGCTTCAGGCAACATTAGGTAGGGATAAACTTCTTCCGACCATTCAATCAAACATGGTCACGCTCTACGAGTCTGAACCGGATGGCAAGTGGCCAAACGCGCTGAGTAGAGCGGTAGTGGCGTCGAGCCAGCTTTGCGAACTGAATCTACAACGGCGCCGCAGGTTACTGGGTGACTGGTTTTGCGAAGGCGATCTCGGGTTCATCTACGCCTTTCGCGGTGTCGGCAAGACGTGGCTGGCACTATCGATTGCGCGAGCTCTGAGCGAGGGTGGCCGTGTTGGAGAGTGGCAGGCGCACGCGCCGACAAACGTCTTGTATGTGGACGGGGAGATGCCGGCGGACCTGATCCAGGCGCGAGATCGCGGCCTAAGTCACGGTCATGGCGAAGTCGCGTTCCTGAATCACGAAATCCTTTTCGATCGAACCCAAAGGGTGCTGAACATCACGGATCCCGAACTACAGCAGGCAATCACCGGCTACTGCTTGTCGGCCGGCGTCAAGGTGGTTGTCCTGGATAACCTCTCAACCCTGGCCAGCGGCATGAAGGAGAATGACGCGTTTGCCTGGGAGCAGGTCAACAATTGGCTGCTTCAGTTTCGCCGTCACAAGATAGCCGTAATTTTTGTTCACCATGCCGGCCGTAATGGAGAGGCCCGCGGCACGAGCAAGCGCGAGGATGCGGCTTTCTGGGTGATAGTCCTCGATGACGCGAAAAAGCACTCGGACGATCAGCAAGGCGCTCGCTTCATCTCGCGCTTCACGAAACCGAGCCGCAACACTCAGGAAGAGATTCCCGCTTATGAGTGGCACTACGTGACCGATCCGGACACGGGCGCCATCACCGTGACTCACAAGCTCGCGCAATCATTGGATGTGTTTCGCCGCCTAATCGCTGACGGCGTGACCGAGTGTTCAGAGATTGCGGACGAGTTGAAAATTTCAAAAGCGTCCGTCAGTCGGATGGCGAAGAAGGCGATTGAGGGCGGGTGGCTGCGCAAGCTCAGTCGAGGTTATGCCTTGGTCGAAGGGGAGGAATTGTGAAACGAGATTTACAAGTTTCGTTTCACGTTTTCGCTAGTTCGTTCCACAACGTTTCACGCTCGTTTCACGCTCATTTCGTAGGTAAAGGGTTATTCCCTTTCATTCTCGTTTCACGAACGTTTCACGAATAAGGCGTTCGTTTCACGTTTCACACCTATACCCGTGAAACGTGAAACGAAGGGGCCGTCGGCCTCAATACTGGCAACATGATTCCGCTCCGTCCAGACTCGGCCGCGACAAATTGCAGCAGCCTCGCGACCTCGATCACGATAAGATTCTGGGGCTTCTCTCCGAATTCTTAGGGCAAATCATCTGGCTTCGATTAGCTTCCTGATTCCATGGAAAAAATCGGAAATGATCCTGGTGCTCTCAAATCAGATGAACCTCGCCCTAGGCGTATTATTCAGCTTCCTGGGGTGGGCATTTCTAGCTTACGTAGGCTGCCGGGTTCTTCTTAGCCTATACGATGGCGGGCGTTATCCCGTCCAGGATATTTCCGAAGCCGATCGGAAGGCAAACGCAATGCTTCGGAACAAATACTCTATTGTCGGCGGACTCGTGGCCGGCATGCTGTTCTTATTCTTACGGTATGGCTCTGCTCTTTGAAGAACTCGCGTTGGCCATGACCCGTTTGAAGAGACTACGGGCGGCCCGGATTCCTTGCCGACTCGTTAACTCCCTAGCGGACGCGCAGAATCCCCGGCTATTTCGACGGCAGCCGATCACGGACGCTTACTGTCTCCAAGCTTCACAACGCCTCGATGCGATCGGCAGGCGCGCGGAGATTCGCGACGAAGCTGACTCGATCCGGGGCTTGGCTCAGCGTATTTGTCAGAGCGGCAAGCTTTGTATTTACCGATTCGATGCTAGGCGGCGTGCCTGGCTCGGGCGTTGTGATCCCGCTCGTCAAGAAAACGCTGGTTGATCCGGAGAAGATGCGCCACGAAGCCGCAGGCGCGGCGGCCCTGAGGAGAAAAGTGCGACGAGTTCAGTCAGGGAACGCAAAGCCACAGCCGGCGTATCACTAAATGAAACGGCAACGACGGTTGACCGTTGAAGTCGACCCGGAGGAGACTCCTGAATTTCTCGCCGCGCTCGACCGCGCCCTGAACAACGGTTGGACCCGCGACCTCCGGGCCGAAGAACTCTCCTCTCCATTGTTGCGACCCTACATTGCCTGCTATCGGTGCGACGCGCGGGATAACCGACCCTCGGCGCAGCTGGCGTTGTCGAGGGAAACGTTCGACCGATTCGCTGTCGCCCGGGTGAAGTTCCAAACCTATTCGCCAACCGAAATCACCACGGACGAGCAAAACCGGGTAATCACAGACTTTCATCACAGCTGTCTCGGCAGAATTATTTCGACAACCACGGCCTATATCAACATGTGGTCAGACTCTGAACCACCTTCGGAAAGATACGGATAACCCGTATTTCTTCGCGCCTCGTTAGGGCTTTGTAAGGCTCAGCTTAAAGAGTGGGGATGCGCAATCGGAAGGAATGTAATTCTGACCATGTTCTTCAAGCATTCAGGAGCATGTGTCTCAACGAACCATTCGACAGCCTCGCCTTTGCTCAGCGGCCTGATCGTTCCTACAAATCGTACTGAGCCATCTGGCAAGGGAAAAGTCGTTCCATC